>CACYHA010000012.1 GCA_902774035.1 Oscillospiraceae bacterium | reverse complement strand
ACATTTTTGATGCTGCGCGATCCCGCCTGCCTGACGCCGCAGACCGGTGCGGTCTTCGGCGCGGTCACGCTGTGCAAAACGCTGCTGATGTACGCCGTGTTTGCGTTGCTTTTGATCGGGCTGGCGCGGTATTTTGTGCGCAAGCGGAAGAATAAAACATAAAACCGAGCAACACACAAGGGGCTGTTGCATTTAGATGAAAACGGCGTTTTCTTCGACCGAAGGCTGTACAAAAGTACGCCGAGGGCGAAAAAACGTCGAGTCAAAGCAAAAAATCTTACTTTTTAGAAAAAACACAAAGAAAAGAAAACGCTGAAATCACAGAATCACTCTGTGGAAAGCGCTTTTTCTTTTATTTGCTTTGACGTTTTTCGCGAAATGCAACAGCCCCTGCATCTGCCCTTTACTTCATAATGTCTATGATCTGCTGAAATTCCGGCATCGCCTTGAAGGCATCGGACAGCGGATAATTGTTCATCATGTTATTTGTCATCTGCATACACACACTGGTGTCCAGATATACGTTGACCTCTTTTTGTTTGTCGAGCGTCTGCCCCTCAAAAAACAATCCGTGCCGCTGCGTGATGTTCGGCATCGTGTCAAAGCGCTTTGAAAGCTCGGCACATGTTTTCAGATTCGCAAGCGCCTTTGCGTCGTTGCCGATCTGATGGTAAAAATGGCCGAGGTGCCCGTAGTTGTAAATCACATACCTCCAGCTTTTGCCGTAATTCCCGTCGGGATAGAACATGTCATAGATCGCATTCATCTGTTCAATGCCCGCAATCGAATGCCGAATCTCTTCGTCTGTGAATTCATATCCCGTGCGCTTCCCCGTTCGAAATTTATACATCGTGTAGCGGATCATGGTGTTGTCAAGGGTTATCAACAGCTCTTCGATCAGATCGCGGCAGCCCGCCTGCAGCTCCTCTTTGGAAAAGGGGATGTAGCTCATCAGCATCTCCTTTGTGTCGGTCAGCCGCGGCATGGTATCTATGATTTTGAGGATGTCCTCCATGGTTGTTTCGCTGTCTACGCCGTGTTCGATAAACGTAGTATAGTAGTGAATGATCAAAAACTTCGCCCGGATACGGATCCTGTCGTTGACGCAGTGATCCCGGATCCGGCGAAAGATGCCGATGATCTCCTTTTTGTGCGCGTTGGGGTCTTTTTTCACATCGAGATCCTTGATGAGCTCCGCCATGTACCGCACGGCAATGCGGAAATCGTTCGGGTGCTCTTTATAGGCTTCCGACATAAACCCGAAAGCGCCGTCGGTGCCCTTGTAGTTCCGCTTGTCATATTTTTCGCAAATCGCCTGAATCTCTTCCTCGTTTTTCAGTTTGTCTATGCCGAGCAGCGTGTCGGTTGAGACCGAAAAGTAATCCGCAATCACAGGGAGAAACGAAAGATCGGGGTAGCTTTCTCCGCGCTCCCATTTGCTGACCGTCTGAAAAGAAACGCCAAGCGCTTCGGCCAGCGCCTCCTGCGTCAGATCCCGCGCTTTTCGAAAGCGTTTCACATTTTCGCTGAAATAGATTTGCATGGTATCACCTCACAAGTTTTTGACGGCGCCGTCTGATGATATCATAACGCAGAACCCGCCGCAAAGCAATAACCTGTTTCTTGAAAAAAACTCAACCGGCCGTAGAATACAAAAAAGCAGGCAAAAGAACCTGCTTTCTGGTCGGAGTGAGGTGACTCGAACACCCGGCATCTTGCTCCCAAAGCAAGCGCGCTACCAACTGCGCTACACCCCGTTATTTTTTGTTGTACGTATTTGTTTGGGCGCTTGCTTTGCTCGCCCTCTTGCGGTGCCCGAAATTGTCTGCGCCTTGGTGCGGCGCACAATTTCGACCGCTGCGCCATTTTTGCCTCGCTTCTTCGTCCGCCGGACGCGCTTCGGCAAAAATGCCCAAAGCAAGCGCGCAGAGGCTGCGCTACACCCCGCTATTTAGTAATTAAAAATAGTGATTCGTTGTTAGATATGCGGCGCCGCTAACGACGAACGTAGTATATCGCAAAAACGAAAATTTGTCAAGACAAAGGCGGCGAATCTTCATCCTCCCGGCACGCAAGGAGCGTTTCGGCGTCGTTCGGAACGCCGTTTTCGTCAAAATTCATTTTGAGCGCACGTTCCACGGGAATGATCGAGGCGACGAACGGGATTGTCTGAACAATGCAGAGTACGCTCAGCGCCATGCCCGCTTCGTCCTCATCCATGTTGAGAAGAAACATCGGAAAGGCGGCGCTGACGAGGAAGGTGATCCACCCCAGGGGTTTCCAGATCTTGCCGAGCTTGCGATGGGCATAGACCCAGGTTTCCCGGCTCAGCATCGAGCGCCGGGTACGGTAGCCGCTCTTCATGGATTTCGGCACTTTTGCGGAATATCGATAGCCGAAAATGAGCATGAGCAGCGGCAGCAGCAGACTTGCTGCGCTCAAAAGGATCCATTGATACATTGTCCGTCCTCCGTTTCAGAGCGGGTGTGCCGGTTGCGGATATAATCGATCACCGCCTGTGCCGAGCAGGCCGGGAGATTGAGCGTGTGCGCCGGCAGAAGCAGGTTTTCGAGATAATGCGCGTCTGAATCGCGCAGAATGAGCTTGCCGCGCGCGGCGGGATACTTTGCAAGATAGCTTTCGGCGTCCGCGTTCGGGGTCAGTTCAAAGGCGTTCACGGCAAGGTCCGCGGGGAAATCGCCGAGGGAAGAGATCAGGCTGTAGGACGCGCGGTCGATGTGCGCCGGGAAGCACACGCCGCCGTAGTCTTTGACCAGCGCCGGCACCTCGTCCACGGAAAAAAAGCTCGCCGTGTTCAGCAGCAGCTCCTCCGTACCCAGCACGGTGTCCTCGCTGTCCATCACAAGCTGATCGCCGAAGATCTCCGTGCGGTTCTTCACCGGCGGGATGTTTTCGCGCACAAGCGCGCTGAACGCTTCGGCGCGGCCGCAGTCCGGAAACAGGCAGATCACATGGATCTCCTCGCTCGTGCAAAGCTCCATCCCCGGCACAACGGTGATGCCCGCCTGTTCGCCCGCCCGCACCGCGGCGCGGCAGTTGCGGCAGGAGTTGTGGTCGGTCAGGGCGATGATATCATAGCCGAACAGCTTCGCCGCGTTGACCAGATTGAAGGGCGTCATCTCGTTGTCGCCGCAGGGAGACAGGCACGAATGGATATGAAAATCGTAAAACAGCTTCACGCGATCACCGCCGAAAGCTTCACCGCGATTTGATAGGCGCTCTCCGCCGTGGTGAGGATCGTGACGCCCTGCTGTTCGGCGCGCGCCTTTGCGTTTTCATCCAGCGCGGCGTTTTCCGTCAGAACGATGCACGCGCAGTCCGTCAGCACAGCCACGGCGACGGCGTTGATGTTGCCCATCACGGTCAGCCAGCAATCGCCCTCCTGCGCCTTGCCCATCACCCACGAAAGCAGGTCGCCGCAGTAGCAGCCCGTGACCTCGCGCGAAAGGTCGCCCCCGGTCAAAAGCCGCAGATCCAACTGTTCCATCATCGCTTGCACGGTCATGTCGGTTCACCCTTTTCCTTGTTTTCATCCTTAGGGTCGGTATGTTTCAAAAACGTATGCGCAAAATCGTGGGCGTAGCCGTCGCCTTTCTCCGGGAACGGATGGACGGCTGCCCGTTCACGGAAGGGCGCCGGCAGCCACTCGTCGCCGTCGCTCGCCTTGCGCAGCGCCGAAAACACGCAGTCGCTGCGCTCAGCATAGCCGCGCACGATGTCGTCGGCCAGCGCGTGGCAGGACGGCGCGCCGCAGATGCCGCAGTCCAGACCGGGCAGCGAGGCCTCGATGGCCTTCAGCTCCGTCATCAGGCGCATGGCCTTGAGCACGTTGTCGGCCAGCTTCATCGCCGGCGAGGGCAGCAGCTCCTTCGTCCAGCTCAACTCGTCCAGGTCAAAATCCTTGGGCAGACTGTTGCAGGAAACCGGCATAAACTTGCGCAGACGCTGGATACGTGCCTTCGCAACATAGGGATTTTCCACTGTCAGCACGCCGCCGACGCAGCCGCCGGTGCAGCAGTTCAGCTCAATGAAATCGAGATCGTTGAGCTTTTCGTCTTCCAGTTCCTCAAGCACCTTTGTGATGTTTTCGATTCCGTCCGCCGCAAGATAGCGCTCCTTGAGCAGACCGGCCGCCTCACCGCCGCTGCTGGCCCAGCCGACGCCGATGATGCCGGAATCGTTGAGCGGCTCCAGCTCTTCGGGCTGCAGCTTGTCCATGGTCTGCACCAGCACGGGGTAAATGTCCTTGATGGCGATCGCGCCGTCGATGTTCTGATCCTCAAAGCACAGCGGGGTCTTGATCTCGGTGCGCTTGGCCGGGCACGGCGTGATGAAGAAGATGCCGATCTTTTCCGAGGGCAGCCCGGTCTCCTGCATGGCGCGTTCCCGCGCCAGCTTCGCCGTGAAATCCAGCGGCGTGAACAGCGGCAGAATGTTGCCGATCAGATTCGGGAACCGGGTGCGGATCAGGCGCAGCACCGCCGGGCAGGCCGAAGAGATCACCGGCGTTTTCAGCACGCCGGCCTCGATCATCTTGCGCGTGGCGTCGCTGATAAACTCCGCGCCCTTGCTGACCTCGACCACATCGTCAAAGCCCATTTTCTTCAGCCCGTTGAGCACATAATCCACGTTGTCGAGGTTGTTGAACTGCCCGTAGAGCGAGGGCGCCGGAAGCGCGATGCGGTATGAATACTTCAGCAGCTCGTTGAAGCTCTCGCTGACCGCATACTTTGCGTTGTGCGGACAGACGCGGATGCACTCGCCGCAGTCGATGCAGCGGTCGGAAATGATATATGCTTTTTTGCCGCGCACGCGGATGGCCTGCGTGGGGCAGCGTTTGATACAGTTGGTGCAGCCCTTGCACTTTTCGTCGTCGAGCCGCACGGAGTGAAATACGTTTTCCATATTGGATCTCCTTGGGAGAATTATGATCAGTAGTCAGTGGACAGTGTCCCCTTTTTACTTCATAAACACCTTCAGCGTCAGCGTCGTGCCGACACCCAGCGCGGTATCGAGCTGGAACTCGTCTGTGTACTTTTTGATGTTCGGCAGGCCCATGCCGGCGCCGAACCCGAGGGCGCGGATATTGTCGGGCGCAGTGGAATAACCCTCCTTCATGGCAAGCTCCACGTTTTCGATGCCCGGGCCCTGATCGGCAAGCACCATCCGGATGGCGTCCTCGGTGATCTCCACATCGATCACGCCGCCGCCCCCGTGAATGACCATGTTGATCTCGCCCTCATACATGGCGACAGCCACATTGCGGATCGTTGCCGGCGAAACGCCGAGCGCCTTGAGCGTGCGCTTCACATCGCCGGAGGCCGCGCCCGCCCGGGTAAAATCCGTTGCGGAGATGTCATAATGCAGCTTGATGGAATCCATTATTTTTCAATGCCTCCCCTCAGGCCGGCGTCATACAGCCGCCCGCAGGAAGTGAACATTTCCATTTTTGTTGCAAGCATCACCATGTCGCGGTCCTCAGCCAGGTGGATGATGTCGATGCTCGGCCGCTTACCGCGCACAAAGACGATGCAGTGCATATCCATCATTTCGGCCGTGCGAACGACCTGCGGATTCACAAGCCCCGTCAGCAAAACTCCCTGTTCCTTCACAAACGCGAGCACATCACTCATCATGTCGCTGCCGCAGGCGGTCTGGACTTCGGTGTCCAGCAGATCGTCGCGGCAGATAATCTCGGCGTTCAGAATGTCGATGATGTCTTTCACTTTCATAAAAATTCCCCTTTTTGCAAGAAAAGAGCGAGCCGTGAGCGCCATGTGCCGCCCGCAAATCGCCGCTTTTCGTTGTATTATCTTTTTTATTTTTCCAGATCGAACTCCGCTTTGCGGATCTCCTTCTGGATCACGCTGGCCGCAAGGTTCCAAACGCTGCGTCCGGCTTCCACAAAGCCCTCTTTGTTTTTGACGTTGCACAGCATGGCGAAGGCTTCGCCGATGTTCTGTGAAATGTCGCCGCTCTTTTTCATCGCCAGAAAATAGAAGGTGAAGGCTGCGCCGTCGGAGATGTTCTTATGGAACCCCGGAGCGCTTTCACGCAGGGCGTCATGCAGGCTGTTGATCGCCGTGGTGGCAAGCACCGGCACCGGGATCTCCAGCTCCAGCAGCGCCTCCGCCTCAAACACGAGCAGCACCTTGATCTGGTAAAGGATGTCCTGCGAAAGATATTTTTTCGGCAGCATGTCCTGCAGATTGACCTGCAGGCCGTCGCTGTCCATGGACGGCGTGAGCCGGGAAAGCCGTTCGCCAAGCGCCCGCGCTTTTTCCAGATTGCCGTTGGAGCGCTGCCGGTTCACGTTGTCGAAATCGTCGTTCAAATTGACACGCACACCCAGGCGCTGCGCCTTGCTCTGATAAATCTTTACGTCGTTTTCTGCCATAATCGAAACTCTTTTCGTTGAATAATTCTCGTGTTACTGATCCGCCTGCACCGCAGCCTTCTGCGGTTCGGCCTTTCTTTGTTTGCGGCGCTGTCTGGCCTTGAAGCTGAACAGGGCGGCGACGGCGTCCTCGTCCGGGCCGCAATCGCCCAGCTTGGTGGGCTTCGCGTTGAACGCGCCGTGGAAATCGCTGCCGCCGGTCATAAGCAGGTGATGCTTTTTGGCGATCTTTTTCAGCTTTTCCTGCTGCTCGGGGGTGTTCTCCGGGTGCCAGACCTCAACGCCGTCAAGGCCGAGCTCGATCAGCTCGTCAAGCAGCTCAAAGTTGTCGTAAAAGCCCGGATGGGCAAGCACGGCGATGCCGCCGGCGTCATGGATCGCCTCCAGCGTTTCCTGCGGCGTGGGATAGGTCGCTTCCACAAGGATGGAGTCGGGGCTGCCTTTTTTGAACAGGGAATCGAACAGCTCGCCGAAGATCGTTGTGGTATAGCCGCACTCCATCAGCGCCTGCATGATGTGCTGCTTGAAGATGTTTGTGGAGCCGGCCGCGCATTTCACGATGAACTCCAGAGAAATGGGGTATTTCTTTGCCGCTTTCATCGCCATGATCCTGCCCGCGGTCTTGCGGGTGTTGGAATTGCGTTTGCAAAGTCCCTCAAGCCGCTCGGGCTTGTCCGGCAAATAGCACAGCATGTGCGCCTTGCGGCCGCGCGCTTTGTCCGTGCAGGAAAATTCAACGCCGGGGACCACCGTG
This sequence comes from Oscillospiraceae bacterium, assembly GCA_902774035.1. Classification (GTDB taxonomy): domain Bacteria; phylum Bacillota; class Clostridia; order Oscillospirales; family Acutalibacteraceae; genus UBA6857. Next base: position 46,077 of record CACYHA010000012.1, on the reverse strand, counting down.
ATCCCGTAGCGTTCGCCGATGATCTGCGCGCGCACCACACCGGCCAGACAGTCGTGGTCGGTGATCGCAAGGGTGGTGATGCCGCTGTTTTTGGCGAGGATGAGCAAGTCGTCGATGCCCAGCGCGCCGTCGGATAATTTTGTGTGACAATGAAGATCCGCTGCCAAAATCGTTCCCTCTTTTCTTTTCCTCTCACTATGCGGTTTTCAGCGGACAAATCAAAATCATGCGTTTTTCTGCACAAAAAGGGTAAATTGCCGCTACATTAATATACATGGTAATTATATAGGATTGTTTCAACTTTTTCAAGTGTTTTTGCGGAAAAACCGAATTTTTCTTGATTTTATATTGTAATGTATTGCTTTTTCGTGAACGGTTTGTTATAATTTATGTATCCTGAGACGATGAAAGGAGTCGTTTTTCATGCATTTTGATTATCTGACCTGGTTTATCCGCAAGTTCAATGCATTCATCCTCGCGGTCTTTGTGCTGCTGATTCCGCTTTCCCAGCTCAAAAAGCCGCTGCACTTTGAGGCAGACCATTCTGCTGACAAGACCAACTATCCCTTCGTGATGATCCACGGGTTCCAGAGCTGGAACGAAGACGCGCCGAACAACGCTTACAAGGGCATGCAGTATTGGGGCATGCTCAACGGCGACGCCCTTGCCGGCTACCGCGAAGCGGGCTACACCTGCGTTGCGCCGATGCTTGACCCGGCAGGCAGCAACTGGCACCGCGCCTGCGAACTTTACGCAAAGCTGACCGGCACCCGTGTGGACTACGGCAAGGCCCATTCCGAGGCCTGCGGCCATGAGCGCTACGGCGAGGACTACACCGGCAAAGCCATGCTGGAAAAATTCGACAAGAAGCACAAGATCAACCTTATCGGTCACTCCCTTGCCGGCAAAGATGTGATCCTGTTCACCTCCCTGATGGCGGAAGGCTCCAAGGCCGAAAAGAAGGCCACCAAGGACGGATCCATCTCCGGTCTCTTCACCGGCGGCAAAGCTGCCTGGATCCACACCTGCACCGGCCTTGCCGCGGTGTATAACGGCACCACGCTGTTTGTCAACCACCAGGCCGTGCATGATTCCGGCGAATATCTCAAGAGCCAGCTCAATCAGTATAAGTTCCTGCGTTTCGGCAGCCGCAAGGTCGTTTACGGCATTCTGGACGGCATGGTCAAGGTTCTGGAGAACATCACGAGCGGCGATATCGCGGATCCCGACACCGCGATCTATGATATGCAGCCCGATAACGCCGTTGCCATGAACAAGGAGATCGCCACCGTGAAGAGCGTGTATTACATCTCTCACGTGCAGGACGACACGAAAAAGGCTGCGGACGGCCACATCGTCACCGACAACTCCGTTGCCGACCCGGTCATCGGCGGCCTGACGCCGATCATCGCCCGCACGAACACCGTGACCGAAGGCGGTCTGGTGCTCGACGAAAAATGGCAGGCCAACGACGGCTGCGCCAACGTGATCTCTCAGATCGCGCCCCTCGGCGCCCCGGTCAACAATCTGACCGCCGGCCCCAGCGCGGCGACCGCGAAGCAGATCAAGCCCGGCGTCTACAATGTTCTGCCCACCGTGCGTGCCTCGCACATGTGGCCCATCGGCGACTTTGTCAAGCCGCAGACGGACGGTCTGAACTACCTTGTCGATCTGTTCGAGATGATCAACGCCATCTGACGCGCAAAGCGAATTTGAACAACAGCAGGATCCCACCGCTTCTTCTACGGTGGGATTTTACTGAAAATAAACAAGGCGGCCGATGATACTATCGGTTGCCGAGAGAGGGGAAACTGTCATGCATTTCGACTACATGACCTGGTTCGTTCGCAAATTCAACGCATTCTTTCTCACGATCTTTGTCTTGCTGATCCCGTTTTCCGGGCTGCAGAAACACCCGCATTTTGACGCCGACCACAGCGCCGACAAGACCAACTATCCCTTTGTGATGATGCACGGCTTCCTGAGCTGGAACGAAGACGCCAAAAACGGCGCCTACAAGGGGATGCCCTATTGGGGCATGTTCAACGGCGACTGTCTGAGAGGCTACCGCGAGGCGGGCTTCCTCTGCGTTGCCCCGACAGTCGACGCCGGCGGCAGCAACTGGGACCGCGCCTGCGAGGTCTACGCAAAGCTGACCGGCACCCGCGTGGATTACGGCAAAGCACACGCCGAAGCCTGCGGCCACGACCGGTACGGAGAGGATTACACCGGCAAGGCCATGCTGGACAAATGGGATAGCAGCCACAAAATCAACCTGATCGGGCACTCCCAAGCCGGCAAGGACGTCATTGTGCTCGCGAGCCTGCTTGACGCCGGCTCCAAAGCCGAGCGCGACGCCACGACCGACGGCTCGCTGTCCGGCCTGTTCACCGGCGGCAAGGGCAACTGGATCCACGCCTGTGTGGGCGCCTCCGCGGTCTATAACGGCACCTCGCTGTTTTCCGGCAAGCAGGCCATCCGCGACACGAAGAACGCCCTGCAAAAGCAGATTGACGAAACGAAGTATCTGCCGCTCGGCGTGCGCACGCTGGTCAAGGATTATTGGGAGGTCCGCGCCGCAACGCTCGCCAGCATGACGAGCGGCAATGTGGCCGACCCCGACACCGCGATCTACGACATGACGCCCGACAACGCGATCGCCATGAACAAGGATCTCGTCACAGCCAAGGATATCTATTACTTCTCCGCCGTCTTTGAAGACGTGGCCTACAGTAAGGTCGACGGCCACATCATGATGGACCGCACGGTCGCCGATCCGGTGATCGGTGCGCTCACCCCGGTGCTCGGCCGCACGAACACCGTGACGGACGGCGGCATCGCGCTGGACGAAAGCTGGCAGATGAACGACGGTATGGTCAACACCATTTCGCAGCGCGCCCCCTTCGGTGCGCCGACCAACGACCTTTCCGGTCCCGCTTCGCCGAAGATCGCGCACGAGGCAAAGCGCGGGGTCTACAACATCCTGCCGACCATCCACGCCACCCACATGTGGATCATCGGCGACTTTGTGCGCCCACAGCTCGACGGCCCGACCTATCTGATGCACATCATGGAAATGATCAATGCGTTAGAGAAGTGAACAGTAAACAGTGGACAGTAAAAGCCATTTAAACAGAGGGGATTCCTATGCATTTCGATTACATGACCTGGTTCATCCGCAGAGTCAGTGCGTTTATGATTGCTGCGTTCATCTTTCTTTCGCTCTTTTCCGGGCTGCAGAAAAAGATCCATTTTGACGCAGACCACAGCGCCGACAAGACCAACTATCCGTTTGTGCTGCTGCACGGCTTTCTCGGCTGGAACGAAGACGCAGACCTCAACGCCTATCAGGGCATGCCGCATTGGGGCATGTTCAACGGCGACGCCATCAAGGGCTACCGCGAAGCGGGCTACATCATCGCCGCGCCGACCATGGACGCTGCCGGCAGCGTCTGGGATCGCTGCTGCGAAGCCTACGCGCGTCTGACCGGCACCCGGGTGGATTACGGCAAAGCCCATTCCGAAGCCTGCGGCCACGACCGCTACGGCGAGGATTTCACCGGCAAAGCCCTGCTGGACAAATGGGACAGCAAGCACAAGGTGAACCTGATCGGCCATTCGCTCGGCGGCAGAAACGTCATCATGCTGACCAGCCTTCTTGCCAATGGCTCCGCGGCCGAACGGGAAGCCACCACCGACGGTTCCCTCTCCGAGCTGTTCAAAGGCGGCAAAGGCGACTGGATCCACGCCTGCGTCGGCGCTTCGGCGGTCTATAACGGCACCTCGCTGTTTTCCGGCAAGCAGGCCATCCGCGACACAAAGAACGCTGTGCAGGCGCAGATCGACGAGATCAAATATCTGCCGCTCGGCATCCGCTCTCTGGCCAAGCGCTACTTTGAGCTGCGCGCCGTCATGCTGGCGCACATGACCAGCGGCGACGTGGCCGACCCGGACACCGCGATCTATGACATGACGCCCGACAACGCGATCGCCATGAACAAGGACATCGCAACGCTGAAGAACGTCTATTACTTCTCGCTGGTCTTTGACGACTCCGTCCGCAGCAAAATCGACGGTCACATCATGATGGACAACAAATGCGCCGACCCGATCATCGGTGCGCTCACGCCGGTCCTCGGCCGCACAAACACCGTCACCGACGGCGGGCTGGTACTGGACGAAAGCTGGCAGGAAAACGACGGCTGTGTCAACGTGATCTCGCAGCGCGCCCCCTTCGGCGCACCGACCAACGAACTTTCCGGCCCCGCCTCGCCGAAGGTTGCCGCCGAAGCCAAACGCGGCGTTTACAACATCCTTCCCACGATCCGCGGCTCCCACACCTGGATCATCGGCGATTTTTCGCGTCCCCAGCTTGACGGCCCGACCTATCTGCTGCATGTGATGGAAATGGTCAATGCGCTGGAGCAGTGAGCAGTGGACAGTGAGCAGTGAACAGTGAACAGTGAACAGAGGGGTATCCATGCATTTCGATTATTTGACCTATCTTTTTCAAAAAGTCTGGGCGGGCATCCTCGCGCTGGCGGTCGCGCTGAGCTTTGTTCTTCCGGCGAAGGAGCTGCAGCTCGAGGCCTCCCACGAAAAGGACCGCACCAACTACACCTATGTCTTCGTCCACGGCTTTTTCGGCTGGGGCGAGGAGCACAAAGCCTATAAGACGCTGCCCTACTGGGGCTTCTTCAACGGCGACATGATGAAGGCCTTCCGCGCCGAAGGCTATGACTGCGCCGCCGTGACGATTGCGCCCTTCGGCAGCATCTGGGATCGGGTCTGCGAGCTGTACGCCCAGCTTGTCGGCGCCCGCGTGGACTACGGCAAAGCCCATTCCGAAGCCTGCGGCCATGACCGCTACGGCAAGGACTACACCGGAAAAGCCCTGCTGAAGCGCTGGGACAGCAAGCACAAGATCAACCTGATCGGCCATTCTCTCGGCGGCCCGACCTCCACCATGCTCGCAACGATGCTCGCCGACGGCGTAAAGGCCGAGATCGACGCCACGACCGACGGCACGCTTTCCGACCTGTTCAAGGGCGGCAAACCCGATTGGATCTATTCCGTCACCGGCCTCGCGGCGGTCTTCAACGGCTCCTCGCTGCCGGTCTGCGCCCAAGCGGTTCAGGATACAGGCGACTATCTTTCCGGCAGACTGGACAGCCGCAAATGGATCGGCCCCGGCACAAGACTGATGCTCAAGCAGACGATCCGCAGCGTGGTCAAGACCATGAAGAAGGTTGCCAGCGGCGAGGTCGCTGACCCGGATACCGCGATCTATGACATGGATCCCGATCATATGGCGCAGATCAACAAAACGCAGATCCGCACGCTGGACAATGTCTATTACTTCTCCGTACCCCACGACGGCACCATGCCCGACGAAAAAGACGGACATCTTGTGGCGGACAAAAAGAATGACGACTTTGTGTTCACCCTTTTGATGCCCGTGCTCGGCCGCACGAACACCACGACCAAAGGCGGCATCGTCATGGATACAAGCTGGGGCCCGAACGACGGCCTTGCCAACACGATCTCGGAGACCGCGCCCTTTACGGCGCCGCAGGAGAAGGTCGCTTCTCAGCCCTCCCCCGCCCTCGCCGGAACATTCGCCACCGGGAAATACTATATCTTCCCGACCTATCACGGCGCCCATCTCGTACTGGAGGGCAACGTCTTCCGTCCGAACCCGGAAGGCCCGGCCTATGTGCTGCGGATCATGGAAATGATCAACGCGATTTAAGCATGAAAAAACATAGAAATAGGGGCTGTTGCATTTGGATGAAAACGGCGTTTTCTTCGACCGAAGGCTGTACAAAAGTACGCCGAGGGCGAAAAAACGTCGAGTCAAAGCAAATAATCCTACTACTTTAGAGAACAAAAAGTTAAGAAAGCGCTATCTTCACAGAACAAGTCTGCGGAAAGCGCTTTCTTTTTATATTTGCTTTGACGTTTTTCGCGAAATGCAACTGCCCCTTTCAATTGGGCGCCTTTAAAAACTCAAGTTATTTGAGCGCGATGCGGATTATAGAGATGGCCAATTTAAGCGCACAGGATCATTTCAGGCGCTCGATCGTTTTTGCAACCGCTTTCCCCCGCTCCACGCGCACAAAGATCCGCTTGCCGCCCAGCACCACGCTGCCTTCCGCCCAGTCAAGCGCCGTCACGGGAGCCGGCGCGATCTCCACGGTCTCAAAGCCTGCGCCGCCCTCCGGCTGGCGGATGCCGAGCAGATATTTGAACAGGTATTCCGTCACGGCGCCGAACATGGGGTGGCTGGAGGAATACTCGTTGAACCACTCCTCCCAAAGAGTGGTTGCGCCCGCCTCCATCATCCTGCGGAAGGAGACCTCGCCCCGGTTGGTCAGCAGCCGGTAGGCATCATTTGCATAGCCGCGCGCAAAGAGGGCCTTGACCACCAGCGGCGTACCGAAGATGCCGGTGTCGAAGGTGCCGCTCTCGCGGTAGCGGCGCACGAGGTTTTCCTCTGTGCGTGCGTCGCCGAGACCAAGATCGAGGGCGAAGGCGTCCGCGCCGCAGACGCCGCCGCAGAATGAACCGGTCGCTTTGTCAAAGAAACGCGCCAAAAACGCCGCTTTGACCGCCTGTTCGGTCGTCTGCAGACCGGGCAGGTCATCTTCCGCGCCGACAAGGGGCGCGATCTCCATCACCTGCCGCAGGGAGCGCAGATAGAAATACGTGTTCACAAAGGGCGCGGGGATGGGGATGCCCACCTCATGGTTGCGGGGCGTACACCAGTCGCCCAGGCACCAGCCGTCCGGCTCCTCGCGCATGACGATATGGCCGTCGCAGCGGGAAGCGAGATAGTCCAGATATTTTTTCATATGGGGATAATAGGTTTTCAGAACGCCGTCGTCGCCGTAAAACTTCCGGTATTGATACGGCACCTCCACGATCGCGCAGCCCCAGCCGCCCGGGCCGCCACCGCCGCCGTAAAAGGGCGCCGTGTGGGGCACATGGCCGTTTTCGATGTCCTGACAGTCGGCAAGGTCGGCCATCCACTTGCGGTAGAGCGCTTTTGCGTCAAAGGCGGTCATCACGGCCGCTGCAGTAAGCTGGCCGTCGCCGGTGTAGCCCAGCCGTTCGCGGTGCGGACAGTCGGAGGGCACACAGGTGTGGATGTTGGAACTCTGGGTGCGGATATAAGCGTCGAACAGCCAATCGAGCAGCGGATCGGCGCTCCGGAACTCCGCCGTGGCCGGCACATCGGAGGCCGCAACGCAGAAGCAGACAACATCCGCGTCGCCGGTGACCTCCACATAGCGTCCGGCGTGCCAGAGAAAGCGGGGATACAGCAGCAGATCGTTTTTGCCGCCGTTTCGGAATTCGTCCACACTCAGGCGGGCCGTGCCGCCGGTGGAATGAAAATTCAGCGCGCCGTCGGGGTGCAGGTTTTCCGCGTAGCGCACCACGGCACGCTCGCCCCGACCGGCGTCTTTTGAGAACCGCAGCACCGCAAAGCCGGCCACGTTTTCTCCAAGGTCATAGATCCTGCGGTCGCCGAAAACGGAAAGCACCGCAGTGTCGGTGATTTTTCGCAGCACCCGGTCGGGCGGACAGGTCTGCCGCAGCGCCAGCGTGTAGGGGCGCTCGGTTTTTTCCGCCGGTCTGCAGGCCGGGTCATTTTGCGGACAGGAGAAAAAATCCGCGGGCAGATAACGCAGATCCTGTGTTTCGCCGAAGTACATACTGCTCCGGGTGATGAAGCTCGGACGGAAAACGCCGCCGTCGTCGGAGGAAAAGACACGGTTCACACCGTCCGCTGTCTCCGCCGTGATGCGAAAGCAGGCCTTCTTTTCGCCATAGGGCAGGATCCCCTCGTTCTCGCACTCCCATTGTCCGTACCATCCGTCGCCGATGTGCAGGGCAAAGGTGTTTTTTCCGGGCTTTGCCAAGGCGGTCAGATCGTAGCACATGAAGTAAGAGCGGTAGCAATAGGTGTCGGCATTCGGAAAATGCAGGGCGGAAAAATCCTGCTTGTTGTAATTCGTCCAAGCGGGCGCATAGAGGTCTTCGCTGATGCGTTCGCCGTTGAGATAACCTTCAAAAAAACCGTGGGTCAAAATCTCCGCCGTCACGCGGGAGATGTTTGCGGGCAATTCAAAATCGCTGCGAAAAAGCACAGCCTCCCCGGCGCCGGGAAAGGTCAGCCAGTCCAAACCGTCGAGGACGAGATCTTTTCCCATGCGGATGCAATCGACGCCCCGCCGCGTTTCATACAGACCGCAGCGCACGAAGCCCAGACTTTCCAGCATCGGCACGTCGCCGCGAGCGGCGAACAGATAGAGCGTCTCGGCACCGTATTTTTTCGCGGTTTCCAGCGCTGCATCCAGCGTCATGCGCTTGCGTTCCTCATCGTCCATCGGGGACAGCAGATCCAGATCGAACGCATCTCCTTCGGCGCAGGGCATCAGCGTGAAGCTATAACCTGCGCCGTCAATGTTCAGTAAGGGCAACGGATTCCGTTCGCCGTTTGCGTTTTTACACATGGGGATCACCTCTGTATCAGTTTACCTGATTTCTGGAAATTCGTCAACGGTTTCTTTTCGGATCGGAGCTCTTTCTTTTTCTCGCCGGAACGGATGCTCAAACGAATGCAGATATGCTATAATGAAAAGCACCGAAAAGCAGAGCTTTCTTTTGCTTACTTTTCTTTCTCTCGAAAGAAAAGTAAGTGAAAAATTTGGAAGCGGTCGGTTGCTGCGGGACGCCCGTGCTGCGCACGGGCCAAAAGGGGCGCGCAGACACAGGTTTGATTTTACCGGTACGCCGCCTGCGCGCCCCTTTGCGCGCGGCGAAGCCGCGCGGTCCCGCCGCCGCAAGCAAAACAAAAAAGCACTGCACGCCCCGAAGGGAACTGCAGTGCTTTCCATTTTGCTGTTGTTCAGTTGATCTTGCCGTAGAGCGAAACGCCTGCCGCGCCTGCGTCGGTTTTCGGCGGGCGGGTAGGTGCGCTTTGCTGGGCAGGCTTGCTGCCGCCTCTGCCGCCGCGGGAACGTCCGCCGCCGGGTCTGCCGCCGCGACCGCCTTTGCCGCCGCCGCGGGAGGGATTCAACGGTTTCACGCCGTCTTCCAGCGAGATGACGACACGGCGTTCCTCGTCGGAACCGACGGAATGGGAGCTGACCCCCTCGATGCCCTGCACCGTGGTGTGGATGATGCGGCGCTCATAGGGGTTCATCGGCTCAAAGGTGAAGGGGCGTCCGTATTTGCGCACCTTCTCGGCGTTCTTTTTCGCAAGGTTCGACAGCGTGGCTCTGCGCTTTTCGCGGTAGGAACCGACGTTGATCGTGATGCGGGAATATTCGCCCTCGGTCTTTTTGCGGTTCGCGGCCAGGCGGGTCAGATACTGAATGGAATCCAGCGTTTCGCCGCGCCGACCGATCACAACGCCGTAGTCCTCGCCGCAGTCCAGCTCAAGGAGCACTTCGTTGTCCGCCTGCACAAATGCGGAGATCTCCACCTTTTCGATCTCCATCGCGCCGAGCACGGCCTTGAGGTATTCCACAGCCGTCTTCACGCCCGGCTTGTCGTCGGGGTTGAGCGGCGTTCTGCTCTGGGCTTCTTCCTCTGCAGCGGCTTTCGCCAGCGCGTCCTCGTCGGGCTTGTCCGGCTTCTTTTCGGGCGCGGGCTTGGGCTGCTTTTCGGCCTTCGGCTGTGGCTTCTGCTGCGGCTTTTGCGCACCGGGCGCTTTTTGCTGCGGCTTTTGTGCCTTGGGCGCTTTGGGTTTTTCCTGTTTTACGGGTGCGTCCGGGATTTCATAAAAAGCTCTGGCTTCCGCTTTTTTTCCGCCGAAAATGCCGAGAATCTTTTTTTGCGGACGTTCAAGGATTTCAACGTGCACGTCCGCCGTTTCCGGGGCGTTCAGCGCCGCTTTTGCGGCAGCAAGGGCTTCGTCAATGGTTGCGCCCTGTCCTTTTGCTTCAAAAATCATTGGTTGTCACCACCGTATTCTTCAGTTAGTCGTCGTTGTGTGTTGTCTTTTTTGTGTTTTCATAGGAGCGTCGGTAAATCGTTTCGTCCACCATCAATCGCGCAATGGTCTTGCGCGGCGCATAGATGTGGCCGAGGATCAGCGTCTGGAAGAAGGCGAACACGTTGGAAAGGATCCAGTACATGCCCATGCCGGCAGGGAACTGGAAGGTGAACCAAAGGCTCATCAGGGGCATCATGAACATCATGCAGCCCATCATCTGCTGGTTTTCCATGTTGGGGTTGTTCTTCTTCTGGCGCACCTGGGAAAGGACGCTCGTGAGCATCGACGTGGCAAAAGACAAAAGAGGTATGAGAAGTAAAATCTTTGCCTGGGTCGAAGCGGAGCCGAAATTCCGGATCACGTTGAAATCCGGCACGGCGCCGAGATCGATGCCGAAGACCGTGAAGTCGAATTCGCGGATCTTCTGGATCTCCTGGGGATAGAGGGCCGCCGTTTCGGGGATCTTGTAGATGAGCTTGTCGATGTTAGCGATCAGCGCCGGTTCCACATAGGCGGCCGAACGGCCCGACAGGCCGAGGGTGGTCGAAGCGACGCTTGTCAGCGTGTTTACCAGCGAGGCCGGGATCTGAAGGACATACTTCAGCGGCTCGCGCACCACGCCGTAGAGACCCCAAAGAATGGGGAGCTGGAACAGCAGAGGCAGGCAGGAGCCGGCCATGGCGCTGTAGCCTTCGCGCTGATAAAGCTCGTTGGTTTCCTCCTGGATCTTCTGGTTGCGTTCCTGCGGCGGATAGTCCTGATATTTGTCACGGATCCGTTTGATCTTCGGCTGCATGCGCACCTGGGTCGCAGAACTCTTTTGCTGCTTGATGTTGGTGGGCATGATGATCAGACGGAAGAAAAGAGTGAAAATCAGCAGGGCAAGGCCGTAATTGTCGATAAAGTTGTAGAGAATGCGGAACAGGAACCCGAAGATCGAGTAGAAAAAGGCGAAAATCGTTTGCATGGGTTACCTCCGTTGGAAACGCCGGAACAGCGGCGGTTCGTTTTCAGCGGTCACTTTTCTTTTTTGGGGGGCACGGGGTCATAGCCGCCGCTCGACAGCGGATTGCACCGCAGCAGGCGCCAGAGCGCCAAAAGACCTCCGCGCAGTGCGCCGTGCGTTTCGATCGCCTCCACCGCATAGACCGAACAGGTCGGGTAATAGCGGCACATTGGCGGAAGATGCGGCGAGATGTGCTTTCTGTAAAAGCGGATCAGCGCAAGCAGCACACGTTTCATTGCAAAACCCCCAGCTCCCGGAACGCTTCGCACATAGCTGCTTCAACAGCCGTGCTTTTGACGCGGGTGGTCCGGGTGCGGGCAACGAAAACGAAGTCCCACGAACCGGAAAGCGTCTGCGTGCGCTGCACCTGCTGAAACGCGGCGCGGATCACGCGGCGCGCCCGGTTGCGGGCAACGGCGCCTCCGATCTTTTTGCTCGTCGTGATCCCGACGCGGCAAACACCCCCACGGCTTTTCATGGCATAGACCACCAGTGCGGGTTTTGCGCAGGATTTCCCGCGGCGGTAAAGGCGCAGAAAGTCCTTGTTCAGTTGCAGCGACTGATAACCAGACGGCACAGCAGACCCACCCCGTTTCGCTGAAATCAAAAGCCGCGGTGACCGACGTCACCGGGTAAAGTTGGAACGGGTCGATCTTAGTAGGTCAGTTGCTTTCTGCCCTTTGCGCGTCTGCGGGCAAGAACCTTGCGTCCGTTGCTGGTCGCCATTCTCTTGCGGAAACCGTGCTCCATCTTTCTGTGGCGCTTCTTGGGTTGATAAGTTCTTTTCATTTCGATATACCTCCTTTGAAATTCAATGCACACGCGCCGCAGCCGAACGCAGCGCGTTGTTTTTTGAGCCGAAAGGCCGTTTGCTTTTTGAAGAGCGCAGACCTTGCATTTTGACATTATAGCGCAAACGTGCCCCTTCTGTCAACATTTTTAAACGAATTTGTTCTGCCTTTGAAAGAAAAATCCGCTTTTTCCCGCCGATTTCTTGACGAAGTCCGTCTGGAATGATAAAATAATTCTATATTGAAACGGGTTCACGCCGGAAGGAGGCTTTCTTTGTGGGCGAACGGATCAAACGCGCCATCGGCGTCAAGGGCGATTTCAAAACCGCCGTTTTGCCGATGATCAACTACAGCTACGCCAACATGTTCATGGGCGGCGCGGGCTACATCATCAGCATGTACTTCAACGTCTTTTTGACCGACACGGTGAACATCTCGCTCAAAAGCGCGGGCATCGTCGTCATGCTCGCCACGCTCTGGGACGCCGTGACCGACCCCGCCATGGGCATCATCACCGACCGCACCCGCAGCAAAACCGGCAAGCACCGGCGCTATCTGCTTTGGGGCATTCCCGTGCTCTTTCTCTCCTACACCCTGCTCTGGAACAGCTTCGGCCTGAACGGCGCCGTGTCTCCCGGCCGCGCCGTGGTCTATTATACCATAGTTTATATGCTCTATAAAACGGCGTACACGATCATCAGCGTGCCCCACACCGCCATGCTGCCCGAGCTTGCGCCGGAATACGACCTGCGCACCCAATACAATTCCGTGGGGTACCTGTTCAACTCCGCCGGCATGGTGCCCTCGTTTCTGTTCACCGTTGCGATCCTGCAGCTCTTCGGTTCGGGCGACAACATCACGTCGCAGTCGCGTCTGCCTTTTCTCGTGGTCGGTCTGGTGCTTTCGTCGTTCTTCTCCTTCGCCGTGTTTTTGACCTGGAAGAAAACGCGCGAGCCCTCCTCGCTGGACAATCGGCTCGAGCCCTTCGATCTCGGCTATGTGCTGCGGGAATACCGCCTGGTGTTTAAAAACAAAGCCTTTCGGCAATACTTCTTCATGAGCCTCGCCTATCAGTTTTCCACGGGCTTTTACAGCAACACCAAGGTCTATTACATCAAGTATCTCGCGAACCAATACAAAAGCTACGGCCTGTTCAACGCCGTTGCCGGCGTTGCCGAAGCGAGCGCCTTTCCGCTGAACTACGCGCTGACGATCAAGTTCGGCAAAAAGAAATGCGGCAATCTCGTCACACCCCTCATGGTCGCCGGTCTTGCGATCGGTCTGTTGATGCAGACGAGCACCCCCGGCACAGGCACGCGCACCCTCTTCTTTTTGCTGATGCTGCTGAGCATGGTCCTCTACCCCTTCGGCATGAGCGGCCTCGGCTTTGTTTCCACCAACATCTTCCCGGATCTCACCGACGTGGACGAGCTGATCACCGGCCGCCGCCGCGAGGGTGTGATCGCGACCTTCAGCACGCTGATCAAAAAGAGCATCAGCGGCGTCATGGCCGCCCTTGTCGGCTTTGTGCTGCAGGGCTTCGGCCTTGTGACCGGCGACGCCGTTGCGGAATTTGAAAAGGCGAACGGGACCCTCTATACCCAGACGCCCCCGGCCGTCTTCGGCGTGCGGCTGTGCGTGGCGATCGTGCCGATCGCCGCCGCTCTGGTCTCGCTGTTTTTGCTGCGCCGTTTCCAGATGACGAAGGACGATCACGCGATGATTCGCGCCGCCATCGCCGCCAAGCACAGATTCGGCGCCGTCGCCCTCACCGGGGAACAGATCGCTCGCTGCGAAGCGATCTCCGGCCAGAAATTCTCCGACACCTGGCTCGGCAAAGGGAACAACACGCCCGACGCCGTTGCGCTGGTGCGGGACGAAGAGGGCGGATATGCGCCGGCAGAAAGCACCGCAGCACCAGAAAACTCATAAATGAATTTCGCCTTTGGCGAGCCAAAAAAAAGGAGGTTTTTTCATGTCTGAACCACGCGTCGACCTGAACCAAAAAGCGCCCGCAAAAAAAGAAAAGAACTTCAAAAACGACCTGAAAGCCTTTTTATTCTATCTCGTGCAGTGGACGTGGGGGCTGCCGGTCAACCTTGTCGGCGGCATCGCGTTCCTGATCTGCACCAGGCTTCTGGGCAGACGCTGGCAGCGCTTCGGTTACGCCTACATCGTCTATCTGCCGTGGAAGCAGGGTGGCCTTTCCGTGGGGCTGTTCATCTTCATCCGCGATCAGCATCCAAAGAAGGAATGGACCTACAACGCCCGCATCCACGAATACGGCCACACCTGGCAATGTCTGCTGCTCGGCCCGCTGTATTACATCGTGATCGGCCTGCCCTCCTCCATCTGGTGCAATTTCTTTGAAGGCTGGCGCAAAAAGCACGGCGTGTCCTATTACAAGCTTTACTGCGAAGCCTGGGCCAACGCCTTCGGCCAAAAGTTTTCCGGCATGAAAATGACCGCAAAAGACCACTGATCTCCAAGAAGGAACATCTATGACCAAACGAGACAATCTCACCGGCAGCCTCATTCTCACATTGTGCGCCATGATCTGGGGCTCCTCCTTCGTTGCCCAGAGCGCGGGGGCGGAATTCGTCGGGCCGTTCACTTTCATCGGCCTGCGTTCCCTGCTGGGCGCGGCGTTTCTGCTGCCGGTGATTCTGCTCAAAGACACCGTCCTCAAGCGCAAAGCGCCCGAACGCTTCGTGAGCACCGACCGCAAAAAGCTGCTGCGCGGCGGCCTGCTGTGCGGCGTTGTGCTGAGCGTTGCGTCGCTTTTGCAGCAGTTCGGCATCGACCGCGGCACACCCTCCGGCAAGGCCGGCTTCATCACCGCCCTTTACATTCTGCTGGTGCCGATCCTCTCCCTTGCCCTGCGCAAAAAAGTCCGTCCGATCCTCTGGCCCTGCGCCCTTGCGGCGGTCGGCGGACTGTACCTGCTCTGCGTCAAAGAAGACACCGGGGTGCAGTTTTCCGACCTCTATGTGCTCGGCTGCGCGTTCATGTACGCCGTGCACATCCTCGTTGTGGATCGTGTGGCGCCGGAGCTGGACGGGATCAAGCTCTCCTGCGTGCAGTTTTTCGTTGCCGGGGTGCTGTGCATTCCGCCGATGCTGCTCACAGAGGAAGTCTCGCTGTCGCTGATCAAAAGCGCGGCGCTGTCCATCGCCTATTCCGGCATCATGTCCAGCGGCGTCGCTTTCACGCTGCAGATCCTCGGCCAGCAGCGCACCGAGCCGACCCTCGCTTCCATGCTCATGAGCCTCGAATCCGTGTTCGCCATGCTGACCGGTTTTCTCGTGCTGCACGAGGTCCCCACCTTGCGCGAAGCCGTCGGCAGTGCGATCATGTTCGCCGCGATCATCGTTGCCCAGCTTCCGCAGAGGGGAAAAGGAGACAGAGAAAGGCAGTCGGTAAAATAACAAACAGAAAACTTGCCGCAGATCATCTGTGGGGAGCGTTTGGTAATCGCTGATTCATTCAGCGATTCCTTTGTTTTCGGCGGGGGATAACGCGCGGCGATCGCACTTGCTTTTTTGCGGCCGACCTGCTATAATAAGTTTAACACTTTGAAAGGCGGCGATTTTATGCAGCAGCTCTTTGCACTGTTTCTCTCCTGGATCATGACGTTCCTTTCCCTCTTCGGATTCAATCTCGGCGGAGGTACCGCCGACCCCACGCCTGCGCCCGCGCCGTTCACGCCCGAAAAAGGGCTGGTGCAGACCTTCTCCTACGGCAGCGCGGACACCCAGAATCTTGACCTCTATCTGCCCTCCGGCAAATCCAGCGCCGGACTGCTCCTGTTTTTGCACGGCGGCGCCTGGGTCTCCGGCGACAAGGAGAGCTACACCTATGAAGCAAAGAAATGGAACAGGCAGGGCTATGCCACAGCCACCATGAACTACCGCTTTCTCGGCAACGGCGTGCTGTTCTCCGACCAGCTTGCCGACATCACCGCCGCGCTGAACGCCATCAGGCAGACCGCGGATTACAACGGCGTCACCCTCACCAAGACGGTGCTCGTCGGCGAGTCCGCCGGCGGCCACCTTGCGCTGCTCTATGCCTACAGCAAGGCTGCGGAATCCCCGGTGCGCATCACGGCGGCGATCAGCAGCAGCGCGCCGACGGACTTCACCGATCCGGAGTTCATCCGCTCCTCCGACGTGGTGCAGTCGGTCATCACGAACATCGGCCTTGACCCGAACTTCGTGGCCTCCGCACTGGAAAGCGGCCTTGCCGAAGCGTTTTTGCCGATGCTGCGCAGCATCTCTCCGGCAAAGCTCGTCACAGCCTCCACCGTGCCGACGCTGATGGCCCACGGTACCGACGATACGGTCGTTCCCTATTCCAATGCCCTGCGGCTGGACACTGCGCTTTCGAGCGCCGGGGTGCGGCATGATTTCGTCACCTTCCAGAACGCGGGACACGCGCTGGTGGGCGACGCGGCGGCCAAGCTCCGCTTCCAGACGCTGACCTCCCAGTACATTGCCGGTTACCTGAACTGAGGTGGAACCGATGACGTTTTCCGTTCTGCCCCAGCCCCGCGCGTTTCGGGTTTTGAGCGACGCGCCGGTCTTCCGGCTGACGTATCTCTGCAATCTGCGAGCCTTGCCCGAAGCCGCCGACGCCGAGGCCGACCTGACGGCCTTTCTGGAAAAGGTGTTCGAAATGGACGCCCCCATCGGCAGCGGCCGGGAATACCTCTATTTGAACATTGACCGCAGCCTGCCCGACCCGGAGGGTTACCGCCTGACCGTGGAAAAAAACAAGGTCACGGTCACCGGCGCGGACGAAAGCGGCGTGTTCTGGGGCGTGCAGACGCTCAAGCAATTGCTGCTGCAGGGCGAGCTGGAGCTGCCCGCGATGGAGATCGACGACGCCCCGCGTTTTGCGCACCGCGCCTTTATGCTGGATATCTGCCGCCACTTTTTCACGCCGGACGCGATCAAGCGCTTCCTTGACGCCATGGCGCTGCACAAGCTCAATGTGCTGCATCTGCACCTGAGCGACGATCAGGGCTGGCGCGTGGAGATTTACAGCAGGCTTCTGCTGGCCCAGATCGGCGGCTTCCGCGCCGATCCGGCCTACGGCGGCAAGCCCTACGGCGGCTTCCTTTCCAAGGCGGACGTGGCAGACCTTGTGGCCTACGCCGCCGCGCGGCACATTCGGATCGTGCCGGAGATCGACATGCCCGGCCACAGCATCGCGGCCATCGCCGCCTACCCGTTCCTTTCCTGCAGCGGGAAGGAGCGCAGCGTCACAAGCCGCGTCGGCATCCACCGCGACATTCTCTGCGCAGGCAAAGAGAGCACCTATGAATTTGTGTTTTCCGTGCTGGACGAAATCTGCGAAATGTTCCCTTCGGGGATGATCCATATCGGCGGCGACGAGGTGCCGCTGCAGCACTGGACCCAGTGTCCGGACTGTCAAAAACGCATCCGCGATCTCGGCCTTGCCGACGAAAAGGCGCTCTATGAAGCCTTTATGCGCCGCGTGGCGGAGCACCTGCGTCAAAGGGGGCAGCGTGTTTTCGCCTGGCACAACAAAGAGCTGTCCCCGTCCTTCGGCGACGAGATCGTTCTGCACCACTGGAACCGCCCACCGCAGACACAAGCGCCTTTTATCGACGCAAACTGGCTGGTCTATTATCTTGACCATTCCCACGGCACACTACCGCTGAAAACCTGCTATGCATATGAACCGACCGAAAACGGGAAAACGCCCATTGGGCTGGAAGCCTGCCTTTGGACGGAGTTTGTCGCCACAATGGAAAAGGCCGGTTTCCAAGTCTTTCCGCGGCTGGGCGCGTTTTGCGAAACCGCCTGGAGCATCAGGGAAAACAAGGACTACGACCGCTTTCTTGCAAAGTTGCCCGCCTATGAGCGGCTGCTGCAAACCCTGCCGATGACCTTTGCCGGACGCCGCGCGGCGAACCCGAACGCCCTGACGCGGGCGCGAATGGCGCTGAAGGAATGGGGCAACTGGGTCAAAGGCTTCCTGCGTAAAACATAAAGGAATCGCTGATCAACACAGCGTGCGAAGATTGGCGAGAAAATTCTTCGTCAGATGTTACAGAGATCTCTTGAAAGCCTGACGGCTTTCAAGAGATCTCTGTGCAAAATGACGGAAAACTTGCCGCTAAGATTTTTACGCCTGCGTAAATCAGTGATTACTAAAATGAAAAGCGGAACTGTTGCATTCCGCGAAAAACGTCAAAACGAAAAAGAAAGCGCTGTTGGGGCTCCTTCCGCAGATTTTCTCGGCGCTTCCTTCTGCTGCCGCGCAGCTTCGCTGCGCGGCAAAGGCGGCGGCGGAACGAACCGTGCAGGACACGGTTCAAAACGAAGCCTTGCTTCGTTTTCGCGCGGCCCGGGCCGCGCGGTTCCGCCGCCGCCTGCGCACGGCAGGGCCGTGCGCAAAGCTGCTGCAAAGCAGACGGTTCAAAAGAAGCACAAAAAGGACGCTTTCAAAGGCCGTTTGCCGCTGAAAACGTCTTTTCATTGATTATTTTCTGAATTCTTTGTGCTGATTTCGCTCGGGTTTTAAACCCCGTTTGCTAATTGCGCATCGCGTTGAGAATGCAAAGCACCGCCACGCCCACATCGCCGAAAACGGCCATCCACATGGACGCGAGACCGAAAGCGCTCAGGACAAGGATCGCCAGCTTGACCGCCAAGGCAAACGCGACGTTGCCCTTGACGATGCCCATCGTTTTGCGGGCGATGGCGACCGTGCGTGGCAGCTTGCCGAGGTCGTCGTCCATCAGCACGATGTCCGCCGCCTCGATCGCGGCGTCCGCGCCGAGGGCGCCCATGGCAAAGCCCACGTCGGCGCGCATGAGAACAGGCGCGTCGTTGAGTCCGTCGCCGACATAGCCGACCGCCGTACCCGGCGCCTTGCTCTGCAGCAGCGCTTCCACGGCGGCAACCTTGTCCGCCGGGAGCAGCTCCGCCTGTACGGTGTCCACGCCGACGGCTTCCGCCACGGCCAGCGCCGCGGCCTTTCGGTCGCCGGTGAGCATCACGGTTTCGCCGACGCCGCTGCGTTTCAGCGCGGAAAGCGCCGCTTTTGCGCCCGGCTTCACCGTGTCGCCGATCAGGATCGCGCCGCAGAAGCTGCCGTTCAGCGCAACGTAAACCACCGTTGCAGCCGTGTCGCAGGGCGTAAAGTCCACGCCGTGCTCTGCGAGCAGTTTCGCGTTGCCCACCAGCAATGGCTGCCCGTTGACGGCCGCGCGAACGCCCTGTCCGGCCAGTTCGCGTATCTCGCCGAGGGCAGAGGCGTCGAGCGGCTCCCCATATCGGGCGCGCAAAGCGAGCGCGATCGGGTGGTTGCTGCAGCTTTCGCCGAGGGCGGCAAGGCGCAGCAGTTCGGTTTCACTCCGGCCTTCGGCCGGCAGGATCTCCTGCACGGCAAAGCTGCCGTGTGTGAGGGTACCGGTCTTATCCATGGCCAGCACGTTCATTTTTGCGACGGCCTCCAGAAAGTTCGAGCCCTTGACCAGCACGCCGATCCTTGAGGCCGCGCCGATGCCGCCGAAAAAGCCCAGCGGTACGGAGATCACCAGTGCGCAGGGGCACGAGACGATCAGAAAATTGCAGGCGCGGCGGATGCCGTCCGCCCAGGATGTATGAAACGCCAGCGGCAGCAGCAGCGCCAGCAGTACTGCGGCGAGGGTCACAAACGGCGTATAGTATTTCGCAAAGCGCGTGATGAAGTTTTCGAGCTTTGCTTTTTTGTTGGTGGCGTTTTCCACCATTTCCAGAATTCTGGCAACGGTGGAATCCTCGTAGCGGCGCGTGACTTCGACCGTCAGCGGCGCATCCGCCACAACGCAGCCGCTGATCACGGCGTCGCCCGGCTGCGCAAGCCGCGGCACAGATTCGCCGGTCAGCGCCGCCGTGTCAAGGTAGGCGCTGCCGCTTTGCACCGTGCCGTCCAGCGGAACCTTTTCGCCGGGCTTGACAAGAATACGCGCGCCGATCTCCACCTCGTCGGGGTCAACGGTTTCCACGCCGCTTTCCGTGATGAGGTTCGCCGTTTCGGGCGCCAGCGACAGCAGATCGCCGATGCTCTTGCGCGAACGGCCGACGGCGCAGCTCTGAAACAGCTCGCCGACCTGATAGAACAGCATGACCGCCACGGCCTCCGGATATTCCGCTTCGCCGAACAGACCGAGCGCGAAGGCCGCCAGCGTTGCGATGCTCATCAAAAAGTTTTCGTCAAACACGTTGCCGCGCACGATGTTGCGCCCGGCCTTGCGCAGAACATCATAACCGATCAGAAGATAAGGCGGCAGATACAGCGCAAAGACCGCAAGGTTCGGCAAGCCCTTCAGAACGCCGACGAGCTGCAGCGCCAGCAAAACGGCGAACACCGCCGCCGTGATGAGGATGCGCACCAGCGTCTGTTTTTGCTTTTTGTTCATGGCGTTTCCTCAAAGGGAGATGACGGCGTCCGGCTCCACGCGCTTCGCGGTCTTTTTGACCGCCGCGAGCACAGCGTCAAAGTGCTCTTCCGCTGCAGTCAAGGTCAGCTTCCGGGTCAAAAAATTGACTTTGGCGTCCTCCACGCCGTCCACCTTTTGAATGGCCGCTTCCAGCTTCGCCGCGCAGGCGGCGCAGTCCACTTCACAGTTGAATTTCTTTTTCATGGTCGGTCTCTCCTTACTCCCAAAGATGTTCAAAGCCCTTGTCGATGATCTGGCGCACATGGTCGTCGGCCAGATTGTAAAAGACGTTTTGCCCCTTGCGGCGGCTTTTGACCAGATTGCTCATGCGCAGGAGCTTGAGCTGATGGGACACGGCGGATTTTGTCACGCCCAGCAAAGCCGCCAGATCGCACACGCACATCTCGTGCTGTTCCAGCGCGTGCAGAAGCTTGACCCGGGTGGGATCGCCGAAGAGCTTGAGCAGATTTGCAAGCTCCTCATAATCGCCGGCGGGCTGGAGCTTTGCCTGCACAAAGCGCACAATGTCCTCATGGATGCACTCGCTCTCGCAAAGTTCAAGTTTTTCGTTTTCGTCCATGTCGTTCACCCCTTGTTGAGTAGTTGAGCAGTTGTTCAACTATTAATATTATATGCGAGCCGCGCCTCAATGTCAATAGAAAACCGAAAAAAACGAAAAAATTTTTTCGCCGCGCTGCAGAACCGAAAAACAGTTGCCTTTTTTTGTGAAATATGGTAAAATAATAAGAACTCTATCTAAAAGAGGTGCGTTTCATGAAAGACATTGAACGTCTTGCGGCGATTTTGAAAGCCAGCCGGCGTCTTGTGGTCTTCACCGGCGCGGGGATCAGCGTGCCCAGCGGCATTCCCGATTTCCGTTCGGCCGACGGGCTCTACAACCGCGACAGCGGACTGAAATACCGGCCGGAGCAGATCATATCGCGCTCGTTCTTTGACCGCGACCCGGCGCTGTTCTATGAATTCTACCGTTCGGCCATGATCTACCCCGACGCGAAGCCCAACAAAGCCCACCGCTTTTTCGCTTCGCTTGAAAAGGACGGCCGCGACGTTGCGGTCGTGACCCAGAACATCGACGGTCTGCATCAGGCGGCGGGATCAAGCCGCGTTTTTGAACTGCACGGCGCCGTGACGCGCAACCTCTGTATGCGCTGCGGGGCGAAGTACGGCCTCGATGCGGTGCTGACGGAGGAAAAAGTGCCGCACTGTCCGCGCTGCGGCGGCGTGATCAAGCCCGATGTGGTGCTCTATGAGGAGCCGCTCGACATGGATGTGGTCGGCGGCGCGGTAGACGCGATCGAACGCGCGGACACCCTCGTGGTCGTCGGAACGTCGCTGGTGGTCTACCCTGCGGCCTCCTATCTGCGGTATTTCCGCGGCGGCAATCTGATCCTCATCAACAAAAGCGAAACGGATTACGACGTGCGCGCCGACCTCGCCTTCCACCGGGACGTGGTGGACGTGGTGCGCGAGCTCGAAGAACTGGGAGTGTAACGATGCAATACAGAACCGAACACGATTCCATGGGCGAGATGCTGGTGCCCGCCAATAAATACTGGGGCGCCCAGACCCAGCGCAGCTTTCAGAATTTCAAGATCGGGACGGAGACCATGCCGGAAGAGATCCTGCGCGCCTTCGGCATCCTGAAAAAAGCTGCGGCGCTGGCGAACCTTGCCCTGCAGCCCGAGCGCATGACGGAAGAAAAATGCAAGTATCTCTGCGCTGCGGCGGACGAAGTGATCTCCGGCGCGCTGCGCGGGCACTTTCCCCTTGTGGTCTGGCAGACCGGCAGCGGAACCCAGAGCAACATGAATGCCAACGAGGTCATCGCCGGCCGCGGCAACGCCCTCGCCGGAAAAAAGCTGCTGCACCCGAACGACGACGTGAACATGTCGCAGAGCTCCAACGATACCTTCCCGACCGCGATGCACATCGCCGCCGTCTGCGCCATTGAAGACGCCGTTTTGCCCGCCCTGCGGAAACTTGCGGCGGCCTTCCGGACGCTGGAAGCGGAAAATGTCGGCGTCGTCAAAAGCGGCCGCACCCATCTGCAGGACGCCGTGCCGATCGCCTTTTCGCAAGAGATCTCCGGCTGGCGCGGGATGCTGGAAGAGAACGAAGCCATGCTTCTCTCCGCTCTGCCCTTCCTCAAAAAACTCGCCCTCGGCGGGACGGCGGTCGGCACAGGACTGAACTGCCCGCCCGGCTTTGCCGAACGCGCGGCGGCCGAGGTTTCGGCGCTGACGGGAAAGGATTTTTCCAGCGAGGAGAACAAGTTCCACGCCCTGACGGCCAAGGATGCCCTCGTCTTCGCCCACGGAGCGCTCAAGGCGCTGGCGGCAAACCTCTGGAAGATCGCCAACGACGTGCGCCACCTTGCCAGCGGCCCGCGCTGCGGCCTGGGTGAGATCTTCATTCCCGAAAACGAGCCGGGCTCCTCCATTATGCCCGGCAAGGTCAATCCCACGCAGTGCGAAGCCGTGACGATGGTCGCTGCGCAGGTCATGGGCAACGACGCGGCAATCGGCATGGCGGCGTCCCAGGGCAACTTTGAACTCAACGTCTTCATGCCCGTGATCGCCTATAACTTTTTGCAGTCCTGCCGCCTGCTTTCCGACGCGATGCGTTCTTTTTGCGAAAACTGCGTCTGCGGCATCAAGGCCAACAAAGAAAAAATGCGCCGCAACCTGCACGATTCGCTCATGCTCGTCACGGCGCTGAACCCCTACATCGGCTATGAAAACGCGGCAAACACCGCAAAAAAAGCCTACAGGGAGAACATCTCTCTGAAAGAGGCCTGCGTCGCCCTCGGCTTCCTTTCCGCCGAGCGGTTCGACGAGGTCTTCCATCCCGAAACCATGGTCTGAGGTGAAACAATGCGACCGAACAACGCTTTGCAGTCCGGCGGCAGCCGGATCGTCTGGATCGATCAGGTCAAAGGGATCGCGTTTTTCTTTGTGATCCTCGGCCACCTTTCGCTGCAGCCGACACTGAAATCCTGGGTCTTTTCCTTTCATATGCCGATCTTCTTCTTTGCGACCGGCTGCACCTACAATATCGACAAGATTCTGCGCACCTCCTTCAAAGACTATCTCCTGAAGCTGAGCAAACGGATGCTGATCCCCTACGTGTGGATGCAGCTTTTGAGCGTGGTGCTGCGCTATCTCGTCTTTGCCCGCATCAAGCACAAGGAGGTGCCGATGACCGCCTATCTGCGCGGCATTTTCATCGGCAACAACAATCTCGTGGAAGCGCCGAGCAATCCGCTGTACTTCGTTTTGCTGCTGTTCCTTGCGGAGCTGGTGCTGTTTCTGCTGGTCAGGCTCTCGCAGGGCGACCGGAAAAAGCTCGCCGTGTTCTGCGGGGTACTGCTGCCGTTCAGCTTGCTTTCGCAAAAGGTCTCGCTGCCCTGGCACATCAATGCCGTTCCGGCTGTGATCGCCATGATCCTGCTGGGCCACCTGCTGATGCAGCTTTATCTGCGAAACCGGGAAACGCTCGAAGCGCTCGAGCCGACGGTGCGCTTTGCGCTGATCGGCGCGCTGTTTTCCGTCGGCGTGCTGCTGTGGTTCTTCAACGGGCGATTCAGCCTGCACGGCAACAAATACGGCGACGATTTCCTTTGCGCCATTGCCGCGGCAATCTGCACGAGCGTCGCCCTCGCGCTGGCCGTGATGCGTCTGCCGCCGCTGCGCATTCTGACCTTCGTCGGCAAGAACACGCTCTTTTATATGGGCCTGCACAAGCCGGTGATCCTCGTTTTTGAGGCGCTGTTTCCGGTCTGGAAGGAACGGCAGTGGTTCGTCTGGGTCACGGCGGTCGTCGTCTATCTTCTGCTGATCCCGGCTGTGCTGCTTTGCGAAAAATTCGCGCCCTTTGTGCTCGGCAGGGAGTCATCCCGGAACGGCGTCGCCGCCCGCGTGTGCGAAGTGCTCTGCGTCGTCGGTGCAACGTGCGTCCCCTATCTCTTTTTTGTCAACCACTTCCGCGACGGTCTGCTGCGGTCGAATCTGCCGCTGAGCCTGCTGGCTGTGCTGCTCTATGCCGCCGCCGTCACCGGGTGCTGGTTCCTTTGCAAAAAGGTGCTGCGCTTCCCGTTTTTGCCGAAAGAGGAAACTGCGGCATGACGGAGCTTCTTTCTTCGCTGCCGAAAAAGCTGCTGCCCTGGTATCAGCAAAACAGGCGTGACCTTCCCTGGCGGCAGACGCGCGACCCCTACCGGATCTGGATTTCGGAGATCATGCTCCAGCAGACGCGGGTGGAAGCCGTGCGCGGCTATTACAGCCGGTTTCTCGCCGCTCTGCCGGATCTTCCGGCACTGGCCGCGGTTCCGGACGATGTACTGCTCAAGCTCTGGGAGGGGCTCGGCTATTACAACCGGGCGCGCAACCTCAAAAAAGCCGCGCAGGTGATCGTCGCGGAGCACGGCGGCGTCTTTCCGCAGACCTATGACGCCATCCGCGCCCTGCCGGGCATCGGGCCCTACACCGCCGGCGCCGTCGGTTCCATCTGCTTCGGTCTGCCGACCCCTGCCGTGGACGGCAATGTGCTGCGCGTGTTTGCCCGGCTGACCGCGCTGGAGGACAGCGTGGACAAGGAGAAAACCAAAAAGGCCGTGACCGCCGCGCTGGAAAAGGTTTATAATGCCGGAAACTGCGCTGCGCTCACCCAGAGTCTGATGGAACTCGGCGCCTGCGTGTGCGTTCCGAACGGCGCGCCGAAGTGCGAAAGCTGTCCGCTGGCGGAGCTTTGTCTTGCCCGCAAAAGCGGCGCCTGGGCAAAGTATCCGGTGCGCGGCGAAAAAAAGGAGCGCAAACGCGAGGACCGCGCTGTGCTTTTGCTGCGCTGCGGCGACCGGTTCGCCCTGCGGCAGCGGCCGAAGACCGGCCTTCTCGCCGGACTGTGGGAGTTTCCCCATGTGCTTTTACCGCAAGACGCCGATGACGAAACGGCGCTGCAGACCGCTCTGCAATTCGCCGAAGCCGGCGGCACAAGGCCGCGCGAGCTGGTGCGCGAAACGCAGTATGTCCACATTTTCACCCACATCGAATGGCATATGCACGCCTTTTTGCTGGACTGCGCCGCCACGCCGGACGCCTTCACCTGGGCGACGAAGGAGGAGCTGGAAAGCACCTTCGCCCTGCCCTCGGCCTTCCGCCCGTGCGTGGAGAAGCTGCTAACTGTCAGCGGTTAGCTGTCAGCAATTTTCCATTTTCAATTTTCAATTTTCCATTTTTCATTCCTACTCCCGAGGTGCCGCCATGATATCCGTTGCACTCGCCGCCTATGAAGGCGAACTCTACATTGAAGAACAGCTCCGCTCGATCCTGCCCCAGCTTTCCGAAGAGGATGAAATCGTCGTTTCCGACGACAAGCCCGGCGGCATGACCGAAAAGCTCGTGCGCCGTCTGGCCGAAGAGGATCCGCGCGTGATCTACCGGGAAGGCCCCGGCAAGGGCGTTGCGGCAAACTTTGTGAACGCCATCCGCCACTGCAGGGGCGACAGGATCTTTCTTTGCGACCAGGACGACGTCTGGCTGCCCGACAAGGTGCAGCGCGTGACGGAAGCCTTTAACGCCGGGGCGACGCTCGTGCTGCACAACGCCTATGTGTCGGATGAGAATCTGAACATCACGGCGCCCTCGTTCTTCGCCCTGCGGGGCAGCAGGCCCGGCCTTGTGCACAATCTTGTCAAGAACTCCTACATGGGCTGCTGCATGGCCTTTGACCGGAGTCTGCTCAAAAAGATCATGCCCATGCCCAAGGCGGTGCCCATGCACGACCAGTGGATCGGCCTGATCGGAGAAATCTACGGCAAACCGGCGTTTCTTGACGTGCCGCTGCTGTATTACCGCCGCCACGAGGGCAACGTGACCGGCGGGCAGACCGACACCCGTCAGAAGCTCCAATGGCGCGAATATCTCATCAAAAAGCTCATCGGCAGAGTGTTTTTCGGAAGGTGACACCATGAAAGATTATTCCGTTTCCGGCTGTATCGTGACCTACAACAACAAAGACAAGATCGCCCGGACGATCGAAAGCGTGCTCACGCAAACGCAGGGCGTAAAATTCACTCTCTACGTGGTGGACAACGCCTCCACGGACGGCACGGCGCAGTTCATCAAAGAGCGGTTCCCGTCGGTCGTTGTGATCGAAAGCGAGCGCAACCGCGGCTTCGGCGCCGGACACAATCAGGTGCTGCCCTTTCTGGAAAGCAAGTACCACGTGGTCATCAACCCGGATATTTTGCTGGAAAGCGATGTGATCAGCGAGCTTTGCGCTTACGCTGACACGCACGAGAGCGCCGGTCTGCTTTCGCCGCGCATCTGCTTTGAGGACGGGCGCGAGCAATACCTCGGCAAAAAAAGCCCCACGGTGCGCTACCTCGGCGACCACTGGTTCCACAAGGGCGACACACCGAGCAAGACGATGATCGATTACTGTATGCTCGATATGCCGCAGGACAAGCCTTTTCCGATCACGAACGCCACGGGCTGCTTCATGTTTTTCCGCACGGCGCTGTTCCGCGAACTCGGCGGCTTTGACGAACGGTTCTTCATGTATCTCGAAGACTGCGACATCGCCCGCCGCGTCAGTGAGAGCGAAGGATATGAGGCTCTGCATTACCCGATGGCGACCGTGACCCATCTTTGGGAACGCGCCAGCAAAAAAAGCAAAAAGCTGCTGCTGATCCACATCAAATCCATCCTGACCTACTTCCTCAAATGGGGAATAAGGTTTTAATTCCGCAATCCCCGAAAGGAGCCCTGCATGACCATCTCCGTGATCGTTCCCGCCTATAACAACGCCGCCTTTCTCGGCGAAACGCTGGACAGCCTGCTTGCGCAAACGTGGCAGGCCTGGGAAGCCGTGGTCGTGGACGACGGCTCCAAGGACAACACCCGGGACATCCTCGCCTCCTACTGCGTCAAAGACAGCCGCATCCGCTGCATCGCGCAGGAAAACGCCGGTGTTTCCGCCGCCCGCAACCGGGGGCTCAGCGAAGCGGCGGGAGATTACGTTGTGTTTCTGGACGCGGATGATCTTTATGAGCCGAACGCTCTGCAGGCCTTTGCCGAAACTGCCGAAGCCACAGGCGCGGACATCGTCCTCGGCCGGCTGCGCAATCTGGAAAACGGCAAAAAAACCGCGTTCCACGCCGCGGGAGACGAACTCGCCGCCTGCGAGCGCGTGGAAACCTTTGACAAGCGCCTGCTGTGGAACTTCCTCGTGTGCAACAAATGTTACCGCCGCGCCCTCCTTCTGGAGCACGGCGTGCGGTTCCCGGCCTCCGGCTTTTCCGAAGAGGGCGCGTTTTTCATGGACGCGGTCTACACCGGCGGGCGCATCGCGGGCACGCAGGACAGCGTCTCCCTCTACCGCCGCCACACGGCCGCCGAGGGCGCTTCCGTCAGCCAGACGGCAAGCGAAACAAACCTGGAAAACCTCGGCGTCTCCATGCGGCACATCTACGCCGCCGCGCAGACCGCCCTGCAAGCCGCGCAGCGAAAAGACGACGGCTATCTGCAGGAGATCCTGTATAAGCATCTGCACATCCTCGCTTCGCAGTTTTACCGCGAGCTCTGGCACATGCGCGGCGACGCGCTCGCCCTGTGCGCAGCGCAGATGCGGGAGCTGCTTTCCGGGCTGGACGACGCGCACATCGCGGCCCTTTGCAAACAGCACCCCGATCTGAACCTGTCCTCGCCCTGCGCGAGCAGAGCCGAAGCCGCCGCCCACCCGGCCGTTTCCCTTTCTGTCCGGCGCCGCTGTCCGCCGGAAGCGGCCATGGCGCTGTTCGACCAGACCTGTCCCCTGTTTGAATTGCTGCTGACGCCGAAAGCGGCAAAGGGACTCCCTGCCCTGCTGTTTTCCATGCCGAATGTTCGCGTCGGCGAACGGGAAACGCCCCAGGCTCCCTGTGTGATCAAAGCCGGGAAGCTGCCTGTGCTGGAAAAGGGCACGCTGCAGTTTTTGCTGCGCACCGCTCTTCCGAAAACCGGCCTTGCCGCCAAAGCGGTAAGCGCCCTGCTGAAACGGAGGCACCGCCGATGAAACGTCTGCTGTATGCGTTTTTTGCTCTGCTGTTCAATCTCAGCCGCGCGATCTTTCCGCTGAAAAGGGGACGCGTGGCCTTTGTCTCCATGCACAACGAGGGACTGCATGACAGCCTCGGCGCTGTGATGGAAGAAGTGAAAGTGCGCGGCTATGAGACTGTGCTGCTCACCCGGCGCGATTTGGAAAATGTGCGAACCCACCCGCTGCATACGCTGCGGTTCTTCTTCGTCGGCGCACACAAACTCGCCACCGCCGAAGCGGTATATCTCAACGACAATTTCATGCCCATGGGGTCGCTGCGTTTTCGCAGGGAGGTGGCTGTGATCCAGCTCTGGCACGCCGAGGGCGTGTTCAAAAAATTCGGTCTTTCCATGCCGCAGCCGCCGGAAGTGCGTGCGCGGGAGATCGCCGGCAACCGTAAGCTGAGCCTTGTGGTCTGCTCGTCCAAAGCTGTCGCGCCCTATTACGCCGAGGCCTTCGGCGTCAGCGAAGCGCAAGTCCGTCCCCTCGGTGCGCCGCGCGCCGACCGTTTGCTGCGTCCCGGCGCAAGGGAACAGGCGCAAAAAGCGCTGTTTGCCGCCTTTCCCGCCCTCGCCGGCAAGCGTCTGGTGCTCTATGCGCCGACCTTTCGCGACGCCGACGGGGAAAACGCCGCCCTGCTGAAGAAGATCGACCCCGCCGCCTTTCGGACGCGGTTCGGAGAAGACGCCGCGCTGCTGGTGCGGCTGCACCCGCAGATCCACCCGGCGGATCGGGCGCTGGAGGGCGCCGCGGATGTGACGGATTTTGACGACGTGCCCGCCCTCGTGCTGGCCTGCGACGCGCTGATCACGGACTATTCCTCAATCTGCATGGATTTCGCCCTGCTGGAAAAACCTTGCGTGTTTTTCGCGTTCGATCTCGAACGCTACAAGGCGTCGCGCGACTTTTATTTCGACTATGCGTCCTATGTCCCCGGCCCGGTCGTCACCACCTTCGCCGACGCGCTGGACGCGCTGTCCCGCCCGGCGGACACGGAAAAACTGCAAACCTTCCGCGCGTTCAACTTTGACTATTTCGACTGCGAAAGCGCAAAACGCGCGGCCGATCTTCTGGAAGAGGCAGGCAGTTGACATTCCGCAAAGCGCGTGGTATAATATGAATTTGAAAAACGATTTCATTTTGAAGGGAGGCATTCGAATGCGAAAGAGCAAACGGACGCTGGCGCTGCTTTTGGCGCTGCTGCTGGTGTTTGGCGTGCTGTTCGGTTTCGGCAGCGCGTTTCTGCTGGCGCGCTACCCCGGGCACACCTGCTGCGGACAGCGGTGTCTGTTTTGCAGCGTGATGAACGTCGTGGATGTTCTGCTGCAGCACAGTCATCTGATCGCCGCGGTCAGTGCGCTCTTCACCATGCTTTCGGCAGCGGTTCTCAGCCGCGCCATCCGCGTTCGGATTTGCCGTCTCACCGTGCGCACGCCCATCACGCTGAAAACCAAACTGCTGAATTGACGCTTTGTTGTTTTTTCGTTTGAACCCGATCTGAAAAACAACAAAGGAGTCTGATATTATGAAAAAAGCAATCAGCCTTGTGCTGTGCCTTTTGCTTGCGGTCGGCCTGTTTGCCGCCTGCGGCAACACCGATGAACCGCAGACCACTGTTCCGGCTGCGCCCGACGAAACGACCGACGGTCTTCATGTGGTCTGTTCCATTTTCCCGCAGTATGACATCTGCCGCGCCCTCATGGGCGGCAAAGGCACGCTGTCCATTCTGCTGGATTCCAAAACCGACCTGCACAACTACAGCCCCACGACCGAAGACATCCTTACCATCTCCGATTGCGACCTGTTCATTTATGTGGGCGGCGAATCCGACACCTGGGCGGACAGCGTGATCGCCACTGCCCAAAACGAGGATCTGCAGACACTCAAGCTCATTGAAACGGTCAACGCCGTTGAGGAAGAGCTCCTGCCCGGCATGGAAGCCGAGGAGGAGGAAGAAGGCGAAGACGAGGGCCCGGAATATGACGAGCATGTCTGGACCTCCCTTCGGAACATGATCTCCATCACAGAGGCCATCCGCGACAAGCTGTGCGAAATGGACCGCGAAAACGCCGACCTTTACGCCGCCAACGCCGAAGCCTATCTTGCGAAGCTCACCGAGCTGGAAGCGCGCTACGCCGAAACGATCGCGGGCGCCAAAACAAAAACGCTGGTCTTTGCCGACCGCTATCCGTTCCGCTACCTTGCGGACGACTATGATCTGACCTGCTACGGCGCGTTTGCCGGCTGCTCGGCCGAGAGCGAGGCGAGCTTCGGCACCATGGCGAAGCTGGTGGCCGCCGTGAAGGACAACGGTCTGCGTTTTGTTCTGAAGATCGAGGGCAGCGACGGCAAGATCGCCGAAACCGTTGCGTCCCAGAGCGGTGCCGAGATCCGCACGCTCAACTCCTGCCAGTGCGTCTCCGCCGACGAAATGGAAAACGGCGTGACCTATCTTTCCATCATGGAAGATAACCTCTCTGTTCTTCAGGAGGTATTGAATTAATGGAACTGCTCAAATTTGAGGATGTTTCCGTCGGCTACGAAAGCAAGCCCGTCGCCGAACACCTGTCGTTTACGATTTCCGAGGGGGACTATCTGTGTATCGTCGGCGAAAACGGCGCGGGAAAAAGCACCCTGATGAAAACGCTTCTTTCCCTCAAGGCGCCGCTTTCCGGCAAGATCCGCTTTGAAAACGGTCTGATGCGCAACGAGATCGGTTATCTGCCGCAGCAGACCGACATTCAGCGCGATTTCCCCGCAACCGTCTGGGAAGTCGTGAGTTCCGGCTGCCTCAACCGCAGCGGACTGCGTCCGTTCTATACCCGGGAACAAAAAGAAACCGCCGCGCACTGGATGCAGGTGTTGGAGATCGAAGCGCTGAAAAAGCGCTCCTACCGCGCCCTTTCCGGCGGTCAGCAGCAGCGTGTGCTGCTGGCGCGCGCCCTGTGTGCAACCAGGAAAATGATCGTCCTCGACGAACCGGTGGCGGGACTTGATCCCATCGTTACCGCGGACATGTACAATCTGATCAAAAAAATCAACGGCGACGGCATCACGGTCGTTATGGTCTCTCACGACCTCTCTGCGGCGCTGAGCTACGCCAGCCACATTCTGCAGATCCAGCACGGCAGTTGCTTCTTCGGCACGATCGAACAATACAGAGCCTCCGAGATCGGCAAATTCTTCCTTGAGAAAGCAGGTGAAGGCGATGCTTGAAACGCTGTTGTCCAACATGCGCCTTGACCTGTCGGTAGACTTTTTCGAAGCGCTGAAAAAATATCTGCCGATGAGCTTCACGATCAACGCGCTGACGGTTGCCCCGCTTGTGGCGCTGTGCGCGGCGCTGCTGGGCGTGACGCTGGTGCTCAAACGCTATTCCATGATCGGCGACGGTCTGTCTCACGTGACCTTCGGCACCATGACCGTTGCAACGACGCTGTCGCTCTCGCCGATGTATGTCTCTTTGCCGGTGACGACGCTGGTCGCCGTCTGGCTGCTGCGCGGGGGAAAACAGAAACTGAAGGGCGATTCCGCGATCGCCATCCTTTCGGTGTCTTTCCTCTCGCTGGGCTACGTTGTGATGAACATTTTTCCGCCCAAGGGCGGAAACGTCAGCGGCGACGTGTGCAGCATCCTTTTCGGCTCCACCTCGATCATCACCCTTTCGCACAGCGACGTCATTCTGTGCATCATTCTCGCGGCCATCGTCCTGCTGTTTTACCTGCTGTTTTATAAAAAGATCTTTGCCGTGACCTTTGACGAGGACTTTGCGCGTGCAACGGGCACCCGGGCTTCCGCCTACAACCTTTTGCTGGCGGTCATCACGGCGGTCGTCATCGTTCTGGCGGTGCGGCTGGTCGGCGCGCTGCTGATCACGGCGCTGATCGTCTTCCCCGCCCAGTGCGGGATGCGGCTGTTCAAAAGCTTCCGGGCGGTCATCCTCAGCGCGGCGGCGATCTCGGTTTGCTGCGCCGTGGCCGGCATTCTGATCGCCATCGTCTATTCGACGCCGGTCGGCTGCACGATCGTTGCAACGGAGCTGACGGCGTTCCTGATTTGCGTTCTAATCGATTTTCTGAAAGGCGGAAGAAAAAAATGAAAAAGCTTCTTATAATTCTGATCTCCGTGCTGCTCGCGTGCGCACTTTGCGCCTGCGGCGGCAACAGCGATACCCCCACCGCGCCGGCCAACACCGACGCCGAAGTTACCGTCGACACCCAGAGCAGCGCCGACAGCTCCACCCAGGCACTCGACACCGTCAACGACACCGCGAACGCCGGAACGACCCTTTCCACCCCGGCGGACAACACCGAAAGCGACACCACCCTGTCCTCCCTTGCCGTTCGCCAGGACGAAAGCAAGGAGTCCGCGGCCGCTGCGCAGCTTGACAAATATGACGTCGACATTGATCTGCAGGGGCTCAACAACAACATGACCACGGCGCAGATGCAGTCCATCATGCAGGACGTGAAGCCTTATCTCGGCAAGACCATCCGCGTCACGGGTCTGTATGAGAAGACCCACTATGACGAGACCGGCCTCGATTACAACTGGATCATCGGGTACGACGACACCGGCTGCTGCGCCGCGTGGAGCGTGGAGATCGCCGGCGACGAGCTGCCGAAGGATCTGGCGCTCGACACCACGATCTCTCTGGTCGGCACGATCGGCACCTACGACGAGCTGGGCATCACCTACACGGTGATCAACATCGACCACTTTGCACAAGCATAAGAATTGAAAGTTGAAAATGAATCTTTTCGGCTTTCCGTTCAAGTAAAAACCGGAGCGTTCCGTAAAAGTCGAAACGCTCCGGTTTTCGTCTGTTTTTCAATTTTCCATTTTCAATTTTCCATTAGATCCGTGCCGTCTTTCCACATCTGCTTCCAGCGCTCGCGCATATCGCGCATCAAATCGTCCCAGCCGCGTTCGCCGCGCAGATATGACAGCAGATAGTCCGACACGCGCTCCATCCCCTCGACGGGCAAAAAGCGGTCAAGCACCTCGGGCACGCTCTCGCGGCCGTTCTTGCCGAGGGTCGCCAACGCCGTGCGGGTCAGCGGATCGCTCACGCGTTCATCGTCGGCAAAAGAGGTCAGCGGCGCGCGCAGACGCAGCTTTTCGAAAACGAAGCGTTTGCCCTGCTCCGAAGAAAACAGCCATTCCAAAAAATCCACAGCGGCCTGTTTGCGGTCGGCGTCGGCCTTGTCGTTGACAGCGAGGGCGCGTTCCACACGCACGGAAAGACCGCCGGTCTCTTCGCCGTCCGCGCCGAGATAAAGCGGCAGGAGCTTCACCTGCTGCGCCTTCAGCGTGCTGCCGTCAGAAAAGAGGGCTTCGGACGCGTCGGTCCCGTCGAGCAGAAAGACTGCCTTCCCCTGCCGAAAGCTGTTTCGCGCGTCGGCAGCCGTGCGGTTTTTCAGAGTCTTCGCGTCGGCGTCGGCGTTTTTCGCCGTCAGATCCAACAGCCCTTTCACATTGTCGCTGTAAGTGAAATCAAAGGTATCCTTCAGGAACGCGGCAAGATCGTCCAGCGCACCGTCGGAACGCTTTGCTTCGGCATAGACCGCGGCGTTTGCAATCTCCTGCTGCCAGACGCTGCCGTCCTTTCCTTTATAAGCCGGAGCGGCAAAGGCGCCGTCGATGCCGAGATCGGCCTTGTGCTTCTGCAGATCCTCTGCAAGACGCGAAAGCTTTTCAAAGCTGTTGATCTCCGCCATGGAGCTGTAGGACGTGCCCTTGTCTTTGAGCGCAAAATAGCGGTCGGTCAGCGCCTCGTTATAGAGGATCCCGAACACGGAAACGTCGACCGGAACCGCCTGCACCTTATCGCCGCTGCGCAGAGCAAGGGCGGTGTCGGACAGAAACGAGGCAAAGCCCGTCCCCTTCAGGTCGGTCATGGCGTCGCGCAGGCTGTCGTCCTTTGCCGTGCGGATCCACTCAAAGATCACGGGCGCGTCGTCGCCTTTGAGTTGTTTGGAGAGCGCGGACGGATAGGTGTCGGAGCTGACGGTGGTCACCCGCAGTTTGACGCCGGTCTCTTTCTGATAGCTTTGGGCGATCTCCTCCCAGACCGCCGCCTGCGACGGGGTGGAAAGCAGAGCGGTGAGCGCGGTCGCTTTTGCGGGCGCAGCGGTGGAGCCGGTCGTGTCTTCGCCGGCGTCCTTTGTGATTTCTTTGTGCAAATTATCGTTGCAGGCGGCAAACACACCGCAGACAACCAGCAGCGCAAGGCACAAAGCAAGCAGTTTTTTCATGGAAAATCCTCCGTTTCGTCTTGATAACAGTACCGTTAGTTTTGCCCGAAAACCGGAGCTTATTCACCTGAAAAAATCTTTGTGCGCAAAGGTTGATTTTATTCACAAAGTTCGGTATAATAAGATATCTTTTAAAAAGGAGGAAAGCCTGTGAAAAAAGCGATCTCCCTTCTGCTGGCCGCAATGCTGTGCCTTGCGTGCTTCGGCTGCGGCAAAACCAGGGACTATGTGCTCACCGAAGACACATTCTTCCTTTTGATGACCAATATGCAGTATTACCCGGAGCAATATCTGGAAAGCACGCTGGAATTCGACTGTTTTACCTATGAGCTCACCGACGTGAACGGCAAAAGCTACATCTGCGGCGTGCGCAAATCCTCTTCGGAATACGGCTGCACCTGCGGCCGCGACACGATCATCGGCTTCCTCTTGCACAGCGCCGAGCCCCTGCCCGAACCGCGCAACCAGAGCGCCGACAACGGCGACAAGACCTGGGTACACCTGACCGGCCGCCTCCAAAGCGCCGAAAAAACCGAGATCACCATTCATTCCTATCTGCCCGACGGTTCGATCGACCCCAGCCGCAACGAGGTGATCTCCTTCCTTTCCTTTGAAGTTGCATCCTGCGACCTGATCGAGGACGCAAGCGGCTTACAATACTATGTGATCAAATAGGAGGATTTCTTATGGCAAAGAAACAAACCGCCGGCTCTGCACCCGGCCAAAGCAAAAAGCTGCGCTCTTATACGGCTGCAATGGCAAAGCTGAAGCCCTTTCCGCGCATCGCGTTCGCCGTTTGCGCGCTGCTGTGCCTCATCGCGTTTTTGCCGTGGCTGTGCATCTATAACACCGACATTCCCGGCATCGAGATCAAAGTCAGCGGCTGGAACGCATTTTTCTGCGGTCTGACCGGAAATCTCACCGTTCCGGGCGGCGTTTTCGGCAACATGGACACCTTCAACTACTTTGCGCCCGCTTCCTGCAAACCGCTGGCGCTCTTCGGTCTGCTCGCCTATGCCCTGCTGCTTGCGGTGCTGATCATGAACGGCATTATGCTTTCTAAAAAAGCGCAGGTGCTGCACCTTCCCGCCGCCATACTCGGTCTCGGCGCAGCCGTGTTCACCGTGCTCGGCTTCAACGCGGCGAACAGTGTGAACAATTCCAACATTCTTGTGGAATACTGCCAGAGCAACCCCGCCTGCTCCGTGGAATCCTACGCGATCATTACGGCGATCTTACTGATCGTTGCCGTGATCTTCAACGTCATCGGCGCGGTGAAGTTTTTCAAAGCGCGGGCGCTGCTGCAGTAAATCATATCAGCCCCTTTTTTGCGCAGCTTCGCTGCGCAAAAAGGCGGCGGCGGGATGCCTCGTGCATCTGCACGAGGCAAAAAGGCGCGGACATCCGCGCCTTTTTCGCGCAGCCCGGGCTGCGCGATCCCGCCGCCGCGTTTCGCACGGCGCAGCCGTGCGAAAAAAAGAGCCGCCTTTCCCGAGACGGCTCCCTGTTTGTTTCTGTTTACGCTTCCGGCCCGCTGTAACGGCGAATCGCCAGCGTAAAGGGATAGATCACGTCGAGCTGATGGAAAAACGAACCGTCCTCCATCGGCCAGATCGTGATACCCTCCGATTCCACAAGGTTCTTCGACGCATCGCGTTCCATGACAAGCTCCACCCTGCCGGTTTCCGGGGCAATGGAATAGATGTGCTTCTTCGGCCAGGTGTCGTGGCAGGAAATGTAGATCCGCCCGTTCCACATCTCGCCTCCCTGGGTGTGCTCCACCATATGGCTCAGAGGAATGCTGCGAAGGCATTCCAGCGTGTCGATTTGAAAAACATTGATGCGGTCGCAGTGGTTGAAAAAGCCGGTATAAAGCAGGCGGTTGTCCTTGTCCGCGGCGCACCAGGGCAGATTTCCGTCGGGCTGGATCTCCGGGCCGAGTATCTGATACTGCCCCGTGAATTCCAGCGTTTCGGCGCTGAAGACGCCGATGCACGGGTGGTCGCTGTCCTTGTCTTCAATCGCAACATAGATCTGGTTTTCAAAGTAGGTACAGCCGCCGTAATGATGGAACCCCTGCTTTTCGAGGATCGGCGGCAGATAGTTTTCTTTTTTCAGCAGCACCTCGCCGGTCTGCATGTCGATTTTTGTCAGCCCGTGAAATTTCAGCGGCAGCACAGTGCCGGTGCAGTAATAATACCGGCCGTCGGTGGTGATGCCCTGCGCGGACGCGTGGAAATCCGACCCTGTGTAGTAACGCGAGCCGATCAGGCGGTAGGGCGCGGTCAGCGCTTTTCCGCTGAAGTCCAGATGTTTCAACGATTCTTTCATCAATGAATTCTCCTTTTCGGTCAGGGAACCGATGCTTCCGTCGGCGGTTCGGGCGCGTTGATCTGCGCCGTGCGTTTTTTCAGCCGCGGCTCAATGGTCTCGGTATAAAGAATCACAAGGATCGCGCCCATGGGGATGCACAGAATGATGCCGAGGATTCCGGCGATCTTTCCGCCGAGAATGATGAGCACCATGCTCCAGACCGCCGGGATGCCCAGCGAGCCTTTGAACAGACGGGTCTTGATGACCGTGCCGTCCAGGCTTTGCAGGATGCATGTGAACGCGAAAAAGATCAGCGCCTTGAACGGACTTTCCAGCACGAGGAAGAAGATGCCGATGGCGGAACCAATCATGGGGCCAAAGGTGGGAATGATGTTCGTGATGGCGCACACCACGGCGATCAGAGGCGCATACGGCATCCGGGCGATCAGCAAAAAGATGAACGTCGCAACGCCGATGATCAGCGCGTCCAGCAGCGTGCAGCCGATGTAGCGGATGAATACGCTGTGGCAGCGGGCATACAGCTTGTCGTTCTTTTCGATCCGCTCACGCTTGAACAGCGCGCCGCGCACCACGAAAAGCGCGGTCAGCAGCGTCTTCTTTGCCGCAAGGAAGCAGAACCCGAACAGCACGCCGACGGCAAAGTTCGAGATGCCGGAACCGATGTTGCCCAGGGTGTTGAGAATGCTCTTGGCGTTGTCTTTCACAATGGTGAGCAGCTTGCTCATGGAGTTCTCGATAAAGTTCTCAATGCTGGACAGGTCAATGTTGATGTTGTGGGCGCTCGCAAAGGCGGCGGCTTTTTCGATCAGCGACGAAACCTTTTCGGTGTAGTTGTCCCAGTTGGAAACGAGGGTGGATACGCTCTTTGCCACGGAGGGGATCAGCGCCACAAGCAGCAGTACGATCACCAGCACCACGCAGATCACCGTAAGTATGACAGCCCAGAGATGCCGCGCGTTCTCTTTTTTCACCTTTTTCAAAACGGTTCGTTCAAAGAACCGGGCAACGGGATCAAAAAGATAGGCGACAACAAGGCCGGTGATGACGGGCGACAAAAACGCCCAGATGTTGCTGACGGCGCCTTTGACAGACGAAAAGTGTTCCAAAATCTCATAAAGCACCACGGCGACGCAGGCTGCAGCCGCATAGCCGACCCAGGGTTTGGTTAACCATTGCCGGATTCTTCCCATGAAAAGCACTCCCTGTTTTTTTCTTTAGTAATCACTGATTCGTTCAGCATGCGAATCAATGATTATCTTCTCTTTGATTATAACGGTCGACAAGGTCATTGTCAAGAACGACGCAAAAACTTCTTGACCCCATTGTGTGAAAATGCTATAATAATGGAACAAGACAGGAAAGGAGGCGTTCGTATGGCCTCTGAAGAAAAAAATTTCCCGGCGGCACGGGTTCTGAAGATCCTCTCTCTGCTTCTGCTCATCGTATTTGCCGCCGTCTCGTTTTTGCTGCTGTTCACGCTGCTTCCCATGCTCTTTCTCGACGGCAAGGTACAGCTTGACAGCGGCGGCTTTCTCGATCTTCTGCTGCGGCGCACCCAGCACGCTTCCGGCGTGATTTCCGCGTCGCAGATCTTCCTCGGCGCGCTGCCGCTGCTGCTGGCGGTGCTGCTGCTGCTGGCGGATTGCATCGTGCTCTTCGACTTTCTGCGAAAAGCGCAAAAACACGGCGACTGGTTCTTTGCCGCCGGCAAAGGTCGCTGGATCGCCATGTCCGTGCTCGGCGCGCTGATCGCCGCCGTACCTCCCGCCGTGAGCGCAGCAGTCACACCTGCCGTTGCCGCCAGCGGGACCTTTGCCGTGCGGCCGTGGAATCCGCTGGGCTGCATTCTGCTGTTCGCCCTCACGCTGGGTCTGACGATCCTCTATATCATCAAAACGAACCGCCGCCTGCGCGAACCGGCGCAGGAAGCAAAGGAGGAAGACGCATGACGATCGTTTACCGTTCCAACGCCGGAACCACCCGGCGCTATGCCGAGCTTCTCGGGGAGCAGACAGGCTGCGACGTGCTGGAGCTTGCAAAAGCGAAGGACACCGTTGCCGACGACGTGGTTTATCTCGGCTGGATCATGGCCGACGAAATTCAGGGCCTTGCCGAAGCAAAGGCCTGCTTTGATCTGGCGGCGGTCGCCGGCGTGGGCATGATGGACGACGAGACGAACATTGCCAAAGTGCGCGAAAAGGCCGCACTCGACACGGCGGAGTTCTTCTTTTTACCCGGCGATTTCCACATAGAAAATGTGACCGGAATGCTCAAGCTCGCCATGGGCGTCGTGCGCAAAGCCATGCGCGCCGAAGTAAAAAAAAGCGGCGACCCCGAAGCAGCCAAAACCCTCGAGCGCATAGAAAACGGCGTGGATAAATTCGACGAAACTGCCCTTGCGCCTCTGACAGCGTTCATAAAAGCGCGGCAGTCCGGCGATTGACATAGATAAAAAACAAACCGTTTCCGAACAGTTTCAGGAAACGGTTTTTTTGCGACAGCGATGTTATCCCCCGACGGTCGCCGGAGCCTCTTCGCTTTGGGGCTGCTCCATCTGCGCACGCTTTTCGCGCAGCAGGCGCTCCACCTCCTGTGTGTGGGCGCGGTCGTCCCGCAGGAAAAGGATCACAAGCAGATACAGCGCGGAGCCGATGGCCGGGCCCAGCATGAACTGGTGCCAGCGGAAACGCACAAAGCGCGTGTCTGCGCCGTGGGCGCGAATGGCGGCCGTGCCCTCCAGCACATGGCCGGCGGCGTCGGTGATCTTTTCGTTGAAGCCGAGCCAGCGCAGCAGATAGCCCTGAATAAACTTGGACGCGGCGCCGGTCAGCTTGGAAATGAAGTTCTGCATGGAATAGGAGATGCCCTCGGTGCGCTCGCCGGTCTTCAGCTCCACCTCGTCGATGGAATCGGAGATCAGCGCACGGTGGGCGATGTCCTTCATGCTCGTCGGAATGTTGATGATCGACACAAGCGCCATGATGGCCAGCAGCACCGGAAAACTGAGAAAGCGGTCGTTCGCGCCGAGGAAGAAGCAGATCACACGGATCGTGACCGAGCAAACCTCGGCGATTACCAGAATGCGCTTCATGCCGCCGATCTTCCGGGCGATTTTTGCGGAAAAGAACATGGCGAACGCGCCGGGGATGCCGGGCAGAATGCCGTACAGGAGCTGCACCGTGGCGCCGGAAAGCTCCATGCCGAGCACGTGATAGGTCACGCCCCGGGTCTCAAAGAAGTATTCCCACGGCAGCGTCAGAGAGAAGCAGGCCACAAACCGCGCCAGACAGATGATGATCAGCGTGCGATTGTGGCGCAGAGCGGAAAGATTTTTCAAAACGCCGTGCTTTTCCTCCGGCCGGGTATAGGCCACCTTCTCGCGCATACGGTAGGCCAGCATGGAAACGAGCATCCCGCCGAAGCCGAACGCCACCGCGCCGATGAAATAGGCCGTTTTTTCGTTCGCGACGCCGAGATCGACGATGCTCTGGCGGATCTGCGGGAAAAACCCGGCGACCGTCGACCCTGCCCCGGCGCCGATCGTCGCCCATTGCGACACGCGCCCGCGCTCGTCGGAGCTGGGGCTGGAAAGGGGCAGCATCCCCCACAGCGCCACATCCTGATAGGAATACACGATGTCATAGAGCAGATAGACCACGACGATGAAGGCGACGGTCTGCCCCTCGCTGAAGCCGAAATCAAAGAACATCAGCGCCGTCAGTACACCGATGATCGGCGGCAGATACAGCAAAAACGGGCGCAGCTTGTTGCCGGGCCTGAACTTGCGCGTGTCCACCAGCGTGCCGATGATCGGGTCGTTGAGGGCGTCCCAGAGGGTCGAAAAGCCGGTGATCAGGCCGGTCTTGCGCGAGTCGATCTTCAACACGGTGTTGAGAAAGACGAACAGGCGGTTCGACACAAAGCCGTAGTTCATGTTCTGCCCGGCAAGGCCGAGCGCATAGGACAGCAGGCGGTTGTTGGCAACCAGCGTGTCGC
Source organism: Oscillospiraceae bacterium (assembly GCA_902774035.1). Lineage (GTDB taxonomy): Bacteria > Bacillota > Clostridia > Oscillospirales > Acutalibacteraceae > UBA6857. The sequence continues at coordinate 5,135 of CACYHA010000012.1, read as the reverse complement.
TCTCTTCGCGGGAGAAAAAGAATTTGAACGGATTTTTCATCATTGGCCTCCGGTCAAAGCAGCGGTTAACTGTCAGCGGTTAGTACTATTATAGCGCAGAGGAGAGAAAAAGGCAATCGGTTTGCGAAAAAAATCGCCCGCCGCGGAAACAAACCGCGACGGGCGTAATGAATGATTCAGGTTTATTTTTTCAGCCCGAACAGCGCGAGGATGCTGTGGATGAAGCCGATCAGAATGCCCGGGAAGCCCGTATGCGTTCCGCCGCAGTAACGGCAGGCGCCGCTTTGCTGCACGATGAAAGAAAAAGGGGTCACAACCTATAAGCTCATCAAGGATTACAACGTCAGCCGCAGCCTGCTCGACCGGCTCAAGCATAACAAGCCCATCAGCACCGTCACGCTCAACGACCTTTGCGCCATCCTTCACTGCCGCGTGGAAGATGTGCTTGAATTTATAGAAGAACAATAACTCCCCGACCGCACCACGGCCGGGGAGTTTACTATCGACTGTGCGCTGCAAAGCAGCATTTTGCCTCATCTGTCAGCCTGCGGCTGCCACCTTCCCCACAAAATGGGGAAGGCTTGTACGGTGGCGGCTGCGCCGCATTTTATTCCTCCATCTGTTTGCCGAGGAAGCCGGCCGCGACCTGCACGAGCTTTTCCTCCGTGGGGCCGACCGGGGTCTGCGTGTCGCCGCAGAGCACCAGCACCGCGCCCATCACGTCGCCCCCGCCGAGGATCGGCGCCATGACCGCCGCGGTCTTGTCCGCGTCCTCGCAAACGGGCAACACCGGGCCGCCCGGGGTCGCGAGATAGGTCGTGCGATATTCCATGGCGGTCTCCAGCTCGGGCGAGATGCGCTTATCGAGCACCTGCTTTTTGGAAACGCCGGCCGCCGCGATCACGTGGTCCCGGTCGCAGATCACCACCGGCAGACCCGTGGTGCGGTAAAGCACCTCGGCGTACTGCTTGGTGTATGGCTCCAGCTCCCCGATGGGACTGTATTTTTTGAAGATCACTTCGCCCTGGGCATCGGTGTAAATCTCCAGCGGGTCTCCGCTGCTGATAACATTGACGTCATAAACCTTGTCCTCGCGCTTTTCTGTGCGCTGGACGATGACCGTGTGCAAGCTGTTTATGACGCCTGAATTAAAATTTACGGTGGCCTCCGTTTCTTCCGGCAGTGCGCCGCTTTGCAGAATGGATTCGATGTCGCTTTTGAGCTTGACATGGATGTGATCTTCAAAGACAAAGATGCGTTCCAGCAGGAATTCCAAGTCGTTCCGGTCGAGCTTGTTCTTATCAAGAATGTTGTCCAGAATGGCGATCGTCTCTTTGGCGATGCGGTTGACGCGGATGACGGTGTTGTATTTGTCGTGCGTCAGCGCGATCTGATTCTGCAGCCCCTCGATGCGCTTGTCGCAGTCACCCAGCAGGGTTTCATAGGTCGTCTCGATCAGCGCTTCCTTTTCCGGGCTGCGCATGATCTCCCGCGCCATCTGCCGCGAAAGGATCGCCCGCTCGCCGATGGCGTCCGCCAGCAGATCCTCCAACCGCGCGGCAGCGTCGGTCTGGGCTTTCAGGGTTTTCTTTTCGTCGGTGATGGACCGTTCCAGCTTTTTCATCATCTCCGCGCTGGTTTCACGTACGCTCTGCAGGTAGCCCTTCAGCAGCTCATCCAGCGTTGCGACCTTGATGAAGTGGCTGCTGCAGGCCTTGCGCCCCCTTCGGTGATAGGTGCCGCAGCGGTAGGCGTCGTTGCCGCCCGGACGGCTCATGGGGAACATCGGGCTGCCGCAGTCGCCGCAGACCATGAAGCCGGAATAGATATTGTCATACTTCTTGACGCCGCGGTAATGGTCGGTGGAGCGCTTTTGCAGCATCCCCTGCGCGATCGCAAACGTGCGGTAGTCGATGATCGGTTCATGGTGGTTTTCAAAGACGATGTGTTCGCTTGCGTCTTTTCGCACGTCGTCGCCGTTGATCTTTTTGCGTGTGTATTTGCCCTGCCGCAGCGTGCCGATATAGAAATCGTTGAAGAGGATTCCCTGAATGGTCACGATGCTCCAGGTGTCCTTTACCTTGCGGTGATAGACCCCGCCGCTGGCTTCGATCCGGGCGCGCTCATTCATGCGCGGCGTCGGAATGTGCTGCTCGGTCAGGTAGTTTGCGATCTTCTGATAGCCCCAACCTTCAAGATACAGATCAAACACCTTTTGCACCACGGCTGCCTCGCTTGGCTCAACTGCAAACGCGCCGGTCTTGCTGTTCGTGATGACGTAGCCGTAAGGCACGGAGCAGATCCATTTGCCCTCCTCCTGCCGCCGCTTGATGACGTTCTTCACCTTTTTGGAGGTATCGGTCACGGGCATTTCGTTGACGAAGAAGTAGATCTGGATGCGCAGCCAGTCGTCGTTCGTCGGGTAGTCGATGGAATCACCGATGGCGATGATGCGCACCCCGGCGTCGCGCAGGGTTTCCAGCTCCACCAGTCCATGGCCGTTCCGCCGGGAAAAGCGGGAAAGATCCTTGACGATCAGAATGTCATATCGGCCGGAGAGCAGCTGCGGGCGCATCCGCTGATAGCCTTCGCGCTGCGCAAAGGTATAGCCGCTGCGGTCGCGATCCTCAAAAAAGGTCAGCTCCGAACCGGGAAAGGTGCGCGAAACATAGTCGCTGATGATCGACTTCTGGTTTTCAATCGACGTGTTCTCATTCTCTTTCTCGTCGTCCACCGAAATGCGGCAGTAGGCGGCGATGTTGAATGTTTCGGTCATGTGTCCTCCTCCTTTTTCGGCAGCTCGTGCGCCACGGCTTCGATCAGGTCGCTCATCAAAAGGCCGAGCTGCGATGCGTTCTTCTCCGTGACAACAGGTTGTCCGGTTTCCGCTTCCAGCGCCTGGCGAGCGGTGCCTGCAACCTTGCCGCCGCGCTGCGCCACCGAGCGGCTCTCATCGAACCCCGCGGGATGCTCCGCTTTAGAAATGTCACGCGTGGACGCTTCAGCGAGCATGGTCAGCACCAGTTCGGTGTCGGTCATGTTGTCGCGCAGGTTTTCTTTTTTGAGTCCTTTGAGATTTTTGTATTGCCGCGTGGTCATGCCCGACCACGCCTTGGTGATGTCGTCGGTCAGGATCGCAAATTCCTTGCCCTTCTCCACGCCGCGTTTCTGCCATTCCTCAGTCAGCTCGTTGCGGATGCGGATCGCCAGCAGCCGCTGATGCACCCACTCCTCGCTGTAGCCCTTTTTGAGATAGGTCTCCAGCGCACGGTCGATCGCCTGCTCCGGGTCGATGGTTTCTTCAATGCGCTCGCTGCCGACCCGCGCCAGCCAGAGCTTGAACGGTTCGGCTTTCGGCGACGGCACAGACTGCACAATGCGCAAAAGCTGTTCCGTGTCGGCAACGTCGGTCAAACGGTTTTTTCCGTCTTGCGCTTTCATTTTCAACTGCTTACAATTTGTAAGCAGTTCATCCGCGCCCTCGGATTTCAATCTTTTTTTCAAAACCGCCCAATAGGTGCTCGCGTGACGCGCGTCCGGCTGATCGGTCAGTGCGCCGACCACGTCCACCACGGAGAAATACCATGTCTCTTTTTCTTCGTCCCAGGCCATGCGGATCGGCTGGTTTTCAAATTTCTGCAAATTTTTTTGTTCCATTATTTGTCTCCTGTTCCACATATTGTTAATTCAAATTTAGATGTTTTCCATCAACATTGTATCATATGTAAACAGGGATGTCAATCCCTGTTGAAATGTTGTTCGGCTGCATCATCTCGATGCTTCGCGTTCGTGTAACCGATGATAAACTTAGTGTGTAAAGATTGGCGAGAAGATTTTTCGTCAGATGTTTCAAAAAGCTCGCGGGAAGCCTTTCGGCTTTCAAGAGGTTTTTGTCCAAAATGACGGAAAATATTCCGTCAAGATTTGCACACTCGGGTTTGTCATCGGTTACATTCTCGGCGCTGTTGCTTCATAAGATCGTAGTTATGCTTGAGCAGCAGATACATATCGTCTTCCAGCTTGCTTTCGCCCGATTCAAACACCACCGGCAAATAGCCCTGCGCTTTCCACTCCTTATAACGCGGTTTGAGAGAATCCAGGAGTGCCTGATCCTTGCCCTCTGCGCGCGTCAGCCAGATACGCACCTGTCGCAGCGGCTCTTCCACATAGTCAATTTTCACCGATCGCTTCACCTCCCTTCGCATAGTTTTGGGAATCTTTGGAAAGATTATGCCGGAAGGGAAAGCGATCTGCTGAAATCATTTTACCATCCGGCCTGTTTTTGTGCAATTGTGCGAATCCTCGGCACATCATCGTTCCCCCTTGTCCTTCTGCCGCTCAAGATACCGGCAGTAGTGCTCCACAGCTTTCAAAAGAAAGTCCTGCACGATCTGCGGCGTCGGTTCCGTTTTGGCATAGTTGCGGATCTTATCTATCGGCAGCTTTTGATACGGCAGCGTGACCTTTTCCTGCTGGTTGGGTTTCGGCTTGGTCATCGTATGAAACACCGCGTCCATGTCCAGCTGCCCCTGCGCGGACAGCTTGCGCATCTGCTGCGCCTGGGAGAGTGACGGCGTGCAGTCTTCGCTCTCGATGGTTTCCAGCAAATTGGTTTGCTCATCTTCAGTGAGATAGGAGAGTTCCACAGCCGGGGTAAGAGCAATCTTGTTTTCATCAACCAAAGATTGCAGTTCCGGAACAAGGTTATTTAAGCGAATAAAACGGTGAATTTGATTTCTGCTTTCGCCCGCAATTTGAGCAAGTTCTTCGTCTGCCCGCAACTTCGTCCCAACTTGGGACGAAGTTAAATCCGAACGATTTCCTTGTCTCTTTTTTGCGTCCAACCGCAGCTTGTACGCCTTTGCCTTCTCGCTCGGCAAAATATGTTCCCGGTGCAGATTGCTGTCCACCACCATGATCGCGGCTTCGTCACGGCTGACATTGCATACAATGGCAGGGACGGTTTCAAGTCCCGCCTTCTGTGCGGCATACAGCCGCCTGTGTCCGCTGATGAGTTCAAAGACGTGTGTGTCGTTCGGCTTCGGCATCACGATCAGCGGCGTGAGAATCCCGCGCTCTTTGATGCTTTGCACCAGCTCGTCCATTTCTTCGTTGTCGATCACCTGGTACGGATT
>CACYHA010000011.1 GCA_902774035.1 Oscillospiraceae bacterium | reverse complement strand
AAAAACACCAACGGCTATCTGTTTCAGATCTGCTACGATGAAAACACCGTTTCGCTGGAATGGTGCCATGCCGTCACGGACGGAAGAGGAGCCATCCGCTTTTTCTCTACCATCCTGGACGCCTATTTCAGCGTGGAACTGCCAGCGGTTCCGGCGGAGTTCCCGTTGGCGCTCGGCTATGAAAGCGTTTACGATCAGAGCGTAAAGCCCCTCGGACAGATCAAACAGCCGAACGGCTTTCATGCAAGAGATATGAAGTCGATCAAAAACGGATATAAATGCACAAGTCACGTTTTGAAAGTGCAGACCGCCGACGTACTGCGTGTTGCGAAAAAAAGCGACGCGACGCCGACCGCCATCCTTGTGCCGCTGTTTTGCCGGGCGATCCGCGAGCATCTGCCGGTCAAAGCGAAAAACCGCAACGTTTCCTGCAACATCATGGTGGATTGCCGCGCGCCGATGCAGATGGACACCATGCACAACTTTATGAATATGAAGCTGATCACCTATCAGGACAAGTTTGATTCCTACGATCTGCCGAAGCTCGGCACGGTCTACAGAGCAATGCTTGATTTATATGTGCAGCCGGAAAACATCATCTGGTCGTGCACACAGATGATCGATTCCACCGACTTTTTATATAAAATGCGCCCGCTCGCTTTACAGAAAGCGGTCATGAAAAATGTGGCGAAGATCCTGAAGAAAACGATGAACAATACCGCGTTCACCTATCTCGGAAGAGTTCCCTTTTCCGACGAGGTCAAACGCCATCTTTTGGATTTCAATTTTCGTTCCTGGCCGGATATCGGATACTGCGTGATGGCGGCGGCGGATCTGAACGGAACGCTGATCCTTGACGTGTGCGAGAATTACCGTTCCTTCGCATCTGCAAAGAATTCGGCATGGACATCAAGGAAACGCAGGTCACTGTTTTTGAACAGGCAAACGTCAGGTTATAACATCAATCATCAGAAAACAGAGAAAACCGCACGGGATCGGTATATACGCCGGTTGAGCTATGCCGTGTCCCGTCAAATCCCGACCGCAATGAAAGACTCTGCCGCAATGCAGAGATCCGACAGCAGTTTGCGCAAAGAATCCGGGTCGGAATCTAAAGAAAAGACGCTTTCGGCAGCGACGATCTGTGAAAGCGTCTTCTTTTGTGGATGTCTTTGCATCGTCTGTTTTGCAGCGGACCCTTTTTCAACGCCTGAAGACACCGAAAGAAGCCCCCCGAAGCTGCCCGCTTCCGTGGGCTTTTGCGCGTTTTGAAGGAACCGTGATCGCTTCCGGGAACCGGGTTGCGGCGTGAAGGAAACAGTCCGTTGGACTGATTTAGCGGCGAGAGCAGTGACTGTGCCGCGAGGATCCGCAGTTTGAAGGCAAAAAAACAACCCCGCCCAAACGGACGAGGTTGGAGAAACAGCAAATTGTTATCTCTTGGAGAACTGCGGTGCACGGCGAGCGCCTTTGAGACCGTATTTCTTTCTCTCTTTCATTCTCGGGTCGCGGGTCAGAAGGCCGGCCTTCTTGAGCGCCGGACGCAGCGCCTCGTCATACTGAAGAAGGGCTCTTGCAAGACCGTGACGGATGGCGCCTGCCTGACCGGTCACGCCGCCGCCGGTGACGCGGCAGACGATGTCGAATTTGTCGGTCAGACCGGTGAGAGCGAGGGGCTGGCGGACGATCAGCTTCAGCGTTTCAAGGCCGAAATAATCGTCGATCTCGCGGCCGTTGATGATGATCTTGCCGCTGCCGGCATAAACGCGAACTCTTGCGATGGATTTTTTTCTGCGGCCGGTGCCGTAGAAGAACGGTGTTGTTTCATACATGATGCGTTACCTCCCTCTTAAAGTTCAATCGTTTCCGGCTTTTGTGCCGCGTGGTTGTGTTCGCCGCCCGCGTAAACGCGCAGTCTGGTCAGAGCCTGACGGCCGAGCGTGGTGTCGGGGATCATGCCCTTGACAGCCTTGGTCATCACGAATTCCGGTTTCTTGGCCATGAGCGTGCTGTACTTGACCTTCTTCATGTTGCCGATGTAGCCGGTGTGGTGATAGTACATTTTCTGGTCGAGCTTTTTGCCGGTCAGAACGACTTTGTCAGCGTTGATGATGATCACATGATCGCCGCAGTCCATGTGCGGAACGAAGGTGGGCTTGTGCTTGCCTCTGAGCAGCTCGGCAGCCTTGGCGGCCACATGACCGAGCGTCTTGCCTTCGGCGTCAATCACATACCATTTGCGGCTGATGTCGCCGGCTTTGGGCATATAAGTAGACATAGTGGGTTCCTCCCTTACATAGTTTTTTTACGTTCTACTCAAATTGCTCGGGTAGTATAGCACAAAGGAACCCCGTTGTCAATAGGATTTTTTGATTTTTTTAATTTAGATTTTTAATGCTTTGATTTTCTTTTGTTTTCTCTCGTTTTCTCTTGTTTTCTGACGTGCGATTTTCAAAAATCAAAACCGCGGAAGATAAAACACGCGCCCTTTGACCGGAGCCGCCCGGTCAAAAACCACCTCCAGCGTTCCGGTGCGGATCGTCGGAAACGGGCAGATCGCCTTGTGGCCGACGGTTGTTCCGCGAAAGACCGCAATCGGCGCGCCATAAGGGTATGGATGCGCTTTCACGGTGAACGCTTCGATCGCGTCCGCCCCGGTGATCTCTTCCATAAGCACAAGGTGATTGACGGGCTGTACCGGGAAGCGCAGGGTCAGCGCGGCGCCGGCCTGTTCGCTTTCGCAGAAAATCGGGTCGGAAAACAGTTTTTTCACCGTTTGGCCGAACTGCAAAAGCGCCGCCTTGTCGCGTTCCGGCAACAGACCCCGGCGGTCGGGGCTGACGTTGAGCAGAAGATTCGCCCCGCGGCCGACGGAATAGTAATAAAGCCCCATCAGCTCGTCGAGCGATTTGACGGTGTCTGCGTCGCTGTCGCTGAAAAACCAGGAGGTCTCGCGGATGCGGCAGTCGCACTCCGCCGGAAGGAACCGTGCCGTTTTGCGCGCGTCTTTTTCCTGTGTCTGAACGGAGACATCCACCGCATCCGCCACCAGCGGATTCGGGCTGTCGGCCACGCCGGATTCGTTGCCGATCCAGCGCGTGTCGGGGTCCCACATGTTGAACAGCAAAATCTGCGGCTGCAGGGTCCGGATCGCGCGGACGATGCGCTCTGTGTCGTAGCGGTGGCCTTCACTGCCGCAGCCGTCGAACCAGAGATAGTCGATCTTCCCGTAGTTCGTCAGCAGTTCGCTGATCTGCGCGATGAAGTAATCGTCATAGCTTTTGGCGTCCATTTTGACCGAGCCGAACTGCGCCGGGGAATAATACAGGCCGATTTTCAGCCCGAACTTGCGGCAGGCGTCGGTGAACGCGCGCACAACGTCGCCCGTTCCGTTCCTCCACGGGGTGTTTTTCACGGAATAGTCCGTATGCGCCGAGGGCCAGTTGGCAAAGCCGTCGTGGTGCTTGCACACGAACACGGCGTAGCGTGCCCCGGTGTCCCGGGCGGTTTTCAGCCAGTCCTCGCAGTCCAGCGCCGTCGGCAAAAAGCCTTCGAGCGGCATGGGCTTTTCGTCCCAGTCGGTGTGACCCTCATAGAAGGTACGGATCCCGAAATGAAAAAACAGGCCGAATTCCCAGTTCAAAAAGTCGCGTTGTTCCGGTTTGACGGAGTGCATGGCAGAGCCTCCTTGGAGAAGAGTGGACAGTGGGCAGTGAACAGTGGGCAGCGAACAGTGGGCAGTGGACAGAAAAAGAGAGGGAGCGCGGTAAAACCTAAGTAATCGCTGGTTACCAAAGTTTCTCCCTGTTCCCTCAATTCGGTTTCAGTTTTTGAGCGCGATGCCGAGCTCATCCAATTGCGCGGCGTCCACATTTGCCGGACACTCCGTCATCGGCTCGCTGGCGTTCTGCACCTTCGGATAGGCGACCACGTCGCGCAGGGTATCCAGCCGCAGCATCTGCATACACAGACGGTCAAGTCCGAGGCCGATGCCGCCGTGGGGCGGTGCGCCGTAGCGGAACGCGTCGGTCAGGAAGCCGAATTTCTGATAGGCCTCCTCGTCGGACAATCCGAGCAGGGAGAAGATACGCTTTTGCAGCACGGGGTCGGTGATGCGGATGGAGCCGCTGGCCAGTTCAATGCCGTTGAGCACCAGATCGTAGGCTGTGGCGCGGACGTTGGCCTTGTCGCTCTCGAGATAGGGCAGGCATTCCTCCAACGGCGCGGTGAACGGGTGATGCATGGCCACAAACTGGCCAAGCTCCTCGTCCCAGTCAAAGAACGGGAACTCCACGATCCACAGCAGGTTATACTTGTCTTGCGGAATGATGTCGAGCTTTTTCGCCACATTCTGGCGCAGGGCGCCGAGCACAGGCAGCGTCACGCGCTCCTTGTCGGCAATGATGAGCACCACGTCGCCGGGTTCGGCGCCGGCCTTTTTGGCGATGGCGGCCATTTCGTCGTCGGTCATGAACTTGGCAAAGGAGGAAGCGACCGAGCCGTCTTCGGCGTAGCGTACCCAGGCGATGCCCTTTGCGCCGATGCCCTTGACGAATTCCACGAGCTTGTCGATCTCCTTGCGGGTCAAAACGCCGTAGGCGCCCTTGGCGGTGATGCCGCAGACGCGGGAGTCGTTTGCCACGGCGCCGGAGAACACACCGAAGCCGCAGTCTTTGACTTCGTCCGCGAGGTCAAAGATCTCCATGCCGTAGCGGGTGTCGGGCTTGTCGGAGCCATAGCGCTCCATGGCGTCCTTATAGGTCAGGCGCGGCAGCGGCAGCGGCACGTCGACGTTCAAAATCTCCTTGAACAGCCGCCCCATAAAGCCTTCGATCATGGAGAGCACATCCTCCATCTGTACGAAGCTCATCTCCACGTCGATCTGCGTGAATTCCGGCTGGCGGTCGGCGCGCAGATCCTCGTCGCGGAAGCACCGGGCGATCTGCATATAGCGGTCAAAGCCGGCGACCATGGAGAGCTGTTTGTAAAGCTGGGGCGACTGGGGCAGCGCGTAAAAGCTGCCCTTGTGGATACGCGAAGGCACAAGGAAATCGCGCGCGCCCTCGGGCGTGGACTTGATCAGCATCGGCGTCTCGATCTCGATGAAGCCGTTTTCGTCAAAGTAATCGCGGGTGACCTTCGTGATCTTGTGGCGCAGGAGAATGTTGCGCTGCAGATCGGGACGGCGCAGATCGAGATAGCGGTATTTCAGGCGGGTCAGCTCGCTGGTGGGGCAGTTTTCGATGATCTCGAAGGGCGGGGTCTCGCTTTCGCCGAGAATACGCAGGTCGTCCACGGCGATCTCGATCTCGCCCGTGGGGATGTCCATGTTTTTGGAGGAGCGCTCACGCACCTTGCCGTGCGCCATGAGCACATATTCGCTGCGCACGGTGAAGGCCTTGTCAAAAACTTCCCTTGCCGTCCCGTCGTCAAAGGCGAGCTGCACAATGCCGGTGCGGTCGCGCAGATCGACAAAGATCAGCGCGCCGAGGTTGCGCTGGCGCTGCACCCAGCCGCAGACCACCACGTCGCGGTCGATATCCTTCGCGGCGAGCGTGCCGCAGTAATCGGTTCGTTTGAGTCCTGTCATCAAGTCCATGGTCGTTGCTTCCTTTCAGTCGTTATTGTAAAAAAGTGCGTTTAAATCAATGTTTGTGTCAACGCCGAGATCCTCCAGCGTTTTCAGGCTCTCGCTGATGGAGATGCGCATGAAATCTCCGGGGAAGGAGGCCAGCTCCACATCGGTCGTTTCGCCGCTCTTCATGTTTTTGAGCACGGCTTTGCCGCTTTCCAGCTCGCTGTCGCCCAGCACAAGGGTGAAATCTGCTCCGAGCTTGTTCGCAAATTTCATCTGCGCTTTCACGCTGCGGCCGACCACGTCGAACTCGGCGTGGATGCCGTCGCGCCGCAGGGCGCACACCAGCTCCGCCGCCTTTTGCGCGGCGGCTTCGCCCATAGAGGCGATGTAAAGGCTGCAGGTTTCCGCTTCCGGGAAAGGCAGCCCCTGACTTTCCATCAGCAGCATCAGACGCTCCAGCCCCAGCGCGAAGCCGAGCGCGGGCGTGTGCGGGCCGCCGAGCTCTTCCGCAAGACCGTCATAACGGCCGCCGCCGCAGACCGTGCCCTGGGCGCCGATGGACGAGGACACGAACTCAAAGACGGTGCGGCTGTAATAATCCAGACCGCGCACGATGGACGGGTTCACGGTGAAGGGAATGTCCATCGCCCCCAGGTACTTCTGCACTTGTTCAAAGTGGGCGCGGCAATCGTCGCAGAGGTAATCCGTGACCTTGGGGGCGTCCGCGGCGATCTCGCCGCAGGCGGGCACCTTGCAGTCCAGAATGCGCATCGGATTGCGGTCGAGCCGTTCCACGCAGGTCGGACAGAGCTTGTCCTTCCGGGCGCTGAAATAATCGTGCAGCGCCTTGTGGTAATCCTTGCGGCATTCTTTGCAGCCGATGGAATTCAGCTCCAGGCGCAGATCGCGCACGCCGAGGAAATCGAAATACTGCTTTGCCAGCGCAATGATCTCCGCGTCGGCGGCGGGGTCGGCCGTGCCGAAGCATTCCACGCCGAACTGGTGGAACTCGCGCAGGCGGCCGGCCTGGGGTTTTTCGTAGCGGTAGCATGAGGTCAGATAGCACAGCTTCTGGGGCATCGGCTCATTGAACAGACCGTGCTCCAGAAACGAGCGCACCACACCGGCGGTGCCTTCCGGCCGCAGGGTGATGGACCGTTCCCCCTTGTCGAGGAAGGTGTACATCTCTTTCTGCACCACGTCGGTCGTGTCGCCCACACCCCGCTGGAACAGCTCGGTGTGTTCAAACACAGGCGTGCGCACCTCGCGGAAGCCGAAGTTTTCGGCCACCTCCAGCGCACTCTGCTCCAGATAGCGCCACTTGTGGCTTTCCTGCGGCAGCACATCCTGCGTGCCCTTGATGGATTTTGTGAGTAACGGCATATTTTAGCCTCCTTGGAGCGTTGAATTCTTCAATCTTATTTCTTTCTTCTTAATATCCTGCTCGCTGCCCCTTTTTATTCACAGCATATGCGCCAGGAGCCTGCCGTAGGAAACCAGAAGCTTCGCCAGCGCGACGAGCAAATTGGCGGGATAGGCAATGAACGAAGAAAACAGCGAGGCGTCCCGCTTGGCCGGGGTTCCTTCGGAAACAGCCGTTTTCATGAGGCCGAAGCGGTCGACCTCCGTCACGGCCTGCGTTTCATCGTCCACACAATAAGCTTTATATACGAGCTTGTCGCCCTCCGTTTCGATCGCAGCGAAGCAGCCGCCTTTGTCGCGGGTGGAAAACGCCGTTTCCGCCACGCTGAGAATCGGCGGCATGGCGTTTTCGTTGACAGTGTAGCGTTTCGTTCCCGCTGTGGAGGGCAGCGCGAAGACCGTGCCGGGCGCATCCTTGAAAAATGTCACCGTTTCGCCCCGGAACGTGTCTTCCGTGCGCGTCACGTCGGTTTTTCTGTCGCCGCGCAGGGGCGCCGTGCGCAAATACATGTGGTCGTGGCCGGAGAGCACAAGATCGACGTCCAGCTTGTCAAACAGCGGCAGCAGATCGCCCCGCAGCGCCACGGTGTCGGGCTTGTTGATGTTCTTCCCGGCGGAATAGAGGGCGCGGTGCATCAGCACGACCTTCCACCGGGCGCCGCTGTTTGTGACGTCGTTCACAAACCAGTTGCGCTGCGCCTGGCTCATCGGATACATGTCGTTGGTATTCAGAACGGTGAAATGGAGCTCGCCCCAGTCAAAGGAATAATAAACGCCCTCGAGACTGCGGTTGGCGCTCGTGTCGAGGCAGAACATCGACGGGAAGCAGAAGGTGTTGAGCTTGTTGGTGATGTTGCCGTCGTGGTTGCCCGCCACGGGGACATGGGTCAGGCGGTCGTTCGCAAAAGCAAAGCTCTCAAAATACCAGTCCCACTCATCGTTGGTGTTGTCGTTCACATAGTCGCCGAGATTGACCCAGAATTCCGCCTGCGGCAGGGTCTGCAGCCCGGCGGCCATGGTCTTTGCCGCGTGGGCAAAGTTTTCGGGCGAACCGGCCTGCACATCGGCCAGCACAAGAAAAGCCGCCGTACCGTCGCCGTCGTCCGTCAAAAACGTGCGCGGTGCGCTCCAGAGACCGGCGGCGCGGTCCCCCACCCGGTAGGTGTAGCTTGTGCCGGGCTCCAGCCCCGTGACGGAAACGTGGTGGCTGAAACGGCCGCGATAGCGCGTCGCCTTTCCGCTGAAAACGGCGGCAGAAGCAAAACTGCCGTCAAACTCGTCGCTCTTCAAAAGCTGCACATCGCTGCCGCCGTTCTCCGCCGTAAACCAGGAAAAGCCGCGCCCGTCGCTGCCGAACACACAGCAGGACACGCGCGAGACCTCCCCCGCCGCGGCGCAGACCGCCGAAGCGCCGAAGACGAGCGAAAAACACAAAAGCAGACAGAGAAAACGACGGAACATAGAACCTCCCGGATTCTTCGGAATATCCGATTTCTGTTCAACCTGCGCGGCGCACAAGTTGAAAAGGGGTCACAACCGATCCCGGTGCGACCCTTCTCGATTCAGTTTTTCGGGTTGACAATGTCGCGCCAGTCAAGGTCGCCGCGCTCCAGCGCGTGGATCAGCGCTTCCGCCGTGGCAATGTTTGTGGCAACGGGGACGTTGTGCACGTCGCACAGCCGCAAAAGGTTCGCCTCGTTCGGCTGGCCGGAATCCGGTTTGAGAGGATCGCGGAAGATCAGCACAAGGTCGATCTCGTTGCAGGCGATGCGCGCAGCCACCTGCTCCTCGCCGCCCTGGGCGCCGGAAAGAAAGCTGGTGATGGACAGGCCGGTGGCTTCGCTGACGATTTTTCCGGTGGTTCCGGTGGCGCACAGGTTGTGGCCGCTCAGGGTGCCGCAGTACGCGATGCAGAACTGGACCATCAATTCCTTTCTTGCATCATGGGCAATCAATGCAATATTCATTCGCTCTTCTCCTTTGGATGTCTGCGCATCCGGTTCCTTTCAAAGTATAAAGTTCCTTGCGGTTATCATAACAAATCTTTTGCAAGAAAGCAATATTTTTTGAAGAAAAACGGCAAAATATACAAAAATGATTTTTCTTTTTCGGTATTTAGTTGAATGCCAGGGGGATGTTTTCCCCTTCCAGCCGCCGGGCGATGTTGAAAATCGGCACATAGGCCGGCGCGGTGGAATCGAAAAGGAAGGTTTTCATGGCGGCGTAGCGCAGGGAGCGATCCTCCGGAACGACGCCGAGCAACTGCACCTCGCTGCGGTCGATCGCATCGTCGATGTTCAGCATCAGGCGCTTTTTGATGTCGCGCTTGACGGCACGGTTGAGGATCAAACGGCTCGAGCGCACGCCGAGGTCTTCCATCTCGCGGGCGGCACGGCAGGCGCCGCGCACCGAGGCCGGATCGGCCAGAGCGACGACGATCCCCTGCTTCGCCGCGGCGCAGGCCAGGGCAAACCCGGCGCCAACCCCGGCGGGGGAATCAAAGAACAGCACGTCGAACTCCTTTTCATAGCTGCGCATCATCGTGCGGATCTGCCGGGGCGTTGCGGAACCGTAATCTGTGGGACAGGGCAGCAGCGAGATCGCGCCGGCGTTCAGCACGGCGTCCATCGGCGCGCAGTCGCCCCGGATCACATCGCCCCAGTCGTAGACCACGCGGTCGGCCACGCCGACCAGCAGGTCGGCCGAGCGCAGATCGTCAAAATCGACCAGCAGAACTTTTTTGCCCCGCCGCGCAAGCGCGAGGGACAGCGCAACGGCCAGCGTGGTTTTTCCGACGCCGCCCTTGCCGGACGCGACAACAATGCGTTTTGCCATAAGCGTACCTCCGTTATTTGAGAAGCGTCTCTTCGGCTCCTTCGGTTTCGTTCGACGGTTTGTGGGAGAAATAGTACTCCATGATGGCGGATGCCGCCGGTGCGGTGGAACCGCCGGAACCGGCGCCCTCGATCACCACGGCGATGGCGATCTCCGGCGCTTCAAAAGGCGCGAAGGTCAAAATCAAGCCGTTGTAGGTGTCGATCTTTGTGCCGCCGACATATTTTTCCACGGTGGTCGTACCCGTCTTTGCCGCAACGTCAACGGGGACTTTGGAAAAATCGGCGTAGCTGTATTTGCCGACATAGAGCATACCGCGCTGCACGAGGTCCCAGTTCTCGTCGTCAAAATCCGCCTGGGTGAGCACCTCGGTCTGCGACTGCAGATGGGTCTCGGAAAAATCAGAAGACATGATGGATTTCACCAGATGGGCGCGATAGCGCACGCCCCGGTTGGCGATCATCGAGACATAGGCGCAAAGCTGGATGGGTGTGAACTGGTTGTCGCCGTGGCCGATGCCGGCCTGGATCGTCAGACCCGGCGTCCAGAGCTCGCCCCGGGAGGTGCGGAACTGATAGGAGTCCACATTGCCCTCGGCCTCCGTCAGCTCCACGCCGGTTTTTTCGCCCAGACCGAAAATAGAAAAATAGCGGTTGAGCTTTTCGATGCCCAGCAGACGCGCGGTCTCATAAAAGAAGATGTTGCAGCTATGGTGCAGGGCATTGACCACGTTCTGTGCGCCGTGGTAGCCCATGCAGCCGGGCTGATAGTCGGAAAAGTAGCGGTATTTGCCGCTGCAGTAGATGTAGGTATCCTTGGTGATCACACCCTCCTGCAAGCCGGCCATCGCCACGCAGGGCTTGATCGTGGAACCCGGCGTATAGGTGCTGCGCAGCGGGCGGTTCCACAGCGGCTTGCTGGGCGAGGCGTTGAGCTTTGCGGAGTTTTTGTTGTAGGTCTCGAGGTTGAAGGTCGGGTAGCTGGCGACAGCCAGCACATCGTTGTTTTTGGTGTCCATGACCACCACGGAGCCGCTGGTGACGTTGCCGCGGGAGGCCTGCTGTTCAAGGATCAGGCTGCGCAGGGCGTTCTGCGCCACCTTCTGCAGATCGCGGTCGATCGTGAGGATCACGGTGTCGCCCTGCACGGGCCGGGTGGTATAAACTTCGCTGGTGTTGCCGTCGCGGTCCACGGTGATGATCTTTTCGCCGGCCTTGCCGCGCAGGTAGCTTTCCAGCGTGTATTCCAGACCGCTTTTGCCGATCAGGTCGTTCTTGCTGTAGCCCTCGTCTTTTTTGGCCTCATATTCCTTCGGACTGATGGCGCCCACGATCCCCAGAATGTGCGGGGCGATGCTGCCGTCCACATATTCGCGCTGGGCTTCGATCTGCACGTCCACGCCGGGGAAAACGTCGCTGCGCTCCTTCACGGCGGCAACGAGTCCCTGCGGCACATCGTAGGCAAAGATGTAGGGCGTGGCGGTGTTGAAGCCCTCCTTGTGCATGGAGTAATAGACCGAAGCGATGTCACGCGCGTCGGGCAGGCTGTAGTTTTCCAGCTTGTAGCGTTCCACCAAAGCGGCAAAGCAGTCCTCGGCGGTGGCGTAGGGGTTCAGGTGCAGGAACGCCTTGCTCTTGAGATAACTGACTTCGTTGTCCTTGCCTTTCAAAAACACGGGCTTGCCGTCTTTCGTGATGCGCAGCGGCAGATTATCGACCCATTCGGCGTTTTTGTAGCCGCGGAACAGGCGGATGAGCGAGAGAATGATCTCATTGCGGTGCGCGCTCTCCTTTCCGGGGGGAAAGAGGTTGAAGTTGAACGCAATGGTGCGCACCTGACGGTTCGTGACCAGCAGGTTGCCGTTGCGGTCGCGGATCTCTCCGCGCAGCGCCTCCACAGGCACCTTCACGGTCTGCGCGGCGGTCTGGCGGACCTCCTTGGCCTGCACGACCTGAACATAATAGATCCGCACCAGAAAGACCGCGATGGCCGCGGCCAGAACGGCGAGCACGGCTTTTGCCCTGCGGGCGTTGTAGGTTTTGCGCATGAGATCACCTCTTTTCGAAAATTGGGAATGGAAAGAACAGGAGGGAGAATTGAAAATTGAGAATTGAAAATTGAAATCATTTTGCAATGCGCAATTTAGGTCGCGGGGTCAAAGGCCGTTGATTTGCACATTCAGTCCGCGAAGACAGAACCCTGTTGATTGCAGTGTTCGTCGATTGTATGAGCGCACTTTTTCCGCATCGGGCGGCGACCCTTCATTTTCGATTTTCCGTTTTCAACTTTCAATTCTTTCTTCTGCGGATCGTATCTTACCTGTCAACCGTCAACGTATGCTTCCTTTTCCTGCAGACCGCCTTCACCGCCCCGTAGCACACCGGCGACACGGCCAGCGTATAGAGCAGCGACGGCAGTTCCCGGCCCGTCAGCAGCGCGCCGGCAGGGTCGATGCCCGTCAAACGCAGGAAGAAGAACCAGTGCGCCAGCGCCAGCAGCACACCGCCGAGGGCGCACAGCAGCAAAAACGAGCGCAGATTCACCCGCAGCAGGAAAGAGCAAAGCGCCCCGCACACAAAGCAGAGCAGACACAGCGCCGCCGCATAAAAACCGTCGCCGGAGGGGGCGGCAAAATCCCAGAGAGCGCCGCCGAACGCGCCGAACAGCATGGCGACCACGCTGCCCTCATGCATGGCGATCGCCACACACAGCGGCAGCAGCAAAAAGCAATCCGCCCTGCCGATGGCCGGCAAAACGCCGCGGGTGTGCTGCAAAAGGGCAGCAAGCACCAGGAGCAATGCAAACATTGCCCGCCGCGCCGCAAGTTGTCGGTCAAAGGTAAAGCGTTTCATGATCTTCCTCAGTCAGATGGTTGTTCCACGCCCTGGCCCTTGAAATCGGTGATGACGAAAACGTCTTCCAGCGCGTCATAATCCACGGCGGGCTCCAGCACCGCATAGGCGGTCAGATCCACGTCGCTTTCCAGAATTTGCAAAACCGTGCCGATCAGCAGCCCCTTCGGGTACAGGCCGCCCACGCCGGAGGTGACCACCAGCGCCCCGGGCATGACCTGCGTGGAGCGTTCCAGCCCCCGCAGCATACACTTGCCGCTCTCGCTCTGGTGGGCGTCGGTGGTGACAAAGCCGCCCTCCCGGGTCTTGCTTTCCAGCGCGCCGACGTTCACCGTCGGATTCAGCAGCGTGTGCACCACGCAGTCGGAGGGGTTGACCTTTTTGACGATGCCGACCAGATGGTTCCCGGAGATCACCGGGTCGCCCAGCGCAACGTCGTCGCCCGTGCCCTTGTCCAGCACCAGCGAAGAGAACAGGTCGGCCTTGTCGGTGCCGATCACATTGGCGGGGATCAGGGTGAAATCGCTGTGCTCCTTCTTCACGCCCAGCGCCTTTTCATAGGAGCGCAGCTTGCGCCGGGTCTCGCCGTAATCGATCAGTTGGTTCTCATAGTCCGCGAGCTTTGCCCGCAGCTCGTCGTTTTCGCTTTTCAGGGCGCTTGCCGAAGCGAAGGAGGAGGAAAACCAGCGCACTTTTTCGCTGATCGCGCCGCTGACCTTCTGCAGCGGTGTGAACACCACGGACACCGCCTTGCTCAGCGGGGCGGAATCCGTATGACCCACGGCAGCCAGCACGATGCCGACCAGCAACGCCGCAAACACGAACAAAAAGATTTTCACTTGGGTGCTCTTGATGAATCTACGCATAAGAAAACTCCTTGTGAACGGATGAAAAAATGCAAACTCACACGCGCTTTCCGACGTTTGTCAGCGCGTCGGATTCCAGATAGATGCCCGCACCGTCGGCCACACAGTCCAGCGGCGCGTCGGCAACGACAACGGGCATCCCGGTCTCGTCGGCAATGCGCTTGTCCAGTCCGCGCAGCAGTGCGCCGCCGCCCGTCAAGGTGATGCCGTGGTCGATGATGTCGGCGGAAAGCTCCGGCGGCGTCTTTTCCAGCGTGGCCTTGATCGCATCGAGGATCTGGTTCACGGGGTCGTCCAGCGCTTCGCGGACTTCCTCGCTGGTGACGGTCACGCTTTTCGGCAGACCGTCCAGCAGATTGCGGCCCTTGACCTCCATCTTGCCCTCGCCTTCATAGGGCGCGGCGGAACCGATCTTGATCTTGATCTCCTCGGCGGTGCGTTCGCCCACCAGCAGGTTGTATTTTTTCTTGAGATACTGCACGATGGCGGCGTCCAGATTGTCGCCGGCCACGCGCACGGAACGGGAGGTCACGATATCGCCCAGGGCGATCACAGCCACCTCCGCCGTGCCGCCGCCGATGTCCACGACCATGGAGCCGATGGCCTCGCTCACGGGCAGACCCGCGCCGATGGCGGCCGCCATGGGCTCTTCGATCAGGCTGACGAACTTCGCGCCGGCCTCCAGCGCAACGTCATGCACGTTGCGGCGCTCCACCTCCGTCACGCCGGAGGGAACGCAGATGACCACGCGCGCCTTGGCGAAAAACGAGGCGCCCATCGCTTTCTGGATAAACTTGCGCAGCATCTCCGCCGTGATGTCGAAATCGGCGATCACGCCGTCGCGCAGGGGCCGCATGGCGGTGATGGAGCCGGGGGTGCGGCCGATCATCTCCTTGGCCTGGTTGCCCACAGCGACCACCTTGGCCGGTTTGGTGCTGACGCTCACGGCCGCCACGGAGGGCTCGCGTATGACGATGCCCTTTCCCTTGACGAACACAAGGGTGTTGGCGGTGCCGAGGTCGATGGCGATGTCTTGTGAAAATAACATAACGGTTCTCCTTGCCGCGTTTCAGCGGATGAAACTATGGTTCTATGGTTGATATTTTATTATAGCGCGTTTTGGGGAAAGATGCAAGAAGAAAGTCATACGCGCTTCCGACAAAAGTCATACGCGCTTCCGACAGATTGCCAACTTACAGGCCGCCTCCTCCGTCATCGCGCAGGCAAAGACAGCATTTTGCCGCTGCTTTCGCTGCGCGATGCCGCCTTCCCCGCCAGCGGAGAAAGCCGCCTTGGCAGCGGCTGCGCCGCATTTTTATTCCGCCTCCACATACTTCTCCGGCAGGGTCACATAGGAGTAGTAACCGTTGCCGAGGTAGCAGAAGCACACGCCTTCTTCGGTGCGCACCCAGGGGGAAGCGTAGATCTGCTGGCCGACGGCGGCCTGGGCGTCGCTGAGCGCCGGCAATCCGGCGGCCGCCGAATCGGTCGCTGCCGTCACATCCTCCGCCGCAGTAGGCGCGTAGGGATCGGCCGTTGTTTCTTCTTCCCAGCCGGTCGTTTCGGTCTGCGCCGTTGCGCCGCTGATGAGCGCGTCGAGGTCGGCCTCGCTCGCGCCGGCGAACACATGGTACAGCAGAGTCTGATACCACGCAAAGTCGCCGCTGAACAGATCGTCGCGGCGCAGGAAGGCGCCGGTGCCGGTGTCGATGGTGGTGCCGGAATAGGTGATGGTCGGCATCACAAAGCGGTTGGGGGCAAGCGGTTCTTCGCCCTCCTCCTCGGCGGAAGACTCCGCCTGCTGCGCCTTGAGCGCTTTTGCGGCCGCCTCGGCCTGGTATTCCGTCAGCTCATCCAGCAGGGAAAGCGTACCGTCCCGATTGAAAGTCACGGTGGATACCATGTAAGTGTAGCCAGGCAGCATCCGCGTGTCGTAGCCGCGTTTGACAAAGGCCTGAAAGCGCTTGTCGGCGCTTTGCGAAAGCTCCCTGTAGGAATTGAGCATCTGGGCATACAGGGCGTTGACCGTTTTGGCGGTCTCGGTCGCCGTATCGGTGAAATAGGGATAATCCAGCACATATTTGGCATAGACCGTTCCGTCGGACGCGGTCGCCGGGATCTCCGTGTGGCGCATTTCATAGGGCAAAGCGTCACTTTGCACGGCAAGGCGGCTGCCGTCCTCCCGGAACAGCGGGTCGGGCGAAAGCTCCAGCACCGTCCAGTCGGCCGCCTGCGCGGCGTCCGTGCCGCGGCTGACGATGGCGTAGACCACGTTGATGTCGCTCAGGTCTGCCAAAACAACATAACAGTTGCCGTCTTCGGTGTTCTGCGCCTTGGAAACATGCAGATCGGGCGCCGGATCTCCGGCAGGTTCGTCGGCGGCGAAAAAGTAATATGCGCCGTCGTAGTAATAGTAGCTGCTGTTGTTGCCGCTGCCGGGCAGAGAAACGCCGAAGCGCGCGGCCAGAGCGTCCAGCTCCTTTGCCGGGATGCGGTAATAGCTGTAGCCGCCCTCTTCACCGACAAAGCGGCTGAGCGGGTCCGCCGTTTCGGTCACCCGGGTCGGCTGGCCGTTCGCAGCGGCATAGAGGTTGTTCGTTTTGTTCAGATCCAGCGCGCGGAAAAATGCGCCCACGCCCATGGTTGTCGGCGTGAACGGGCGGTCAAACAGCGGCGCATAGGGCAAAAGCGCCGAGAGCACCTCCTGCTTTTCCTCGTCGGTCAGCACGTTCAGCGAGACCGGTTCCAGCCCGCTGTTGCTGCTGTCGAAAAGATGGGTGGTCAGCCGCACGCCCAGCAGAGCAAGCATCGCCACAGCGCACACGCACACGATCGCGGTGAGCACATGGCGGCTGCGGCGCGACGCGGCGCTTTCGCGAGGGCGCAGGAGCGGCAAATCGGCAGGCACGGAGATGTCCAAACGGGGCGTCGGGGTTCTGCCGTCGGAGATCATGGGCTGGCGCAGCAGCGCGTCGTCCTCTTCCGGCAGCTCCACGACTGTCGGCGGCGCGTCCTCCGGCACGTCGGGCGAAAGCTCGAGCACTTCCTCGGGCAGATCGATCACCTCGGTCGCCGGGGCAGCCTCCGCTTTTTTGGCGTCCACCTGTTCCAGCAGGGTCTGCAGCTCCTGTTCGCGGGAGGGCAGGGTCACCTTGAATTTCTGCACGCTGAAAACAGCGGGGTCGATCCGGGTGCCGCAGCCGGGGCAAACCGCTGCGCCGTCCGTCAGTTTGTGTCCGCAATGCTTACAAAACATGAGTTTTCACGATCCTTATCTTTAATTTATGAAACATACGCCAGCACGTCCGAAATCTGTTCGATCTCCGCCGCGGTGGCCTTGCCGAGTCCCCTGCCCTTGAAATCGCCGTAGTTCATGCGGATGGCCTGCATCCCGGCGCCCAGTGCGCCGTCGATGTCGTTGACCGGGTGGTCGCCGACGAAAAGAACGTCGCTGTTCCGGACGCCGATACGGCGGGCGGCCTCGTCAAAAATGCGGCGGTCGGGCTTGTAGACGCCGATGTCGCCGGAAACGACGACCACGTCGAACAGATCACGGATCCCGGCGGTGTCCAGCTTGATGTTTTGCAGCGAGGAGACGCCGTTCGTCACCGCGCCGAGCAAAAAACCCCGCCGTTTGAGTTCTTTCAGCGTTTCCACCGCGCCGGGCAGCAGCACGATGTATTTGCCGAAATCGAGATTGAACGAGTCATAGAGCTCCTGCAGCGGCGGGTGATCCTTCCACTGCCAGAGGTCGATCAGCTCGGGAAAATAGACCTCTCGGTCCTTGTAGCCCCCGTCCACCAGCGCTTCCATCTCGTCGAGTTTGCGATCGCGTTCGGCTGCGCCGAGCCCGGGGAAATACTTCGATAAAAATGCTTCGCAGTACAGACGGTAAGCGCCCTTTCTGCTTTGCAGTGTGTCGTCAAAATCAAAAAAGACAGCTTTGACCTTCAGCTTTTGTTTCATGGCTTGTCCTTTCAAAAACGTCCTTTGCCGCTTCGGCGTCGGCAGCGATCTGCGTTCGCAGCGCGTCCAGCGCGCCGAAATCTTCCTCCGGCCGCAGATATTCCAGCAGATGCACTTCCAGTATTTGGCCGTACAGGTCGCCGTCAAAGCCGAGAACGCAGGTTTCGCTGCGCAGGTCGGGCGTACCGATCGTCGGGCGCACGCCGATGTTCGTAACTGCAGGATACCACGTGTCCCTTAAGCAGACCTTTGCGGCATAAACGCCGCGCCGCAGCCGCACGAAGCCTTGCGGAAACCGCTGGTTGGCTGTCGGAAAGCCGAGCAAGCGGCCGCGCTTGTCGCCGTCCACCACAGGAAAGGCGTAGGAAAACGGCCGGCCGAGCATCTGGTTCGCCGCCGTGATTTCCCCCGCTTCTAGCAGAACGCGGATGCGTGTGGACGACACGGGCGCACCGTCGAACATCACGTCGGGCGCCACCTGCACTTCGATGCCGCGCTGCGCGCTGAGCGTTCGCAGGGTCTCCACCGTGCCGGCGGCCTTCGCGCCGAAACGGTAGTTGTTGCCGCAGCACAGGCAAACCGGGGAAAACCGCGCTTCCAGCAAATCGAGAAACGCCGCGGGGGAAAGGTCGCGCACCTGCGCAAACGAAATGATTTCGACCGCAAACCCGAGCAAAGCGAGCCTGCGGCGCTTTTCTTCTTCCGCCAGCAGCACCGGCGGACAGACCCCGGTGAGCACTTCGCGAGGGTGGCAGTCAAACAGCAGCACGGCCGGGCGCTTTGTTTGCGCGGCCGCGCTCTGCAGCGCCGTTTGCAGCACCGCCAGATGGCCGCGGTGCAGGCCGTCAAAATTTCCGAGAGCCAGAACGGATTGTTTCATGGGGACACCTGGAGTTGAGTCGGTAGTCGGGAATCGAATGAAAAATTGAAAATGGAAAATGGAAAATGGAAAGTTAAAAACCTTCAGCCTTCCTTGGTTTTCGGCAGGGTTTTTCTGACCTTCAGCACAGCCGCTTCTATTTCACCGACGCCGAGAAAATCGCCCGCCGGAGAAAAGACGCTGAAAAGGCCGCCGTTTTCCGCGCCCTGCAGCCGGGCGAGGTCGAGCTCGCCGCCGTTGGAAAAGCGCACGGCCTGTTTTTCGCTCACGGTGAGGGCGGGCAAGCCCAGCAGCCGTTCGGTCGGCAGCACCGTCGCGCCGAGCGTGCCGTTTGCGGCCATCGCTTCCAGCGCGTAAAAATCGTAGCTTTCCGCAAGGGTCAGCCCGTGGGCAGCCGTTCTGCAAAGGGCGGTCATGACCGCGCCGCAGCCCAGCGCTTCGCCGAGATCGGCGATCAGCGAGCGGATATACGTTCCTGCCGAGCAGGTCACGTCGACGGTATAGGTATGGGCGTTCTCATCAGCTTCGGCAAGGGAAAGGTGCGAGATCCGCACCGGCCGGGCTTCGCGTTCGATCTCCACGCCCTGCCGCGCAAGGGCATACAGGCGCACGCCGTCCTTTTGCAGAGCGGAATACATCGGCGGCACCTGCAATATTTCGCCGCGAAAGCGTTCGAGGGCGGCTTCCACGTCGGCTTTGCCGCACGTTACGGGACGGGTCTGCAGCACTGTGCCGGTGATGTCGAGCGTATCGGTCGTTTCGCCGAGGCGGAAGGCCGCGCGGTAGGATTTTTCGTGGGAGGGGATCAGTTCGATGAAGCGGGTCGCCGCGCCGAGGGCGACAACCAGCACGCCGGTCGCCATGGGATCGAGCGTTCCGGTGTGGCCGCTTTTTTTTGCGCCGGCCAATCTGCGGCATTTTGCAGCCGCAACGAAGGAGGTGAGACCCTCCGGCTTGTTTAAGCATAGAAATCCGTTCATAATAATACCTGCGGTAATTCGGAATTGGAAATTCGGAATTGTGGTCGCGATTTTACATTGCGTTTTCACCGAACTCTTTTTTCGCAGAGAAAAGCCTCTTAAGTCTTCCGGCTCGTCGATGATGTAATAGCTTCTTCCTCACATAGCTTAGACGCATCACGCGCAGCGTGGCGTCCCGCAATTCCGAATTCCGAATTCCAAATTCCGAAATACTTGACGTGTTTCACACGTCAAGTCAGCGCTTCTTTCAGCACCGGAAGCATTTGCGCCAGCGCTTCTTCCTTTGAGCATTCGAACTTCTGTAACCTCGAATACGCATCCGTCGTTCTCGCGGATCGAGAGCGTTCCATCTTTGTACGTGCCGTTCCACACGCCGGCGATCTGGCGCGAGAGCGCGACGATGGCGTCGCAGTCCTCGTCTTTGCAGCCGGTCTCGTCCAGCAGGGCGCGGGTGATGTTCAGCACGCTGACGCGGCCGTCATAATAAAGCTCCAGCGCCTCCAGACATTTTTGCTGCAGGCGCAAAAAGCTCATGTCCTTGGTTTCGAACATAGCGACGTCGATGGCGGTGTGGTTCGCGCCGCGCTCCATCAGGTCGGCGGCGATGCGATGGGTGCGGGGCGTTACATTGGAATAGCGGAAGCACCCGGTGTCGGTGGAAACACCGGTGTAAAGGCAGTCGGCCAGCTCCCCGGTGAACTCCACGCCGAGAGACAGCAGCAGCAGATAGATGATCTCGCTGGCGGAGGCGGAGTCGCTCTCCACATAGGTCTCCTTCGCGTAAAGGCGGTTCGTGCCGTGGTGGTCGATGGAAAGATCCACCCGGTCGCCGTAGCTTTCCTCCAGCGCCGCGCCGAGCAGACTCTTGTCCGCCACGTCCACGGTGATGATGTAATTTTCTTCAAATGCGTCGTTTTCCAGCCCCCGGGCAAGAAAACGGTATTTTTCCGAGATCGGCTCGTTGTTCAGCAGTTTGACCCGCTTCCCCAGCTTTTTCAGCCCCCAAAACAGGGCGAAGCCGCCGCCGAGGGTGTCGCCGTCGGGGTTCGCGTGGGTAAGGATGAGCACATCCTCGGCGTTCTGCAGGCGCTGCAGAACGGTGTGGAACTCAATCATCTTCATGTTTGTTTCCTCTGTTGACGTCCTCCAGCTTTTTGAACAGCGCCACGCCCTGCTCCACGGAATCATCGGCCAAAAACTGCAGCTCCGGCGTTTTGCGCAGATGCAGCGCGGCGCCGACCTCGCGGCGCAGCCGTCCCGTGGCGGCAGAAAGGGCTTTGACCGCCTCTTTCGCTCCGTCGATGCCCTGCAGGTCGCTGATGTAGACCTTGGCAAACGACGCGTCGGAGCTGACCTCCACGCGCACGACCGTGAGCATTTTGTCCTTGACGCGCGGATCCTTCAGCTCGCGGATGCAAAGAGTGATCTCGCGGCGGATATCCTCCGCAACGCGGTTGTGTTTATAGCTTGACATATTGGAACTCCTCTTGTTTTCGGGGTCGGAGAGTGAGAGAATTGCTGACCGCTGACAGCGCACAGCTCACAGAGATCGACGCGGCGCGTCAATCTCTGTACTCCTCCATCAGGAAGGCTTCGAAAATGTCGCCCTCCTTGATATCGTTGAACTTTGTCAGGCCGATGCCGCACTCGTAGCCGGCGGCGACCTCCTTGACGTCGTCCTTGAAGCGGCGCAGGGAGGCGATCTCGTCTTCCGTGATGACGATGCCGTCGCGCACGACGCGGATCTTCGCGTTCCGGGTGACCTTGCCCTCCAGCACATAGCTGCCGGCGATCTTTCCGGCGGAGGAGAGGTTCATCACGGTACGCACCTCGATGCGGCCCAGCGGCACCTCGCGGAACTTCGGCGCGAGCATACCCTTCATGGCGGCTTCGATCTCTTCCATGCAGTCATAGATCACGCGGTACATGCGCATTTCCACGCCGTCGCGCTCCGCGGCTGCCTGCGCGCCGGAATCCGGGCGCACGTTGAAGCCGACGATGATGGCGTTGGACACGCCGGCGAGCATGACGTCGGAATCGTTGATGGCGCCCACGCCGCCGTGGATGACCTTGACGCGGACTTCCTCGTTGGAAAGCTTTTCGAGGTTCTGGGTGACCGCTTCCACGGAGCCCTGCACGTCGGCCTTGACCACGATGTTCAGCTCCTTCATCTCGCCTTCCTGCAGCGAAGAGAAGAGATTGTCGAGCGTGACCTTGTGCTGAGCGTTGAATTTGTCTTCTTTTTCCTTCTGCTTGCGCTGTTCCACCAGCTCGCGGGCCAGGCGCTCGTCGGAAACGGCGTCAAAAGCGTCGCCGGCGTTCGGCGTTTCGGCAAGGCCCATGACCTCCACGGGAACGGAGGGGCCTGCGCTCTTCATGCGCTGGCCGCGCTCGTTGACCATCACGCGCACACGGCCGACGGCGGTTCCGGCAACAATGATGTCGCCGGCGTTCAGCGTGCCGTTCTGCACGAGCAGTGTCGCGATGGGGCCGCGCCCTTTATCCAGCCGCGCCTCGATGACCACGCCCTTCGCGGCGCGGTTCGGGTTGGCCTTCAGCTCGGCCACTTCGGCCACGAGCAGAATGCTTTCCAGCAAAGCGTCGATGCCTTCGCCGGTCTTCGCGGAAACGGGAACGCAGATCGTTTCGCCGCCCCACTCCTCGGGAACGAGGCTGTATTCGGTGAGCTGCTGCTTGATCCGGTCGGGGTTCGCGCCCTCCTTGTCCATCTTGTTGATGGCAACGATGATCTGGACGCCGGCGGCCTTGGCGTGGTTGATCGCCTCGATCGTCTGCGGCATGATGCCGTCGTCGGCAGCCACGACCAGCACGGCGATGTCGGTCGCCATGGCGCCGCGGGCGCGCATGGAGGTGAAGGCCGCGTGGCCCGGCGTGTCGAGGAAGGTGATCATCTGGCCGTCCACATCCACGCGGTAGGCGCCGATGTGCTGGGTGATGCCGCCGGCCTCGGTCTCGGTAACGGCTGTGTTGCGGATCGCGTCGAGGATGGAGGTCTTGCCGTGGTCCACGTGACCCATAACGACCACGACCGGGTCGCGTCTGTCAAGATCCTCTTCCTTATCCTCGCTCGCGTCAATGATCTGCTCCTCGATGGAGACGACGATCTTCTTTTCCACCTTGGCGCCAAGCTCCGTGGCAACGATCTCGGCGGTGTCGAAGTCGATCACTTCGTTCACCGTGGCCATCACGCCCAGAGCAAAGAGCTTTTTGATGACCTCGGCGGCCGTCATCTTCAGCATGGCGGCCAGCTCACCCACGGTGATCTCGTCGGGGACCTTGATGGTCAGCGGTTTTTTGGCGCGTTCGGCGGCAATGCGTCTGAGACGTTCGTTTTCGGTCTCGCGCTTGGCGGAACGGCCGGCGCCCGGCTTGCGGTACTGCTTGCTCTTCTGGTTGATCTTCTGCTTGCGCTGGGTGTTGTCGTTGTTCATGCGGCTCGCCGGTGCGATCTCTTCATAGCGCTCGTTGTACTTGTCGAGATCCACATTGTTCTGGCGGGTGTCCACACGCTTGGTCTCGCCCTTGGTGCGCGCCTGCAGCGGCTTGTTTTTGTCCTTGTCTTTTTTCTTCGGCTGCTGGGGCGGCGGCGCGATCGGCTTGGTCGACGCCGGAGCCACCTTCGGCTTTTCCGGTCTGCGCGCCGGTTTTTCCGCCTTTGCGGCCGGTTTTTCGCTCTTTGCGGCCGGCTTTTCTGCTTTGGCTGCCGGCTTTTCGGCGGCCTCGGCAGGCTGTTTTTCCTCTGCGGGAGCTTCGTCGGCTTTCGCTGCCTTTGCCGCTTCTGCTTTGGCGTCCGCAGCGGCTTCCTTCTCTTCGCGCTCGCGGTCGGCCATGGCAAAATAAGCGTCGAAGGACGCGACCTGTCTGGCCTGGGTGATGGCCTCAAACAGGAAGTCCAGCTCCGGCTCCTCCAGCACGGTGGAGTGTTTGCGTTCGGCGTCGCTGAACTGGCTGAGGATCGCAATGATCGATTTGCTGCCGGTACCGAAGTCCTTTGCAAATTCACTGATTTTATATTTCACTCTCGGCATAGTCTTCATCCTTTCCTGTGTTTGTCCCTTCGTTCAGCAGCGAAAGCAGCCGCGCGGCAAAGCCGGCGTCGTTCACGGCGACAACGGCCGCTTTGGTTCCGATGGCTTGGGAAAGCGCCGCCATGGGAACGGAAAGCCGGACAAAGGGGATGTGTTTGTGTTCGAAGGTGCAGGCGTGGCGCAGCTCGCGTTCCAGCCGTTCGGAAGCGTCGGCGCTGCAAAGGCAGAGCGCAGCGCGGTTTTTGACGATGGCTTCCACCGCGGCGTCATGGCCGCAGGCGAGGCGTCCGGCGCGTCTGGCCAGCCCCAGAAGGGAGAGCAGTTTATCCGTCACTTTGGATCATCTCCTGCTCCAGTATATCGTAGACCGTGTCCGGGATGGAACAATCCAGAGCGCGGGAGAGGCGTTTTGCCTTGCGCGCCGTTTGCAGACACGAGAGATTTTTGCAGATGTAAGCGCCGCGGCCGGCTTTTTTTCCGGTGAGGTCGAGGGTGATCTCAAAATCGTCTTCCCCCTCGCCCGTTTTGGTGCGCACCACGCGCACAAGCTCCTTTTTGGGGAACATCTGCATACAGCCCATGCATTTGCGCATCGGCGTTTTGCGGGCGGTCATCAGCCTTCCTCCGCAGCGGACTGGGCCTTGATGTCGATCTTCCAGCCGGTGAGCTTTGCGGCAAGGCGCACGTTCTGTCCCTTGTTGCCGATGGCGAGGGAAAGCTGGTTGTCCGGCACCACGACGGCGCAAAGGCGGCTGCCGTCCTCCGCGGGAACGGCGGAAACGACCTGGGCGGGCGCAAGCGCCGCGGAGACATAGGCGGCCGGGTCGTCGCTGTAGGGTACGATGTCGATCTTTTCGCCGCCGAGGGTCTCGATGATGGAGTTCACGCGCTGGCCGCGCTGACCGATGCAGGCGCCCACGGGATCCACATTTTCGTCGTTGCTCTTCACGGCGATCTTGGTGCGGGAGCCCGGCTCGCGGGAAACGGACTTGATCTCGACCACGCCGTCATAGATCTCGGGTACCTCGGTCTCAAACAGCCGGCGCACGAAGCCCGGATGGCGGCGGGAGATGGTGGCGTAGCTCAGGCCGCCCTCCTCGCTGATGGAGGCGACGTAGACCTTGATGAGCTGGCCGGGTCGGAACTGGTCGTTCGGTAGTTGGTCGGCGCGGGAAAAATGCGCCGTTGCGCGGCCGATCTCGATCGTTGCGTCGCCGGTCTCGTCGTTGACGAACTTGACCGTAGCCGTAACGACCTCCTGCTTGCGGTTCTGGAATTCCTGCGAGGCGATCTGACGTTCGGCTTCGCGGATGCCCTGGCGAATGACGCTCTTGGCGGTCTGGGCAACGATGCGGCCGAATTTTTTTGGATCGAGCTGGAACTCGATGATGTCGCCGAGCTTGGCGTTCGGGTCGTAGTTGCGCGCCTGATCAAGGGTCATCTTGTTGCCCGGTTCCTCGATCTCTTCCACGACCTCGGCGCGGACATAGACGTTCATCGTCTGCGCTTCGGGGTCGATCTCACAGACGACGTTTTCGCCGTACTGGCTGCGCGTGGCGGAGAGGATGGCCATCTTGATCTTTTCGTAAAGATAGTCGGCGGAGATGCCTTTTTCGGCCTCCATCATCTTTACCGCTTCAAAAAACTCTTTGTTCATTTTGTGAATCAGTCCTTCCGAATCTATAATCTATATATTTTTATTCTTGATCGAAGCCGCCGAAATCGTCGAGCTTGACCCAGGCAGTCTCTTTTTTTGCGAGGGTCAGGCCGCTTTCGTCGGGAAAGCGCACGGTCAGTGCGCCGTCGGCGTAAGCTTCCAGCACGCCGGAAAAGTCGCGTTCGCCGTCAACGGGACGAATGGTGCGCAGCTTGACCTTTTGGCCGACGGCGCTCTCGAAATGCGCGTCGCGCGTCAGCTCGCGCTCCAACCCGGGGGAGCTGACCTCCAGACAGTAGGCCTGCTCGATGGGGTCCGCCTCATCCAGCACGGGGTTGATCGCGTGGGTGAAATCCACACAGTCGTCGATGGATACGCCGCCCGCCTTGTCGATGAAGATGCGCAGCACCCACGAAGCGCCCTCCTTGAGAAAGCGCACGTCCCACAGGGACACGCCGAGCTGAGCGGCGATCGGTTCGGCCAGCGCAGTCACGGTCTGCACGGTGTTGCCGCCTTTTGCCATTCGTTTGTCTCCTTTCATCATGAAGAAACGCGGGCTCTTGGGAGCCCACGTTCTAAGGTTGATCTTCGGATAGTGGTATTCTACCACACTTTGCAGGGAAATACAAGGGGTTTTTGAAAAAAAGTGGTCGCCGGGCGGTGAATAAACTGCAAAAAAACGGGATCCGGAAACCCGCCGGGGGCATTTCACGCGCACGGCACCTATCTCATCCGGGCAAATTCCGTTTTCCATTGTCATTTTTCTCTCCGTTCCCGGAACATCCCCTGCAGCAGAGCGCGGCATTCCGCCTCCATGTAGCCGCCGAGAAGCTTCGGCAGCTGCGCGTGGGGCAGCTCTTGCAGGGAGACCGTGCTCACGCACGCTCCCGCCGCCGGATCAAACGCGCCGAATACGACCCGCTCCACGCGGGCGGCCAGCAATGCGCCGCAGCACAGCACGCAGGGCTCCAGCGTCACATAGAGGGTACAGCCCGTCAGCCGCCAGTCGCCGAGCGCTTTGCAGGCGGTTTCGATCGCTTCGATCTCCGCATGGCCGAGGGGCGTTTTTTTTGTTTCCCGGCGGTTGCGGCCGACGCCGAGGATTTCGCCGTCCTTCACGATCACCGCGCCCACAGGCACCTCGCCTTGTTCGCCCGCCTGCCTTGCCAGCGCGAGCGCGGCTTCCATAAATCTTCTGTGTTCCATGGCGGTCACATCAGCCCCACATAGCGGGAGGTGAAATAGAGCACCAGCCCTGCGGCGACCAGCATCGGCGGCGCAAAAAAGCAGGCGGCAAATTTCTGGCCGAAGGTGCTGCAGGTCTTCGGTGAACGGGGCAGGCGCGCGCGCTGCCGGCTGCGGGAAAGATCCAGCAGGAAGCAGAACGTCCCGAGGGCGAAGAGCACAAACTGCACAAGGAGATAAACAAGGTTCAACTGCCGCGCCTCGAGCGTCGCGGCCAGATAGGAGAACACAAGGGAAACGGTGTTGTTGAGGGCGTGGATGAGGATCGCCGGCCAGAGGGAGCCGGTGCGGACCACGTAATAGCCGAGCACCAGACCCACGATGCAGGCAAAGGGCATCTGGATCAGGTTGCAGTGCAGCAGGCCGAAGCAGAGGGCCGACATCAGGATCGCAAACCAGTTGCCGAAGCGGCGCAGATGCTGCATCACCACGCCGCGAAAGCAGATCTCCTCCACGAGGGCGGGCATGACGATCACCCGGAAGACGGCGCTCGTGACGCCGAATACCCCGGTCGGCAAAGGCATCTCCGGTGTGGAAAGCTCCACCCCGAAAGCGGAGACCGCGGTCACCAGCAGGTCGGTCAGCTCGTTTGCCGCGACGCAGAACATCAGCCCCGCAAAAACAAACAGCACCACAGCCCCGCCTTCGCGCGGCCGCTCCAGCGGCACGGGATCCACACAGCCGGAAAGCGTACGCATGGGCTTTGACAGCCCAAGAAACGGCAGCAGCATGGAGGCCATCACCACCAGCAGATCCACGCCGTTGCGCAGCAGTCCGTCATTCTGATAGCGCTCGTACCATCCGGGCAGCGCCAGAGGCAGGGTCAGAAGATTTTGCAGCAGGATATACAGCAAAATGGCGCTGCCGAGATAAAAACCGAGCTGCCGCAGCGTTCTCCGCTCCGCCGCGGCCTGCTGCTGCCGGTCGTAAAACTCAGGATAGGGCGCACCGCGCCCGGGATCGTAATACATATCGCATTGACCCTTTTCAAATTATTTTGCATAAATACTGCCGACGATGCGGTTGACCGCCGCGGCAGGCAAAAGCTTTTGCAGCACGGCAAACAGCCGGTACTGCGCCCCGCAGGTGGAAAGCGGCTTCGGGTGTTTCTTCTGCGAAAGGCGCCAGATCGCCCGGGCGAGCTGCTGCGGGGCCATGCCGTTCTGCTCGTCGTGTTCCATGGTCGCAACGCTGCGCGCGAGGGTCTCGCCGTAGATCCCGGCCGCGTCGCCCGCCTTTTCGCGCACGGCGGTGAAGCCGGTCTTGACATCGCCGGGCATCAGAGCGCAGACCGTGATCCCGAAGGGGCGCACCTCGTTGGCGAGGGCGAGGGTCAGGGCGTTGACCGCGCTTTTGGACGCGGAATAAAAGGATTGGAAGGGAATCGAAAGCACGGCCGCCATGGAGCTGACGTTGATGATCGTGCCGTGTCCGGCTTTGCGCATCAGGGGCAGCGCCGCCTTGCAGCAATGGAAGCAGCCGAAAAAGTTCACGTCGAGCTGCTTTTTTGCCCGGGCGCTCTCCGTCAGCTCCACCGCGCCGGAAATGCCGAAGCCGGCGCAGTTCACCAGCACGTCGATCTGTCCGTGGCGGGCAAAGATCTCCCCGAAGACCCGCTGCACCTGCGCCTCGTCCGTCACGTCGCAGACGAGATGGCGCAAATTTCCGCTGTCGGTTCCGCCGCGGCGCGAAAGCGCGTAGACGGTGTTGCCTTTTTCGGCAAAAAGCGCGGCGGCGGCAAGGCCGATGCCGCTGCTGCCGCCGGTAATGACTGCAATTTTCATTGGTTTCACTTTCTGTCCTCTGAGGACTTGTTCTTCTTCCGCGAGGCGGTGCGCTGGTCGGCGTCCACCCCTTCGGTGCTGGAGGGAAGGAAGAGGATCTTGAAGGTCATGAGCATCAGCCGGAAATCCTCCAGCAGAGACTGGTTGGCCACATAGATGAGATCCATCTGCACCTTGTCGTAGGGCGTGGTGTTGTATTTTCCGTAGACCTGGGCGTAGCCCGTAAGTCCGGCCTTCACCTGCAGACGCAGCGCGAATTCCGGCATATCCTTTTCGTATTCGGCGGCGATCTCCGGGCGCTCGGGCCGGGGACCCACCATGGACATGTGACCCAGGAAGATGTTGAACACCTGGGGCAGCTCGTCGATCCTGCAGGCGCGGATGATCTTGCCCACCCGGGTGATGCGGTCGTCGTCTTCGGCGGCGAGGCGTGCCACGCCGTCCTTTTCCGCGTCGCAGCGCATGGAGCGGAACTTGATGATCCGGAACTCCCGGCCGTTGAGCGTCAGCCGCGTCTGTTTATAGAACACGGGCCCATGATCGTCCAGCTTGATCGCCAGAGCGGTCAGCAGCATGATCGGCGAGGAGATAATGATCGCGATGCCGGAAAGCAGGATATCCATCCCGCGCTTGAGCACTTTGTACATCAGGCCGGTGCTGCTGCGCTTGCAGCGGTAGACCGGCACGTCCATAAGCTGAATGGTGCGGCCGCCGCGGATGATCGTGTCGGAGATCTTCGGCTTGATATAGGCGACCTTGGAGTGGGCGATGCAGTATTTGACCACCTCGTTGCGATAGACGGCCGGCACGCCGCAAAGGAAGACGGCGTCCAGCTTGTCGATGATGGGGTAGAGCTGTTCCAGCGCCGTCTTGTCGGCGTTGACCGTGCGCACGACCTTGAAGCGCTTGTCCATCATGCGGATGCCCTTAAGTGAAACATAGGCGTCCACGTTCTGGAACACCACAACGGTGCGTTTGGGCGCATGGAGCTTGAAATAGATCGCGTCGATGACGACCACCCACAGAGCGGCAAAAGCCGCGAAGGCGGCGAAAATCAGCAAAAACGGCCAAGGAGAAAGCATCCTGTAGCTGATCAGGGAAAAGATGATATAGCACACGCCCTGCATAAACAGCACGGAGATCGCCTGGGAATAGATCAGATCCGGCACGGTGGCGGTACCCACCATGAAGCCGCCGTACACCTTGACAAAGGAGATATAGATCATGACAAAGACCGCCAAAAGCAGATAGTTGCCCCAGCGGTAGAAGGGCGTCGGCGCGTTCTGGTTGTAATATTTGACCCAGACCTGATACATCACCAGAGAGAAGATGGCGGTGATCATGATTTTGAACAGATAAAGGATCGTCTGTTCCTTGATATACTTCTTTCCGTTCATGGCGGTTCCTCAGCGTTTCATCAGCGTGGTCGCGGCCAGCACGTCGTCTTTCCATTTCAGCACGGCCGCCTCGTCATAAACCTCAGGCATGGACTGATAGACCTTTTTGACGTTGTCGCCTTTGGTGAGCGCGCCGGCGGTGCGCAGCAAAACCGGCAGATTGCCGATGCCGCGGATCCCGCGGGAGAGCACGTCGGAAAACGCCATGCCGCCCTCGTTGCGGCCGGTGCCGAAGCTCATGTCGTTTTCGGTGATGATCTGCTTGTCAAACAGGAAGTTGACGCCCTCGACCTCGGTGCAGAGCATCACGTTTTTGAGAATGTCGATGGCGGCGAAGCTCTGGCCGTAGTGCAGGATATATTTGCGGTTGTAATCCCAGAGCGTCTCTCTGGAATAGCGCTCCTCCCTGTCGGCCAGCACGGTATCGGCCAGCATCACGCCGGCACGCATGGCTGCGCAGATGCCGGAGCCGGTCATCGGCATGGTCATGTAGGCGGAATCGCCCACAGCAGCGTAGCCGTCGCAGACCATCACGCTCAGCGGACGGCGCACGGGGATCTGCTCCTGGGAGCCGCCGCGCAGCAGGGTCTCGCCGATCTGCGGGCTGAACCTGCGCATTTCGGCCAGGGTGGCCGCGATCTTGTCGTCGCTCATCGGCGCCATGCGGCCGATCAGCACATCCACATAGGTGTCCTTGGTCACAACCCACGAGATGCCGTGCTCACCCTGGTGCATCAAAAAGACCTCGTAGGCCACATCCGGCTCGTGACCCTCAATCTTGTTGAAATAGGCGCGGTAGGCGTAGAAACATTCGCCGTAGCCGTAATCGCGGTCCACGTTGCAGCAAACCGGCAGATTCCGGCGGATGGGGCTGTTGATCCCCGCCGCGTCGATCACAAGGTCGGCCGGGACAACGCCGTCGGACGTGCGGATGCCCGTCACCCGCAGACCGTTCATCACGGGGGCAATAATCTCCGTGCTGTAGACGATCTTGACGCCGTGCTCCTCCGCCGCCTTGATCAGCACGTCGTAGATTTCGCTGCGCTCGAACACAGCGGAGCCCTTGCCGTTGGCAGGAACAATGATCGGCGTCTTCAGGTTCGGGTTGTAGAATTTCATGTCGCCGTTGAAGCTGTACTTCTCTTTTTGCGGCGGCTCGAGACCGCAATCCGCAAACACGCGGAAATCGATCGCGTCTTCCCAGTCATAGCCCAGGTCGGCGCGGATCTTGCGCTCATAGACCGTCACATCATAGCCCGCCGCGGCGAGCTTCATGCCGGCGACCAGGCCGCCGTGACCCGCCCCGGCAACAACAATCTTTTTGCCCATAGGGATCTCCTTCCGTAGTAAAAAACTGCGCTGCTTCTTCGTTCCTGATGTTTTGACGTTTTATTATACCACGAAAGGAAGATAATGTAAAGAGCAAAATTCCGGGCGTGGCTTTGTTCTTTTTCGCGGTGTGCTTCGCAGCCGATGATTCGCACAGATACGCAAATTTCGGTGAGAAGAATTGCCGCCGTTTTGGAAGGGATTTTCTTGAAAGCCGACATGCTCCCTGCGGAAAATCCGTTACAATTGGCAAGAAATTTTCTCGCCAAACGTCACACACCGCACAAATCAACGGCTGCCTTCCGTCAACATTCACCAAAACCGCAGCCGTCTTTGTGCAAACTGCTGAACCGCAGCGGAAAAAATTGAACTTTTTGTTAGAAATGGTGAACAACCATTGACACTTTCTTCACAATTTGATAAAATGAATACAACTATATCGGCGGATTCTGCCGTTTCGGCGGCGCCGCCCCTTAGGAACAAGGAGGATTTTTTATGACAGATGCAAAAACCTTAGCGTACATCAACCTCTACGGCATTCTCGGCACACTGGAAAACCTTTGTGAGCTGGACGCCGAGGCGAGTGCGCTCGCACAGGTGAAACGCCCCGTTTCCATCGCCTTCGCCGTCAAGGGCGGCCCCGACGCCACGCTGACCTTCAAGGACGGCCGCTGCCGCATGGAACAGGGCGCGAACCCCAAGGCGACCGTGCTGCTGCCCTTCTCTTCGTGCGAAAAGTTCAACGGCCTGATCGACGGCACCGTGACGCCGATCCCGGTCAAGGGCTTCCACAAGATCGGCTTTTTGCTCAAGAACTTCACGAAGCTGACCGACATCCTGACGAAATATCTGCGCGCGAGCGAAGAAGACCTCAAGGATCCCGTCTTCTTTGAGATCAGCACCAAGCTGATGTTCTATCTGATCACCGTCGCGATTTCGCAGATCGCCAACAACGACAGCATCGGCACCTTCTCGGCCTCGAACATTCCCGACGGCATCATCGAGATGGGCATCAAGGACAGCGTTGCCGCCACCATCCGCGTGAAGGACCACCATCTTGTGACCATCAAGCAAAAACCGGCGTCCTACCGCTCCCAGATGCAGTTCGGCTCCATCCAGCTTGCCCGCGATCTGTTTGACGGCAAGGTGAACGCCGTGGCCTGCATCGGCGAAGGCACGATCGAAATGCACGGCCTGATCAACATGATCGACAACCTGAACAGAATACTCGACAGAGTTGCACTGTATTTAGCATAAGGAGGCGTTAACATGGCGAATATTCCCATCATTGAAAACCATGAAAAGAGCAGAGAACTCTTTACCAAAGCAACGAAGATCATTCCCTCCGGCGTCTACGGCCACCTCGGCCCGGCGGAAGGACAGTTCATCCCCGTTTCCAACTGGCCGCTTTTCCTGACCAAGGCCAAGGGCTCCTATATGTGGGACGTGGACGGCAACAAGTATATCGACTATATGTGCGCCTACGGTCCCAACGTGCTCGGCTACGGCGACCCCGACGTTGACGCCGCCGCGAAAAAGCAGATCGACCTCGCCAACTGCACCACCACCCCCGGCTCCATCATGGTGGACTGCGCCGACCTCCTTGTGGATACCGTTGCGACCGCGGACTGGGCCTTCTTTGCCAAGAACGGCAACGACGCCACCCAGGGCGCCATGATGGCCGCCCGTGCCCACACCCACCGCAAAAAGATCATCTTCTTCAAGGGCTACTATCACGGCGTTTCTCCGTGGCAGATGAAGAAGGACTATCCCGGCGTGCTGGAAGAGGACGTTTGCAACAACATCATCCTGCCCTGGAACGACATCCCCGCGCTGGAAAAGACCATTGAGGAAAACAAAAACGAGATCGCCGCGCTGATCGCCCAGCCCTATGACCACGGCAACTTCTACGACAACTCCTTCCCCGACGAAGGCTTCTGGCCGAAGGTGCGCGAGATCTGCACCAAGAACGAGATCATCCTCATCATCGACGACGTGCGCGCCGGCTTCCGTCTGGATCTTGCCGGTTCCGACCACTTCTTCGGCTTTGAGGCGGATATGATCTGCTTCTGCAAGGCGCTCGCCAACGGCTACAACATGTCCGCCATCTGCGGCAAGGAATTCCTCAAGAGCGCCATGAGCTCCCTGTCCTACACCGGCTCCTACTGGCTCTCCGCCGTTCCGTTCGCGGCCTGCATTGCCTGCATCGAGAAGATGAAGAAGCTCGACACCCCGACGATGTTCCGCGAAAACGGCATCAAGCTGACCGAAGGCCTGCGCAAAGCGGGCGCCGAGCACGGCTTCGACCTCGTCGTCTCCGGTGCGCCTGCCCTGTTCTATCTGCGCATCGCCAACGACGACAGCATGGTCCTGCATCAGGAATGGGTCGCCGAAATGGTCAAACGCGGCATCTTCCTGGCCAGCCACCACAACCACTTCATGAACGCGTCCCTCACCGACAAGGACATCAAGCACACCATCGAAGTCGGCGAAGAATGCTTCAAGGTTCTTGCGAAAAACCATCCGGAACTGTTCTAATTAAAGGAGGAATTATCTATGCCACTTTCCAAGCAAGAATGGCTCGCGCTCGAACAAAAAGCCTATGACCTGCGCAAGCTCACGCTGCAGACCACCATGTGGGCCGGCAGCGGCCACATCGGCGGCGGCCTGAGCGTGCTCGACCTGCTGACCGTGCTGTACCACAAGTATCTCAACATCAAAGTGGACGACCCGAAATGGGAAGACCGCGACCGCTTCATCCTTTCCAAGGGCCATGCGGCCATCGCTTACGCTCCCGTGCTTTGCGACAAAGGCTTCAACGATGTGGAAATGCTCAAAACCTTCAACCTGTCCGGTTCCAAGATGGGTATGCACCTCGACTCCAACAAGGTCGTCGGTGTGGACGCTTCCACCGGCTCCCTCGGCCACGGCGTTTCCATCGCCGCCGGCACCGCCCTTGCGGCGCGCATCCTCGGCAAGGATTACCTGACCTACGTTGCCACCGGCGACGGCGAGCTCGGCGAAGGCTCCAACTGGGAAGGCTTCATGACGATCAACCACTATCAGCTTTCCAACTGCATCGTCTTCATCGACCGCAACCACTGCATGATCGACGGCCCGACGGAAGACGTGATGAAGCTGGAGCCGCTGAAGGACAAGATGGTCGCCTTCGGCTTCAACACCATCTGCGTGGACGGCAACAACATCAAGGAGCTGTGCGACGCCATCGACATCGCCATCGAGCGCTCCAAGGAAAAATGCGCGCCGACCTGCATCCTCATGGATACGCAGAAGGGCGCCGGCATCAAGGATATTGCCGGTGATTACCACTGCCACTACATGGCCATTGACGACGACACCTTTGCAAAATACAGCAAAGAACTGGAAGAAGATTACAAGGCGCGCGTGGCTCGCGCGGAGAAGGAGGGCAAATAATCATGGCAGGCGGATTCGTATATAACGCAATCGATCAGACCGAAGTTGCAACTGCTGAAATTTACGGCAAGGCGCTCG
Source organism: Oscillospiraceae bacterium (assembly GCA_902774035.1). Lineage (GTDB taxonomy): Bacteria > Bacillota > Clostridia > Oscillospirales > Acutalibacteraceae > UBA6857. Next base: position 63,370 of record CACYHA010000011.1, on the reverse strand, counting down.
CTGACATCATGCAGAAAGACCCGAAGGTCGTTGCCATCACTGCCGACCTTGCAAAATCCACCAAACTGGGCGATGTGCTCAAGATCTGCCCGGAGCGCGTGATCAATGTCGGCATCGCGGAGCAGGATATGTTCGGCGTTGCCGCCGGTATGGCCCGCGCAGGCATCACCCCGTTCCTTTCCGGCTTCTCGGCGTTCACCAGCATGCGTGCGTGCGACCAGCTTCACACCGACATCTGCTATCAGAACGTCAACGCCAAGATCATCGCCACCCACGCCGGTACCTCCTTCGGCCAGGCCGGCTCCACCCACCACGCGATCGTCGATCTTGCGATCGTCCGTGCAATGCCGAACATGACGCTGATTGTTCCCGCCGACGGCTATGAGACCGCCAACGCGGTCAACGCCGCCTACGAGAACTTCGGTCCCTACTACATCCGCATCAACCGCGGCTTCGACCGTGTGCTGTATTCCTCCCAGGATTACGGCTTCGAGGTCGGCAAGGCCGTGGAGGTCCACGAGGGCACCGACTGCACCGTCATCGCCTGCGGCTCCTGCGTGTTCCAGGCCAGAGAGGCCGCGAACTTCCTGGAGAACGCCGACGGCCTGAAGGTCCGCGTGCTGAACATGCATACGATCAAGCCCATCGACCGCGACGCGATCATCAAGGCGGTCCTTGACACCCGCCGCATCATCACCGTCGAAGACCACAGCATCATCGGCGGCCTCGGCTCCGCCGTTGCGGAAGTCGTTGTGGATTCCGGCAAGGCCTGCGCGTTCAAGATGCTCGGCCATCCCGACAAGTTCGCCCCCATCGGTCTGCAGGAAGACATCATGAGCGAAGTCGGCATCGACGCCAACGGCATCATCGCCGCCGTGCGCGAAGTCATGAACAAGGACTTTGAAGAAGACGACAACTGGGACGACGAGTTCTAATCCTGACAAGAAAGGAGCAAACGACTTATGGCGATTGCACAAGAAGAATTATATTCCAACAAAATTTTCTTAAACGCCGCGCTTCCTCTTGTTAAGGTGCTCGCAACGGAGGTCCCCTCCCTTTCCAAAAAGTTTGCACACGCCCACGCCGTCATTCAGGTGAGCTGCCTGAACCCGGAAGTGCCCGAGGGCAAGGTCGGTATGCATTTCATCGTCAACAGCGGCGAATGGATCGTCAACCCCTGCCTGACGCCGGAGCCCCACATCGAGCTGGAGTTCAAGAGCGTGGAAAAACTGAACGCCTTCTTCAAGGGCAACATCACCCTGGACGCGATCCCGAAGATCCGCGGCATCAAGCACGCCGGCACCCTCGCCGCCTTTGTGATGACGCTGCTCAAGATGGCGAACGTCCTCGGCGCAACGGAAGCCCCCGAGGCGGAGGAAGACAAACAGCTCATGGTCAAGTGCATGTTCTATCTGCTCACGAGCGGCATCAGCCAGCTCAACAAGATGGGACACCCCGAGATCCACGACTGGACGAGCAAATCTCCCGACCGCGTTTATGCGCTTGCGGTGAACGACCACCCCGAGGTCGCGGCCTACATCCGCATCAAAGCCGGCAAATCCCGTGCCGGCCGCGGTGAATACAAACGCGCCATGCCGTTCTTCACCCTGCGCTTCGATTCCTTCGACAGCGCTCTGGGCATCCTGCTCGGCACGGCCGACATGCTGGAATCCGTCAAGAGCGGCAAGCTGATCATGGACGGCGGTCCGGAATTCGGCGCCCAGCTCGGCAACTTCCTGCTGCTGATCGGTGAGCTGGCAAAATAGACGTTAGATGTTAGACATTAGACGTTAGATAAAGTAAAACCCGGCGTGGGATGTGAACCTGCGCCGGGTGTTGTTTTGAGCGGCCGCTTGCGGTGGATGAGAAAAAAGCAACACCCGCCATGGATCACACATCCACAGCGGGCGTTGCTTTGATTTTTCCGTTCACACGGTTGGTTCGCGTAGGGGTCGCCCCGATTGCTATCGACTGCCGGCTGCCGACTCCAAAAACTTCACGCTCTCCGTCAGCTCCCTCGCCTCGGAAAAATTATGGCGGTAAAGCTCCACGATCCCGGTGCCGTCGTAGCCGATGCGCTCCAGCTCGCCGAAGAACCGCGAAAAATCGAACGTCCCCTTGCCCGGCGGCAGGCAGTCGTGGGTCTCGTCGCCGTCGCTCAGGTGCAGATGCACCACATGGCCGCCCACGCGCCGCAAAAACGCAAAGGGATCCGCTCCCGCCCGCCGGGCCTGCTTAAGATCGAGCACCATGTGGAAATCGTCGCCGAGCTGCGACTGCAAAAACGCCATGAAATCCGGCGTTTCGCCGATGTAATGCACCACATTCTCATGGGCGACCTGCACGCCGAAGGGCTTCGCCGTTTCGTTCAGCCGAAACAGACGCTCAGCGTAGCGCGTGTTTTCAATGCGCGAGTGCCGCGCCCCGTGGAGCACGAACCACTTTGCGCCGAGCGATTGCGCCGCAGCAAAAAAGTGCTTGTAAAACTCCAGACTGTCCGTGAAGCGGCGCTCGTATTCGCTGAAGAGGTAAAAATCCTCCGCAAAGGACATGAAGGGGTGGATCGCGACGATCTCCATGCCGCAGCCGTCGCGGATCGCGCACAGCTCGCGCAGCAGCGGCCCGGTCAGCTCCGAGGGCGAATTGAAAAAGATCTCCGCCGTTTTTGCTCCGGCCTGCCCCACCAGCGCCAGCGAACGCTCGGTTTCCAGCGGATAAAAGCACGAGGATGAAATGCCGAACTGCATGGCGCGGCCCCCTTCCCTTTCTTTGCGTTCAGTATAGCAAAAACAAAGCAAAAAAACAAGGGGATATTTTTGAAAAAGACCGCAAAATCGGCGAAAACGCGCCGCCGTTTCACCCCTGGTGCCGGTGCACCACCGCGCCGTACTTCGAGGACATGAAGGGGATCGGCGAACGGTGGATGCGCGACCCAGAAACGGGAAAGGGCGATTATGTTCCGGCGGATATGACATTTGAAACATTCAAGCAGACATACCTTGACAAATCAACCGAAAACGGTATAATGAGCTTACGAGCAGATGAATTTGTTCCGTGCTTGAAAGACGCAAAAACAGGTGAGATTCTTCCAACTGAAATCAGAGATATATCAAGAAGTGAGCTGTCAAAATACAACAAACGGAACGGATGGCTGATTAATTGGCAGAAAGAAACGCCAAAGAGTCAGACTGTTTTAGGCGTATTCTTAAAAGGCAGTGAAGAACCGGAAGGTTTAATTGCAATCGAGCATCAACCAGGTGGTACTTATATGGCTTTTGCAAAAGCAGCACCTCACAATGATAAATTTTTGAATGGTGGTACGCAGAAATACATAGGTGTAGGTGGACACTTAGTTGCTGCTGCGATAGAAGAGTCTTTACTTCATGGGAACGGCGGCTGTGTATATGGGTACGCTGCAGACGCTAAACTTCTGAAACATTATGTAACCGATTTTGGTGCATTCCACTTCCCAGTTTCACATGAATTTCAGTTTATGATAGAAGGAAAGGCCGCACAAAGAATGATAGATACTTATACCTTCGAAAGGAAATGATTGTCATGAGAGACGTTATTTTGCCCGATCCAGATTATGAAGGATTTAACGGCGTTTATGTTGGAACCAAGGAAACAATTAACAAACCATGTGAATACAATCTATCTGCTTTGTTGGCTTATCTAAGAGAAAATAACAGGGAATTAAAGGAATTAAAGCCTGAAGAATTGAAAAGATTTAAACTGCATTAAACACTAAAACCAACCGTCCGAAAGGGCGGTATTTTTATGCACTGAAAGGAGCACGCCATGCGATGTCCGTATGCCTGCAAAACGAAAACCGAAGTTGAAAGCTGGGAAACAACGGTGGAAGACGGGCAGCCGGTCAAAGGCAAGACCGTGAAGCAGTACACGTTTCAGTATGATGAGTGCGCGGAAGAAAGCTGCGGCGCATGGCATGACGGCTGCTGCCACTATAAAGACAGCTAACGTGCATCTTTTTGAAAAAGACGAACGATCATTCAATGATTCAAGCATCCTCCGGGGTGCTTTTTTCATGCCCTTTTCCGTGATGAGGGCTTTTGCGGCCCGGCGCAGGGCGCACGGCAGCCGCCATTTCACACGGAGCGAAATCTACCGCTGGCCCGGCGAAATACAAAACGGGCGCCGCAAAACAGGGACTGGCCTGAATAAAAGGAAAGCGGCGGAAAGGAGCAAAAACACCGCCACATCAAAAACCGGGCGCCCTTTGCGGACACCCGGCTTTCATTTTCAATTTTTCATTCTCAATTCTTAATTCTTTATCTGCTGCCCTTCCACGGGGTGATGAACACCAGGCGGAACAAGAAGCGCAGCACGTCGCCGAAGATGGCGGTGGACATGATGTCGGAGGGATAGAACTTGAAACTGTGGCCTGTGAGGTCGTCGTAGTAGACGGAGTCGATGGTGAAGTTTTCCACATCGTTCTCGTCGAACGTATAGACGCGCATGGAGCGGTGGCTGCCGCGGCCGTATGCCGCAAAGCCGGTGCCGCCGTTGTAGCCGAGGATGATGCCGTCCTTGGTCTGCATCATGAAGTGGTTCACATGGTCGTGGGCAAAGAAGCCGCCCATCACGTCGCCCTGCTGCAGCCAGGCTTCATATTCGCCGGACTTGGTGTCAAACACTTCGGAGCAGGGTGCTTCGCCGATGTAGTTGTCCTTCTTGATCATCCGATTCTCGTCGGTGTACATCTTGTCTTCGACTTCCTTGTACCATTCATAGTCGTTCAGGCTGAAAATGGCGTTGTTGGCCTCTTTCTTGTCGACCTTTTCCAGACACTCATAGATCTGCCACACGGGAACGTGCTGATAGACCACAGAGGGCACCGGCTTGCCGCCGTTGAGCTCTTTGAGCTCGTTGCTCTTCTGGACATACCAGGCGGTGGTTTCCGGCGTACAGCCGGTGTAGCCGTTGGCAAGGCCGTCCTTGTTCTGGGAGTCGATCATGTAGACGTTGAGCGCCATGCGGCTGCCGTCGCTGCTCATGATCGGAATGTTGTAGGAGCCGGGGTCGGAGCCTTCGTTGTGGATGTTGTAGGCGAACTCCTCAAAAACGGCCATCTGCTCGGCGGGAGAGACCATCTCGTCCTTGTCGTGGTCGTGGTTGCCCGGGGTGTAGGCGAAGGGGACCTTCAGCTCGCTCAGCAGGGAGCCGAGATTGCGCAGGCACTGCTTGACGCGCTTTGCGTTCGCGCCGAGGAAGATGTCGTTGCAGACGTCGCCGGGGATGACGACGAGATCGGGCTTCACTTCGGCAACGGCGGCGCGGATAAATTCCTCCGTGCGCTTATGCATACTGTCGGTGTCCTGGGTGTCGTTGATCTGCAGGATCTTGAATTTGCCGTCGGCGTTGAATTTCAGGGTCTGGGCGCCGGTCTGCTCGTCGACCTTGATCATCGGCGCGAGCTCTCTCGCGGCAAAGGCCACGGTGGCGGCGGAGAACAGCATCAAAGCTGCCAGCAAAACGGAAATGACTTTTTTCATAGGGTGGATTCCTTCTTTCAAAATAAATTTGTAGCTTTATTATATCAATTTCAAGGGGAAAATGCAAGAAAGTTGTGTTTGCAACCTGACGAAAAAGCAGACCCCTTTTTGTGGAATCTGCTCATTTTTCACGGAAAAACAAACCCGGCGGCGCCGGAAAAGGCGGGCGCCCGCCGCAGCGCGGCGATCAGCGCGTGCAGAACCCGGAAAAAGATACCGAACAATCCGTCATGCCGTTCGCCGCACAGGGGACAGACATATTCCGGGGCTTCCTGCTGCGGTTCTTCCAGCACGGCCCCGCACAGGGCACAGCGTCCGTCCGCGTCCGGCGCGGTGTGGCCGCGGGGCGGAGCGTATTCCTCCGTCGTGACCTCGCCGCAGGACGTGCAGGTCAGAATCAGCCGTCCCGGCTCGGTGCAGGTGGATTCGATCACCTGATACTCAAAGGTGTGGAGATGTTCTTCGGACAAAAGCGGTTCCTGCGCCGCGCCGAGATCGTCCTTGTAGCAGTAATTGAGATCCACGCAGGCAGAGGAGACGCCGAAGACCTTGCCGTCGCCGCCGTTGGAAAACTGCCAGATCGCGCAGTCCGGCTTTTTCGCGCTGTTCGGATCCTGATCGGCAAAGGTGAAGGTTCTCGGGTTTTTGTCCGTGGTGTTGCAGGTCCAGCGGGCGATCCAGCGCTCATAGCCGGAAAGCGCCGGTTCGTCGCCGTAGAGCGGCACGCGGCTCAGGGAGGTATAGATGCCCGCGTCGTAGCCGGCCGCTTCAAACAGGCGCAGCTCGGTCTCCATCAGGCTGCACAGGGTCGTTCGGTCGAGCGCCAGCACGTCCTTGTCCTCCACATCGAGAAAGACCGGCAGCGCAAAGGTCTTCCCCTGCAGGGTGTTCAGCACGTTCTGCGCCTCGGCGACCGCCGCGCTTTCCGTCGTGGCATACATATAGACATAGGCGCCCAGGGCGATCCCCTGCGCCTTTGCGGCCGCATAATTTGCCTCAAACGTCGCGTCCTTGCGGTAGGCAAAGCAGCGCAGGATCGCAAAGTCGACGCCCGCAGCCTTCACCTTCGCCCAGTCGATGTTCCCCTGCCAGCGGGAAACGTCGATCCCCTTGTAGGGCGGTGCGTCGGCGGAAAAAGCGACCGGCACCGTGCCGAAGCACAGCAGTGCGCTCAGTAACAGCGCAAGAAATCGTTTCGCGTATTTCACAAAACGTCCTCCTTTGAAAAGCGTGTGGGTTCCATTATACCGAAAACGCGGAAAAAAAGCAAGCGAAAGCTCCGATTCCCATCATTTTCCATAATTATTCTCCGTTTTTTTGTGAAAGAAAAGCCTTGCAATTGCAGAATGGAAATGTTATACTAAAAAAGAGTAATTTTGACTTTTTTGCCGAATGAAAGGGGTCATCACATGAAGAAGACGCTCAGCCTGGTTCTCGCGCTTGTTCTGCTGCTTTCCGCCTGCCCGCTGGCCGGCGTGGCGTCCGGCGCCCACGAACACCGCGGCGCACTGGAGTCGCTGCGCACCGAAGCGGGGCTCTCCACCAAATTCTGCGGTGTGTTCCGCTGCGACGAATGCGGTCAAACCTATGAAGCGCCCATCACGTACAAAGACGCAGGTATGCCCGTCATGAACATCGAGGGCTCCCTCGACGGCATCTCCAAGGACACGAAGGTTCTGGTCAAAACCAGCTACAAGAGCGAAGATCTCTCCTTTGACAGCTTTGCGACGCTGAAGATCCAGGGCTTCACCTCCATCCGCTACGCAAAGAAGAACTACTCCCTGCAGTTCGTGCAGGAGAGCGGCGCCAAAAACAAGGTGCTGCTGCAAAAGGACTGGGGCAAACAGAGCAAATACTGCCTGAAGGCCAACTGGGTGGACACCCTGCAAGCGCGCAACATCGTTTCCGCCCGCCTGTTCGGCGAGATCGTCCATTCCCGCTGCCTCGACGACGACGTGGATCCCCTGCTCAACGGCGGCGCGATCGACGGCTACCCCGTCCTGCTCTATCTGAACGGCGATTTTCTCGGTCTGTACACCATGAACATGCCGAAGGATCACTGGATCTTCGACATGAATGACGAGACGATCCATCAGGCCGTCCTCGGCGCCGACTGGTACACGAACCCCACCGCCCTTTGGGCGCCGATGGCGGATCCCTCCGATCCGGGCACCAGAGAGAACGGCTTCGATCTGGAATATGTCTCCACAGAGGACACGGAAGAGGGCATCGGCTGGCTCGGCCTTGCGTTCAACGATTTCATCAACTATCTGCTCAGCCATGACGGCCAGGCCCTGCGCGACACGATCGCCGACCACACCACCGTGGAGCGCTGCATCGACTATCTGCTGTTCATGTACTTCATCCGCGCCGACGACAACCACGGCAAAAACATCCTCTGGCTGACCTATGACGGCACAAAGTTCATCCCCTCCGCCTATGACATGGACGGCACCTGGGGCATGAAGTGGAACGGCGAATTCGAAGCCATCTCCGCAACCAAAAACTACGACCCCGAGCCGCGCAACTGCCTGTATAAGCGTCTGCTCGACAACTACGGCCCCGAGCTCAAGGCCCGCTACATCGAGCTGCGCGAGGACATCCTCTCCCTGCACAACATCGAGCGCCGGTTCGCCGCCTTCAAAGACGCGATCCCCGACCTCGTCTATCAGGCCGAAGCCAATCGCTGGCCTGACGCGCCCGGACGCAGCGTCAACACCTATGCCCGCATTCTGGATTGGGCCAGAGCCCACATCGCCGATCTGGACGCCTACTTCGGCGTGAGTGTCCGCGAAAAGAGCGAGGACGCGTTCCGCGTGGCCTTTGCCTGCCGCGGCGGCGCAAAGGTCTCCGTGTTCCCAAGCGCCGATGTGAGCGGCACGCCCGCACGTGCCGAGGCCGCCTACACCGTTGACGAAACCGGCGCCCCGACGAAGACGGACGGCAGCGTGACCTTCCATGTGGAGGGCAAAAAGAAGACGAGCACGGAAATCGAAGTCTCCCCCGCCGGCGGCTATGCCGCGCTGGAGGATCTCGGCGGCGGCAACTACCGCCTGACCGGCGTCAGCGACGATCTTGACGTGACCGTGCGGCTGAACAAAAACGCCGACAGCGCAGAGGGCTGCACCGTGAACTTCGTCTGCGAAAACGGCCTGCGTGTGCTGGTCTATCCGACGGCCGACCTGAACGCCGTCCCCGCCGAAGCGGCCTTCGCCACAGCGCTGGATTCCGACACAGGCCTGCCCACCAAAGACGGCGGCCAGGTCAGCTTCAAGGTCGTTTCCGACAACGCGGCTGACGTGTTCAAGATCACCGTGACCGAGGGCAGCTACAAAAACATCAAGGGCTTTGACGACACCGGCGTCCCCGGCGTGTTCCGCATCACGAAGATCAAGAGCGATTTGACCGTCAGCGTTGCCAGAGACACCGGCCACAGCCACGACTACTCCCTGCGCACCGTGATGGTCAACGGCAACGCAAAGCAGCACCGTGTCTACTGCGCCTGCGGCCAGTTCACCATGGCCGACCACCGCTTCAGCAAGCAGATGGTCACCGATAACGCGGTCTATACCCAGCACGAATACAAGGTCTGCGACGATTGCGGCTACGGCATCAAGGTCGAGCCCTGCACCCACATGTGCCACAAAACGAGCAACAAGATCGTCAAATTCGTCTGGACGATCCTGCTGTTCTTCTACCGCCTGTTCCGCACGCATCAGTATTGCGAGTGCGGCGAAGCACACTATTGATTTTGCATCTGCAAAACAGCAATAGATGAATCTTTGGAGAAAGGAGGACAATTCTCATGTCGAAAAATGTTATGGACAGCCTGTATCAGATGATCCTGAAGGGCCTGAACGTGCTGTTTGCACTGTTCAAAAACGTCGGCGTCCTTGGCGAAGGGTTCGATATCAGCAAGTTCTTTGAAGAGATGAACAAACCCGAAGACGCTGAGACGGAAGCTTAATAAGCACACAACATGAAAGCCGTCCTGTTCTGTTCGAACAGGGCGGTTTTTTTGCGGCGTGAAACACACCCGCCGGTCCACTCAGACGCGCAAATCCCGACGGCAAATTTGCTCGTCCATCTTTACACATCGAGTGAATCGGCGGGTACTCGTCATTTATGATACTTTGCACCGGCATTGATCTGCAGGGCGCGGTAGATCTGTTCCAGCAGCATCACGCGGAAAAGCTGGTGGGGAAAGGTCATGGGGCTCACGGAAAGGCGCAGGGCGCTTTTTTGCTTCACCGCGTCGGCAAGGCCGAAGGACCCGCCGATCACGAAGGCCAGATTTCCCGTGCCGGAAACGGCAAAAGCCGAAAGCTGCTTTGCCAGCGCTTCCGAGGAGAGCTGTTTCCCCTCGATGCACATGGAGATCAGCGCCGCGCCGGCGGGCACTTTTTCAAGGATGCGCCTGCCCTCCTTTTCCAGCGCCGCGGCGATCTGCGCGTCGGAAGGCGCTTCCGGCAGCCGCTCCGGCGCAAGCTCGACCACGCTGCATTTGCAAAGCGTCTTCAGCCGCTTCTGATATTCGCCGCAGGCCGCCTGCAAATAAGGCTCCTTGCATTTCCCGATACAGATCAAAGTGATGTTCAGCATTTCAGAACCTCACAACGTCGTCGTTGTTCTCTCTGGGGTTGACCTTGAGGATGTAGTCCCGGTCAGCCACGGCGCCGCATTCGCAAAGGGCGCAGTAGCTCGTCTGGAAAGCCAGCTCGGGCAGGTTGTTTTCGGCGCTCAAATGGCCGAGGAAGAGGCGGGTCGTGCCGTGCTCCACCAACTGGGCGGCAACGTCGGCGCAGGCGGCGTTGGAAAGGTGGCCCCGGTCGGAAAGGATGCGCCGCTTGAGAAAATAGGGATAGGGTCCGTTCTCGAGCATCCCGACGTCGTGGTTGGATTCCAGCATCACGAGGTCGCAGCCGAGGAGGTTGCGCATGATCTCGTTGGTCATATGGCCGATGTCGGTGCAGACCGCGAGCTTGCGCTCGTCGCCGAAGGTGACCGTGAAGCCGCAGCTCTCCAGACTGTCGTGGGGCGTTGCAAAGGCGTGGACGTTCATGTCGCCCACGGCGGCGTCGCTTCCGGCGGGAAGTTCAAACACGGGATATTTTTCGCTGAGCGCCCCGGCCTCCTCCAGCCCGACGAGCGTCCCCCGGGTGGCATAGACCGGAATGTGCAGCGACGAAGCGAAGACGCGCAGGCCGCTGATGTGGTCGCTGTGCTCGTGGGTCACAAAGACGGCGCGGATGCTTGCCGGGTCGATCTCCCGCTGCAGCAGGGCGTTTTTTAGCCGCTTTGCGCTCACGCCCGCGTCGATCAGAATGCCGTCGGTCGCTGTACCCACATAGGTCGCGTTGCCCGAAGACGACGAAAACAGCGAACAGAACCTTGCCAAAAAATCACCCCCAGGATGTATGAAATTGAAAATTGAAAATTGAAAATTGAAAGTTGAAAACGGAAAGCTGAAAAGGCTGAATTCACAGAAGGGCGCAGCGATTGCTTTGACGGATTTTTCCGGCAGAAAAAATCGCAGGAACGCCGTTTTCGTCTTTCCCGCGACCTTGAAACCCGAATCGTCATGATCTATGATTCATTTTCAATTTTCCATTTTCAATTTTCCATTCAGATCAGCCCGCCGCCGGCTGGTTGTGGTCGTCGCGGAACTCCTTGCGGTAGATGTCCGCACCGAGGTCGCGCAGCTTTTCCACATAATCCTCGTAGCCGCGGTCGATGTAGATGATATCCTCGATCTCCGTTGTGCCGCGAGCCACCAGACCGGCAATGATCATGGCGGCGCCGGCGCGCAGATCGTCGGCGCGCACAGGAGCGCCCGTGAGCTCTTCCACGCCCTGGAACACGGCGATCGTGCCGTCCACCTGGACATTCGCGCCCATGCGAATGAGCTGATCCACATAGCGGAAGCGGTTGTCCCAAACGCCCTCGGACACCAGCGACGTACCGTTGGCGATGGCAAGGATCACGCTCATCTGCGGCTGCATATCCGTCGGGAAGCCGGGATGCGGCATCGTCTTCAGGTTGCAGCGCTTGAGCGGCCCGTCGCAGCGCACGCGCACCGCGTCGTCATATTCGATCACTTGCGCACCGCATTCGACCAGCTTTGCGGAGATGGATTCCAGATGCTTCGGAATGACGTTTTTGACCAGCACGTCGCCCTTTGTGGCGGCGGCGGCGACCATGTAGGTGCCGGCCTCGATCTGGTCGGGAATGATGGAATACTCGCAGCCGTGCAGATGGGTCACGCCGCGGATCTTGATCACGTCCGTACCCGCGCCGCGGACATCCGCGCCCATGGCGTTCAGGAAGTTGGCGAGATCCACAATGTGCGGCTCCTTGGCGGCGTTTTCAATGATCGTCAGCCCGCGCGCCTTCACGGCGGCCAGCATGACGTTGATCGTTGCGCCGACGGAGACCTTGTCCATATAGACGGAAGCGCCCGTCAGATGATCGGCGGAAGCGACGATCATCGCATTTTCCACATTCGCCGTTGCGCCCAGCAGCTCAAAGCCCTTGATGTGCAGGTCGATCGGGCGCACGCCGAAGTTGCAGCCGCCCGGGAGCGAGACCTTTGCGCGGTTGTAGCGGCCCAGCAAAGCGCCGATCAGATAATAGGACGCGCGCAGCTTTTTGGTCATCTCGTGAGGAACGATGTAGGAATTGACGGGACGGGTGTCGATCTCGATGGTGTGTTTGTTGAGATAGCGCACGACAGCGCCCATGTTGCTCAAAATGCGCACCATGGTCACAACGTCGCTGATATTCGGAATATTTTCAATGCGGCAGACATCCTGCGCAAGCAGTGTGGCCGGAATGATGGCGACGGCGGCGTTCTTTGCGCCGCTGATCTCCACCTCGCCGGTCAATCGGTTGCCGCCGTGGATCACAAGCTTTTCCAAGAAAACTCTCCTCTTTCTTTTTCTTGTGTGCGCCCGCACGGTGCGGAACGATCTATGTAAGGGCAGAAATCATCTTTTCATACTTGATTATTATAGCACTTCTCCCTGCAAAAGAAAAGACCCTTTTTCAAAAATCATTGAATTTTTGTTACTTTTTCGTGTTTTTTCGCGGCGGGTTGTTCATTTTTTATACAACATCTCTCCCGTTTGACGATTTTTATGGAATTCAACCGCGCTTTTTGCAAAATCTTTTGTCAAAGCTACTGGACATCCGCCCGGAACTTTGCTATAATAAATTACTAAGTAATCTCTGATTACCTGAACAAAAAATCGACATCAAAGGAGTTTTGAACATGAAACACATGAAAAGCATCTTATCCGTGCTGCTGGCAGTGCTGATGGTCTGCTCCGTGTGCGTGAGCGGCGCAACCGTTTTTGCCGAAGGCGAAAAGGAAACGCAGATCGGCACGCTGACCATTCCGGCAACGCCCGCCACCACCCGCGCGGCAAGATTTGCCGACGACGCCCAACTGCTCACCGCCGAAGAAGCGGCCGCGCTGCTGAACAAGCTGGATGAGACCAGCGAACGTCTGCAGTTCGACATTGTCATCGTTACGGCAAAGAACACCGGCAGCCGCAAACGGAATATCTTTGCATGGGATTACTACGAATACAACGGATTCGGCTATGGTGAGGAAAAAGATGGTTCTTTACTTCTGTTGAGCATGGCGGAACCCGGCTGGAGTGGATATGACAGCGGTTCCGGCTGGATTCTCAATAGTGATTATTTCATTCAGGTGCTTGAAGAGGACGAATTCACTGCCTTGTTGAACAGCAAAAAATACTATGATGCTTTCGTCCGCTATGTCCAGATTATAGAGGACTTTATGACCGAGGCGAAAACCGGCAAGCCCTATGACGAGAGCAACCCCTATCCCAGTAAGACCGCACCTGCGACCGACCCGACAACGCCGACGACGCCCGCCGAGGTCGTTCCCACCTGGAAATGGGAGAGCGAGAACCGCGCCGTTGCCACCTTCGTGACCAACGACGGCAAATCCACGACCAATCTCTCCTGCTCCAAGGAGGAGGGCACCATCACCGAAACCAGGAACGCAAACGGCGACACGGTCTATACGGCCACTGTCTCCTTCGGCGGCAAGACCTACACCGACACCTACACCGTGCCCGCCCCGGCGCCGACCTTCGTCTATAACGAGCCGACCTGGGAATGGAACGGCGAGAACCTGGCCGTTGCCACCTTCGTCAGCACCGACGGCACCGACACACAGACCGTGACCGCCAAGGCGGAGGACGGCATGATCACCGGAAAGACCGACGAGAGCGGCAAGACCGTCTACACGGCCACCGTCACTTTCGGCGGCAAGACCTACACCGACACCTACACCGGCGGCTCCTCCGGCCTGTCCTTCGGCGCCCCGACCTGGAACTGGGACAGCAACGAATCCGCCCTCGCCACCTTCGTCAGCACCGACGGCAGCGCCAAGGTCTCCGTTTCCGCCAGCAAGGCCGAAGGCACGATCGTCAGCACCACAAAGGCCAACGGCGACGTGGTCTACACCGCGACCGTCACCTTTGAGGGCAGGACCTACACCGACAACCGCACCGTTCCCGCCGGCGAACAGCCGGCCGCAGACGGCTTCCGCGCCCCGACCTGGGTCTGGGAAAACGAATCGCTGGCCCGCGCCACCTTTGTCAGCACCGACGGCAGCGCCAAGATCTCCGTTTCCGCCAGCGCCGACGAGGGCACGATCAAACGCAGCCAGAAGAGCAACGGCGACGTGGTCTACACCGCGACCGTCACCTTCCAGGGCAAGACCTACACCGACAGCCGCACCGTTCCCGCCTCCGGCACGGACGATCAGCCGAGCTACGCGAAACCGACCTGGACATGGAACGGCGTGAAGAGCGCCACCGCGACCTTTGTCGGTAAAAACGGCGCCAAGACAAAAAAGGTGACCGCAACGGTCAAGAACGGCGGTATCGTCAGCAAGACCAAGGGCACCTGCGGCAACAAGGGCAAGACCACCTACATCGCCACCGTGACCTTCCGCGGCAAGACCTACAAAAACAAGATCACCAAGGCCATCGATCACAAATGGAAGACCGAATTGAACCCCGCGACCATGAAGGCCGCCGGCAGCAAGATCTTCACCTGCACCGTCTGCAGCAAGCGGGTGAACAATCCCATCGCAAAGATCGCCAAGGTCAGCCTTTCCAAGGCAAAGTACACCGCAGACGGCAAGGCCCACACCCCGAAGGTGATTGTGAAAGACGCCAACGGCAAGACCCTTAAAAAGAACAAGGCCTACACCGTCGCCTATCAGGCCGGCCGCAAGGAAGTCGGCGTTTATACCGTGACCGTGACCTTCAAGGGCCTCTACTACGGCACAAAGGTTTTGAAGATGAAGGTGCTTCCGAACGCGCCCGAAGCCGTGACCGCGACCCCGGCCGACAGCAAAGCCACGATCACCTGGAAGGCCGTTCCCGGCGCGACCCAGTACTATGTCTACTGTATGCGCGACGGCGGCAAATCCTTCTTCCAGTGCGCCACGGTGCACGGCACCTCGGCCGAGATCGGCTCGCTCAAAAACGGCACGACCTATCTCTTCAAGGTCAGAGCCGTGTATCCCCGCGACAACAACACCACCTGGGTCGGCCCGGCCTGCAAGGCCGTCCGTGTGACGCCCGCGGCCGCCGCTCCGGCGCAGCCGACAACCCAGCCCGCGAACTGAAAAACTCAAAAAAGCGCCGCGCAGCATGTACTGCGCGGTGTTTTTTTGGAAACAGTCGGTCGCTGTCAGCAGCCAGCAGGCAGCGGGCAGCTTTTTTGCTTTTCTCATTCCGCAGGGGCAGCCATTGGCCGCCTGCATTAGGCGGTAATCGGAAGCTAATAGCATTCGCCCGCCGTGGAAATGTGATCCACAGCGGGCGATTCCTATTGACAAATTCGGATGTTGACGGCTGCCGACTTACTCTCCGTCCGATGCGCCGCCGATGATGCCGCTGATGGCATCATTGAGGCTGTTCACTGCACTGCCGACCGCTTCGTCTGCGTTGCTGACAGCGTCGTCAACCATGCCGCCGAGGGTGTCGCCGAGTGAGCTGACGGCCTCCTGCGTTTGGGTCAGCTTGACAAAATGAATCTGCATCCCGAGAATCTTGATCACCAGCTCGTCGCCTTCTGCGGTAGCTTTCACTTTCATGTCGCCCTTGAACTTGATGCCCTTGCTTGTTTCGCGCCATGTGCAGTTGGAAACCTCATCCTTCGACGTCACAACGGCGGTGCCGTCCGGATTCAGCTTGATGCTCCAGCCGTCCGAAAAGACTTCATCTGCGGACGCTTCTTCGCCCAACATGGTCGCCTTGGACGCGACCCAGGTGCCGAGATACTTGCTGTTGGTAAGATCCTGCTTTCCGCAGCCGGTGAGGGCGACGCAGGAGATAAGGATGAGCAGACAGCTCAAAAGTGCAACGGTTTTTTTCATGTGAACGTCCTCCTTTTCCTTCTGATATCAGCCGAAGAATGCCTGATGCACGGCGGCAACGGCCTTGTCGGCAGATTCCTTGTCGATCAGCACGGAAACCGTGATCTCGCTGGTGGAGATCATTCCGATGTTGATGCCGGCCTCATACAGCGCGCCGAACATCTTGGACGCCGTGCCGGAATGGGACTGCATTCCCGCGCCGACGATGGAGACCTTGGCGACGGTGGTGTCGCAGGCGACGGTCGCGCCCTCGGGCGCAAAGAGATTTTCCAGCAGCTCGCGTGCCTGCTCGGCGTTGCCCTTGGCGCAGGTAAAGGAGATGTCCTTTGTGCCGTCGCGGCCGACAGACTGCAGGATCACGTCGATGTTGATGCCCTTTGCGGCAAGGGCGGAGAAGAGTTTGAACGCGTTGCCGGGCACGTCCTGCATGCCGACGACCGAAATTCTTGCAACGTCCATATCCTTTGTGACGCCGCGAATGAGCATTTTTTCCATTTTAGCAACCTCCCTGACGATCGTTCCGGGTTCCTTCACCATGCTGGAGAGAACCTCGACTTCCACATTGTATTTTTTGGCCATTTCCACCGACCGGTTGTTGAGCACCTGGGCGCCGAGCGTTGCCAGCTCCAGCATTTCGTCATACGTAATGTCGGTGAGCTTTTTCGCGTTTTTGATCTTGCGCGGATCGGCGGTGTAAACGCCGGTCACGTCGGTGTAGATCTGGCAAAGATCCGCGTGCAGCGCAGCGGCGAGGGCCACCGCACTGGTGTCGGAACCGCCGCGGCCGAGCGTCGTCATGTCCTGGGCGGCGTTGATGCCCTGGAACCCGGCCACGATGATGATCTTTCGCTTATCGAGTTCCGCGTGCAGGCGCTCGGTGTTGATTGTTTTGATCCGCGCCGCGCCGTAGGCGTTGTTGGTCTCAAAGCCCGCCTGCCAGCCGAGGAGCGAAATCACCGGGCAGCCGATTTTTTCGATCGCCATGGCAAGCAGCGCGATAGAGATCTGTTCACCGGCGGTCAGCAGCATATCCATTTCGCGCTTGGACGCCTTGGGATTGATCTCGTTGGCCTTTTCGATCAGGTCGTCGGTGGTGTCGCCCTGCGCGGAGACAACGACGACCACGTCGTTCCCGGCCTTATAGGTGTCGGTGATGGTTTCGGCAACATGCATCACGCGTTCCGCGTTCGCAACCGACGAGCCGCCGAATTTTTGTACAATCAGAGCCATAGAAAAACCTCCGGGTTTTAGATGTTAGATGGTAGATCAATAATCCACGACGGGAAGCACCGTAACGGGGTCGAAAGCCGCAAGGGCAGCGTTCAGTTCGCCTGCGGGGGCTTCGCCGGTGAGGACCAGCGTTTCGCCGTTTTCGCCGCTCAAAAGCGTCGCGCCGGGCAGAGCCGCGGCAAGAGCGGCTTCGTCGGCGTTTTTGATGCGGGCAAAGAGCGCCGTCGGCACCTTGTCGGCATCTTCCAGCACACCGTCTGCGGCCTTTTCCCAGCCGAGGCGGATGCGTTCTCTGTCGTGGACAGCGCAGTCGATCACGTCGCCGACCACGGCGCTGGCCGTGGCGAGCTTGCCGGCGCCCTGGCCGTAAAGCAGCACGTCGCCCACAGCGTCGCCGCGCACAAGGCAGGCGTTGAATACGCCGCTCACACCGGCGAGCATACTGTCCTTTTTCACCAACGTGGGCGAAACGCACAGCGCGAGCTTGCCGTTTTCAAGCTGCTTCGCCCGGGCGATGAGCTTGATCACAAAGCCCGCGAGCGCGGCGGCCTTCACGTCGTCCAGCGTGATTTCGGAGATGCCCTTCGTCGGCACGCCGTCGGGATAGACATGGGAGCCGAAGGCCAGAGAAGCGAGGATGCAGATCTTGCGGCAGGCGTCGATGCCCTCCACGTCGGCAGTGGGATCCTTTTCGGCGTAGCCCTTCTGCTGCGCGAGTTTGAGCGCGTCGGCAAAATCCATGTCCTCCATGATCATTTTAGTCAAAATGAAGTTTGTGGTTCCATTCAGAATGCCGGCGATCTCAAAAATGCGGTTCGCGGCAAGGCAGCGGAACAGCGGGCGGATGATGGGGATGCCGCCGCCGACCGAGGCCTCGAACAGGAAGTTGACGTTGTGCTGTTCGGCAAGCGCGAGCAGCACGTCGCCTTTTTTGGCAACCAGTTCCTTGTTGGAGGTGACCACATGCTTGCCCTTTTCCAGACAGGCCGAAACGAAGCGGAACGCCGGCTCCAGCCCGCCCATGGTCTCCACGACCACGCCGGTCTCGTCGTCGTTCAGAATATCGTCCACGTTTTTCGTCAGATAGGCCGCAAAGGGATCCCCCGGAAACTCGCGGATATCCAGGATATGCGAAAGCTCCAGGGAAACGCCGCTCTTGCGCGCGATGACGCCCGCGTTTTTGCCGATGACCTCGGCAACGCCGGAACCGACGACGCCGTATCCCATAATCGCAACTTTCATGCTGACAACCTCCCAAAATACGTTTCATACTTGCATATCATATCATATTTTGTCACATTTGCAAAGCGTTTCCGAGGAATTTCTGAAATTTTGTGAAATCCATTGATTTTGTCCCATCGGAAAGTGTATAATAAGTGTAAATTTACAACAGTCAGGAGCCTTGCTATGAACGATGTTGAAAAACGGCGCGGTACGATCATCAATGTGATCTATTTCGCTATGATCCTCGCCATCGCGTTTTTGCTCATCCGCTATGCGTTGGGCGTATGCTTTCCCTTTCTGTTCGCCTTCCTTCTGGCGGCGCTGGTGCAAAGGCCGAAGAACTTTCTTGTGCGCAAAACGCCGCTGAAAAACGGCGCCGCCTCGGTGATCTGCGTTTTTTTGCTGCTGTTCCTTCTGCTCGCGCTGGTCTCGCTGATCGGTGTGCGGCTCTTTGCTCGGGTGCAGGAGTTCGTCAACTATATCGCTCTGCAGTTCCAGAATGCCGAATCGGTGGTGGACAACATCCAGACCTGGCTGATGCACGTGATCGAAAAGCTGCCGGAGTTTTTGCGCGGCACGCTCACGGAAAGTGTGACCGATCTGTTCACCAAACTCCATGACTATGTCAATTCCACCGCAGCCGCCGACACTGCCGCGGCCGCGGCTGATGCCGTGAATTCCGGCATTGTGACCGTGACCGATCCCGCTGCCGCTTCGGTTGCGGAATCCGCAGCTTCCGCGCCGGGCGCGCTCTCCGGTCTGCTCAGCGGCAACTTCAAGCTGAGCTGGATCACAACGCCGCTGAGCAGCTTGATCTCCACCGCGAAGCAGATCCCCTCCGTGCTGATCGCCGTGGTGATCTCTCTGGTGGCGAGCTGCTTCATGGCCACGGATTTCGACAAGATGATGAACTTCTTCAAGCTGCAGTTCCCGGAACGCCGCCGCGCCGACGTGGAGCGTGCCAAGGTCCTGCTGAAGTCCTCTCTGGGAAAAATGGGCCGCGCCTACGCCCTCATCATGCTTGTCACGTTCCTTGAAATGTCGCTCGGCCTGACAGTGCTCAAGCTGATCGGCGTCTATAACTCCAATTTCATCCTCATGGTCGCCGCCGTGACCGCCATTGTCGACATTGTGCCCGTCCTCGGCACCGGCACGATCCTGATCCCCTGGGCGCTCTATTCCCTGATCACAGGCAGCTTCGGCATGGGCATCGGTCTGGCGATCCTCTATGTGATCATCACGGTCATCCGCCAGTTCATTGAACCGAAGCTGGTGGCCGGTCAGCTCGGGCTGTCGCCGATCGTGACCATCACCTCGCTGTATCTCGGCCTCAAGGCCTTCGGCGTGCTGGGCATGCTCGTGACCCCGATTCTGATCATCATGCTCAAGCTCCTCAACGACGAGGGCATCATCCATCTCTGGAAATCTCCCGCCCGGGTCAAAGCGGCCGAAGCGCAGGCCGCAGCCGCAGAAGCCGCATCAGACGCGGATGCGCCTGCAGCGGAAGAGGAACCGAAGGAATAAACGGAAAATTCCGTTTACAAACAAAAATACAGGGCGTGTTGTGAACCGAACCGGCAGCACGCCCTGTTTTTTCGCACGGCTGCGCCGTGCGAAACGCGGCGGCGGGACCGCGCAGCCCGGGCTGCGCGAACCCTGTGCGCAAACGCGCACAGGGTTGCCTCGTGCGGTCGCACGAGGCGTCCCGCCGCCGCCCCTTGCTTAGCAAAGCTGCGCAGAAAAAACTTGCCGCAGAAGAACCCTTCAAAAACAGAAAGGGCGCTTTCAGAGAGATTCCCCTCTGGAGCGTCCTTTTTCAATGACTTCTTCTCAGGCTTCTGCTTCCTTCGGCGGATTGGCCGCTTTTTCCTGCGGCGCATCCTTTTTCGGGGTTCTGACCACGGTGCGCTTCGGGTTCTTGCGGCGGTATGCCTTGCTGGGATGGATGGGGTTCTGAATCAGGAAGTTGGCAAAAATCGTCCAGAGAATGATGACCAGGAACATGCCGAACACCGCGTAAAACCCTGCCGAGAGGGTGGCGCTCGTGACGGAGATGATAGCCGTTGCGAGGGTCGCCAGAACATTTTCGCTCATCAGCGAGACCAGACGGGAAAGGCTGACCTTGCCGTCAACGATCTTTTGAAATGCGTCGTTGGAGATGATGATGGCGGCAAAGCAGAGCACAAGGCCTGCGGCGCTGACGATCATCACCACGTTGCGGCGCTTTTTGCTGTTTGCCAGCGCGCCGAGCACGCCTGCGGCAAGCATCACCAGCAAAATCAGAACGAACACGACGGAGAAGGCGATCAGATCGGGAATGATGGCGCCGGCCGCCTCCTGAAAGGTGGTGTCGGCCTCCGGGTTGGCAGGGCCGCCGAGCAGCATTTTGATCAATTCAAAGGCGGAGTATTCGAATTTCGTGTCCAGCTTGTCGGTGAGCTGGGTCACGGCGCCGATCAGGTTGTTGATCGTCTCGTCCGTGCTGCCGACCACAAAGGTGAACAGCTTGAGAAAGATGCCCATCACCACGGCGCCGACAGCGAGGATCGGCGTGGTGATCCGATATGCGAGTTTCATACAATCATCCTTTCCTTATTTCCAAGAGGAGTTCAGTTGGACCGTGCGGTTGAAAACGAGGTTGTCCGCCGTGGCACAGGTGTCCACACAGAAGTAGCCCTGGCGCATGAACTGGAAGGTGTCGCCCGGTTTTAATCCGGACACGCCGCTTTCCAGCCGGCAGCCGGTGAGCACCGTCAGAGAATCGGGGTTGAGGTTGTCCTTGAAGGAACCTTTGCTCTCGTCCGACGGGTTCTCGGCGAGGAACAGCCGGTCATACAGCCGCGCTTCAAACGGCACGCTGCCGCTTTCGCTGACCCAGTGCAGCGTGCCCTTGACCTTGCGGCCGTCGGGGGAATTGCCGCCCTTGCTTGCCGGGTCATAGGTGCAGTGAACCGCCGTGACGCTGCCACTTTCGTCGGTGTCGTAGCCGGTGCATTTCACAAAGTAGGCGCCGCGCAGACGCACCTCGTTGCCGGGGAAGAGACGAAAATATTTCTTCGGGGGCTCGATCATGAAATCCTCCTGCTCCACATAAAGGATCTTTGAAAACTTCGTGATCCGGGTGCCGAGCTCCGGTCTGTCCTGATGGACGGGCAGCTCGATGTCCTCGACCAGATCTTCGGGGTAGTTGTCGATAATGACCTTCAGCGGCCGAAGAACGGCCATACAGCGCGGAGCGTTCCGGTTGAGGTTGTCGCGCACGCAGGCTTCCAGCAGCCCAAAATCCACCACGGAGTAGGCCTTGGAAACGCCCACGCGGTTGATAAAGTCGCGCACCGCTTCGGCCGGGTAGCCGCGGCGGCGCATACCGCACAGCGTCGCCATGCGCGGGTCGTCCCAGCCGTCCACGATGCCCTCGTTTACAAGCTGCAGACATTTGCGCTTGCTCGTCAGGCAGTAGTTGAGGTTCAGCCGGGCGAATTCGATCTGGCGCGGCGGCTGCGGCAGATCGAGCGCACGCAGAAACCAGTCGTAGAGGGGTCTGTGGTTTTCGAATTCCAGCGAGCACAGAGAGTGCGTCACACCTTCCCTGTAGTCCGACAGCGGATGCGCAAAGTCATAGAGCGGATAGACGCACCATTTGTCGCCGGTCTGATGATGGGAGATGTGGGCGATGCGATAGATCACCGGGTCGCGCATGTTGATGTTCGGCGCGGCCATATCGATCTTCGCGCGCAGCACACGGGCGCCGTCGGGGAATTCGCCGGTGGTCATGCGGCGGAAAAGGTCGAGGTTTTCTTCCACGGAACGCTCCCGATAGGGGCTTTCCCTGCCCGGCTCGGTCAGCGTGCCCCGGGCGGCGCGGATCTCTTCGGCCGTGGAATCATCCACATAGGCCTTGCCCAGCTCAATGAGCCTGATCGCGCAGTCGTGGATGAACTCGAAGTAGCTCGACGCGTAGTAGACCTCGTTCCACCGGTAGCCCAGCCACTGAATGTCCTCCTTGATGGCGTCCACATATTCCACGTCCTCCTTGGAGGGGTTCGTGTCGTCCAGACGCAGGTTGCAGATGCCGCCGTATTTCTTCGCCGTGGTGAAATTGATCTGGATCGCCTTGGCGTGGCCGATGTGGAGGTAGCCGTTCGGCTCGGGCGGGAAACGGGTCTGCACATGGTCGTAGACGCCGTTTTGCAGGTCTTCGTCAATAAAATCGTGAATGAAATTGGAAATCTGTTCTTCCATGGCTTGTCCCTCCTTTGTTATGAGAGCGCTTCGATCGCGGCGTTCAGACGTGCGCGCACGGTCTGTTCGCCGAGGATCTGCAGGATCGAATAAAGGTCGGGCGTGTTGCGCCGCCCGGTGACCGCCACGCGGATCACGGTGGAAACATCGCCCACGTGACCCTTGAAAGCGTCGGGGTTCTTCTTGTATTCTTTGACGTTCGGCGTGTAGCCCAGGGGTTCGCACAGGTCCTTGATGCGGGCGAACCAGCCGTCCTTGTCGTCCGCCGGATCATAGACCGCAAGATACGCCGACAGGATCTCGGCGCACTGCGCCTTCGTCAGGTTCTCCGGCAGGGCGGAAAGATCGTTTTCGTAAAGGGCGTCGTAGAAATAAGCCGCATAGTCGCGCACCTCGTTCCATTTGCCGATGTCCTTGCGGGGCTTGGCTGTGCCGCGGTCGATGGAAAAGATCGCTTTTGCAAACGCTTCGTCCGCGCCGAGCAATTCGGCCAGCACCGGGTCGTATTCCTTTGCCCAGGCCAGCGTGTCGGCCAGAACCTTTTCGGCGGTGAAGCGGGAGATGACGTTTTTGCTCACGTCGGTGAGCTTCGTCAGATCGAACAGCGCGCCGGAGACGCTCATCTTTTTGAGGTTGAACGGGAAATCGCTCTGGGGCGCGTCGGGGTTTGCCCTTCGCCAGTCCTCAAAGTTGGAATTCGCCAGCGTCAGCAGATATTCCAGCACGCTCTCCTTCGGGTAGCCCTGTTCGGCGTAGTAGGTCACGGCCGCTTCGGGATCCTTTCGCTTGGAAAGCTTTCGCTTGCCGCCGTTCTCTTCCTTCATCACGGGAGAGATGTGGGCGTATTTCGGCACACGGAAGCCGCAGGTTTTGAAGAGCTGAATGTGCAGCGGCACAGAGGAGATCCACTCGTCGCCGCGGATGACATGGGTCGTGCGCATGAAGTGGTCGTCCACCGCGTGGGCAAAGTGATAGGTCGGGATGCCGTCGGTCTTGAGCAGCACCACGTCCTGCGTGTTTTCGGGCATCTCGATTTTGCCCTTGATAAGATCGTCAAAGCTGATGCGCTTATCCTCCGAACCGAAGGAGCGCAGGCGCAGCGTGTAGGGGGCGCCGCTTTCGATGCGCTCCCTTTGCTGCTCGAACGTCAGGTCGCGGCAGCGGGCCCATTTGCCGAAATAGCCCTTGATGGGGGTACCGGCCTTTTCCTGTTCCTCACGGATGGCGGAAAGCGTTTCCTCCGAGCAAAAGCAGGGATAGGCGAGGCCCTGTTCCACCAGACGTTTTGCAACCACATGGTAGATCCCGGCGCGGCGGCTCTGCTGATAGGGCCCGTAATCGCCGGTCTCCTGTTCAAAGCCGATCACTCCCTCGTCGATGTCGATGCCGAAGGCGCCCAGACCCTTGATGATCTCGGAAACGCCGTCGGTGATCTCGCGCTTTTTGTCGGTGTCTTCAATGCGCAGCAGAAAAACGCCGCCGGTCGTTGCCGCGTTCAGCTTCGAGATCAGAGCGGAAAACAGGCCGCCGATGTGCAAAAAGCCGGTGGGCGACGGAGCAAAGCGGGTCACGCGCGCACCCTCTTTCAAATTGCGGGCGGGAAAACGGGCTTCCAGATCCTCCACCGTTTCCGTCACATCGGGAAACAGCAGGGCCGCGAGCCTTTCATGTTCAGTCAAAGGGATCACCTCAAAGAAATCTATTCAGTATATTATCGCAAATTTTTGCGAAAAAGGCAAGAGGAAAACAGCAAAAATTAAAAAAGAAACGAAAAAAGCGCCGTATCGCGCAGAGGCGACCTCTGTGCGGGGTTTCCTTCGGTTTTTCAACAGTTGTTGACATTCCTTGCCCCGGGGCTTGCATTTTGCCGCGCGATATGCTATAGTAAGGGTGCCACACAAACGCAAAGCTACGATGTTTTGCAGCATAACCGTATAAGCTCATATTAAGTGCGTATTTTTATGAATGTAAAGATACGGACTCTCATTTCGTGCTTGTATGAGCGGTTATGAAATTGTGTGGCAACAATGAGTCATGTATTTTTACAGTGCGCGGCTCAAAAGGCCGCGCATTTTTCTTCCCGCTTTCGGGCGCGGCGCTGCAGTCGATCGGATCTCTACGGTTGCTTTTTCAAAAAAAATGCAGATCTTCTGTAAGAATCCGGCGGGAAAAAGCACTAAGTAACAGAAAGAACCCTCTTTCGGAAAGGCAAAGGAAAAACAGATGGATCACGGAGCTGGCAGATACAACTGCTTTCTGAACGGTGACAATGACGCTCTTGTTGAAATCATACGCGATTACAAAGACGGGCTGACGTATTTTCTGAGCGGTTTTGTGGGTGACCTCTCGCTTGCGGAGGAGTTGATGGAAGACACCTTCGTTCGCCTGTATGTCAAAAAGCCGCGCTTTTCCGAAAAGTCTTCCTTCAAAACCTGGCTTTACGCCATCGGAAGAAACGTTGCCCGCGAACGGATCCGAAAAGAAAAAAGGCAAAAAACGGTTTCGCTCGAAGCGCAGCCGGAGCTGGCGGCGCAGACCTGGGACCCGGAGCAAAGCTATTTTCAAAGCGAAGCGCGTGTGCAGCTCTATGCCGCGATGCACCGGCTGAAGCCGGAATATCGCCAGGTCCTTTGGCTGCAATACTTTGAAGACCTCCGCGACAAAGAGATCGCGCAGATCATGAAAAAGAGTCCCAACAATGTCAGCGTGCTGCTGCACCGCGCAAAAAAAGCGCTGAAAGAGGAATTATCGAAAGAAGGTGTTTTGGAATGAAGACATATCTTGAGGTCGCCGACGACGTCTTTCAAAAGGGCGAGGCCTGCCTGCGGCAAAAAAGAGAGCGGCAGCAAAGAATCAAGACGCGCGCAGCGTTTGCCGTGCTGGCGGCGGTGATCCTCTTTTCCGCCTTCGGGATCACAAAGGGTCTGATGCCCCGCAAAACACCGCCCGTGCTCCCCGCCTCTTCCAACGCACCCCAAACAGCCACAACCGCGCAAAGCGGAGAAACAATTTCAGAGACCGAACCGGATCCCGCCCCCACAAGCACGCAAAATGCAGCCCCGGGTTCGCGCACAACAAATCCGAAGGAGTCCGGCGCCGCAGTGACCCGGGCTGCGCAAAGCGGCACAGCGTCGCAAACAGCGGCAAGCTCCGCTGCTTCTCCCGGCGAAACGACGTCTGCCCTTCCGGGCGAAACCGGCACAAAGGCGCCGACGGACGGCCCGGCTCCGACCCAAACGACCACCGGCGCCGCATCTTCCGCCACGGAAACGACCGCGCCGCTCCCGACGGAGCCGACCGAACCCGGCGACACGCCGACGGACGAACCGAGCGAGAACAGCACCGCCGACGCCCGGACAAGCACAAGAACGCTTGCTCCCGACGCAGCGAGCCTGACCGCTTCGCGCGCACGGCTGAAAGCCGCCGTGGAAGACAACGCCTGCGGCTGGATCAAAATTCAGAACCACTGCTATGTGCAGGACGATCCGGACGGCGCGGACGCGGCGGAGCCCGGCGAATTCCTCGGGAACACCGCCGATTTCGAAGGAAATCTCGCGCTGCTCGGTCTTTCGGGCGAAGTGTTCCGGCTCGTCGACGAAACCTTCTGCCGCTGTCTGCTGCTGAAGACGGACGACGGCCGCGCTCTGGTGTTCGTTCCGGTTGCCGGAACGGATTGACGAACCGGCATCGTTCCCGTTTTACCTCCGATGCTTTCCGCCGTCCGCGGGCGGCGCGTATGCATAAAAAACTGACTGAATATCTAAAAGGAGTGTACCGTTATGAAAAAGAAACTGTTCTTTCTGTTCGCCCTCATCACCCTGCTCTGCGCGTTCTGCTTCAGCGCCGGAGCCATCGCATCCAAACGTCCCTACAAGGAGACGAAAACCGTCAAAATCGTGGACCACGTGGTCTATCAGCTCAACTCCGCGGGACAAAACGGCAAGGAACGCTTCTACGCCGTAATCGACTACTTTGACACCGACGAAGCCGCCAACGACCCGAAGATCGCCAAGACCGTCAAGATCGCGGACAAGATCGGCAAATACCCGGTGCGCGCGATCCGTGTGAACCTTCCCGGCGAGGCCGACGGCGAGAACGGCCCGAGCGACGGCGGCTGCGCCAGCCCGAAAACGCGCAAGCTCGTGATCCCGCAGTCGATCGAGATGCTGAACACCTACGCCTTTGCGGGCTTTTCCGGCGTGCGTTCCATCACGCTGCCGGATTCCGTCACAGAGATCCCCGAAGGCACATTCATGAACTGCCGGTCGCTGCAGGAGCTCCATATGAGCGACAAGCTGACCCGCATCCGGGACAACGCCTTCCGGGGCTGCGGCTATATCAAGAACCTGAACCTGCCCGACACGCTGGAATACATCGGCGATTTCGCGTTCAGTGAATCGCGCTTCAAAAAGATCACCCTTCCGGCTGCCGCACAGTTCGGCGACGGCGTGTTCTCCGGCTCCTGGGCGCTGGAAAAGGTCTCCTTCCGCTGCACGGAAAAGGGCAAAGGCTGCATCGTCGGAGAGCTGATGTTCGCCGACTGCCACAATCTGAAAACCGTGGTGTTTTCCAAGAACCTTTCGGCCGTCTGCCTGGACGCCGACGCGTTTGAAAACTGCTGGAACCTTTCCGCGCTCAAAAACACGGACAAGGTGAAGATCATCGGCAACGGCGCGTTTCTGGGCTGCTACAGCCTCACGGAATTCACGATCCCTGCCGGCATCGAGTACGTGCACCCCTATGCCTTCCTCGCCTGCCCGCGCATCAAGACCGTGTATCTCAAAAGCGAAAACCCGGATCTGCTCAAAGACAGTCTGGCGCACTACAACGAATATTTCCTTGACAGCAGCTTCATCGACTTTCTGCGCAACGACTGCATGATCTATGTCCAGAACGAAGACATGCTGCGCATGGTGCAGGAGGAGGCGCTGCACAGCAAGGCCGAAATCGCCGCGTAGGCAAAAATTGAAAGTTGAAAATTGAACACGAGGAGTAGTGAATATGAAGAAACTGATTGCTCTGCTGTTGGTGATGCTGCTGTGTCTGAGCTGCCTTGTGCCTGCCTTTGCAGAGGACGCCCCGCCGGAAGCTGCGGCCAACGAAGAAACAGTGTCCGCAGCAGCCGAATCGACCGAAGCGCCGGAATTGCCGGAAGCCTATCTCAAATGGGCGCACGGCAACGAATACAGCGACCGCGGCGCGTTTGACCGTTCGTTTCGCGCCTTTTATACGCAGGATCCGGACATTGAGATCATTGACCATATGGTGTTTTTCAAAGCGCCCGTGAGCCGCTTCCGCCCGAATGAGTTCTCTTATCGGCTGATCGACTTTTTTGACAGCGACGAGACCGAACGCACCGCGACCGTGCTGCACATTCCGGCCACGGTGAACGGTCTGCCGGTGACGGTGCTTCCCTGCGACCAAACGGTTCCGCTGCCCGCAAAAGACGAAGCGGCGGAATTCGCCAACGACAAGGTGACCAAGGTCATTCTTGACGAGGGCATCACCGCTGTGCCGTACTTCGCGTTCCGCAATTTCACGGCGCTCAAAACCGTCAAGCTACCGTCCACCGTGGGCATCATCTACGATTCTGCCTTTGAAAACTGCATGAATCTCAAAAAGATCGTCGGCGCCGGCAATGTGAAAACCGTGCGGGCCGCCGCGTTCAAAAATTGCAGAAAGCTGGCTTCTTTCCCGCACATGGAAAGCATTTCCTGCATCATCGGCGATGCGTTTTACGGCTGCGGCTTTGAAACGCTGACCCTGTCCGGCGCGCTGAGCATAGTCGGCGCGGGCGGCGATTTGGATTATTACGCCATGTCGAATGCGTTCGCAAACTGCAAAAAGCTCAAAGATTTGACCTTCCTTTCCGTTAAGAAATATCCGCGATTGTGGATCGGCGGCGGGGCATTCCAGAACTGCAACGCGCTGGAAAGCGTGACTTTCCCCAAAAAGACCGCTGGCATCCATATCATGCACCGTGCGTTTCAGGACTGCACGAATTTGAAAACGCTGCGCACGGTCGGCAAGCTGAAAAGCGTCAGCAACTACGCCTTTGCGCGCTGCACTTCGCTGGAACGGGTCGTTTTGCCCGAAGGGATCGAATACGTTGCCGAACGGCCGTTCAAGGGGTGCAAAAATCTGAAAACGCTCGATATCCGCTCCACGGACATTGACATGTTCGGCCGCGATTATTATTTGTACGGCGTATATTATTGCGGCGCAAACTACACAAAAGAGGAGCTTTCTACCACGAACTTTGTGAAATACCTGCCGAATAAATGCACCGTTTTTGTGCCCACGCTTGCAATGAAGCAGGCGGCGCAGCTCCACGGCTGCAAAAACACGATCAAGATCAAATAACGATTGTTGAAATCCGAGAAACCAAAAGGAGTGTTTATGATGAAAAAACTGATAACGTTGCTTCTGGCGCTGCTGCTGTGTCTGAGCTGCCTTGTGCCCGCCTTTGCCGAAGACGCAGCCAAGCCCGAAACGCAGGCCGCCTTTGCCGAAGAAGGAACCGCCGGGTCGTCGCGGGAAACGGCTGTAGGCCCCAAAGACACAAAAACCGCCGCGTTGAAACGGCAGTATGAAGAATGGAAATTCAACCGGGAGTTCTTCGACGACCGTTACGGCTACAATAAAGATTTTCGTCAGTTCTATGCGGAAGACCCCGCGCTCACCGTCGTCGACCACATGGTGTTCCTCAAGGTCGAGGCCACCCGCTGGACCGAGGCGCATTACGCGCTGATCGACTATTTTGACACCGACGAAGCCGAGGCCGCCGCAACGACCCTGCGCATTCCGGCTAAGGTGAACGATCTTCCGGTCTGGATCGTGATGTATGATTGGAGCGATTGGGCCGACGGCATTTACGGCACCGGCTACAGCAACGACACCGTGACCAAGGTCATCCTCGAAGAGGGCGTCGGCGCGGCGGCCTATGCGTTCAAAAACTTCACCGCGCTGAAAACCGTGAAGATCCCCTCCACGGCGACGAGCATCGGCTATTCCGCGTTTGAGGGCTGCAAAAACCTCAAAAAGATCGTCGGCGCCGAGAACGTGACAGAGGTGCATTCCGCCGCCTTCTGCGGCTGCGAAAAGCTGGCGTTCTTCCCGCACATGGAAACGCTGAAAGTCATTGAGGGCGACGCATTTTCCGGCTGCGCGTTCAAATCGCTGACCCTCGCCGGCAGCGGCTGGCTTTCCGGCGGCGACGAGGACAACTACTCCGCGCAGAACGCGTTTGCAAACAACAAAAAGCTGAAAAGCGTCACCTTCCTGGACGGCAGCAAAAAGAAGCCGCTTTACATCGGCTTCGGCGCGTTCTGTGGCTGCACGGCGCTGAAAACCGTGACCCTCCCGAAAAAGTGCAAAGAGATCGTGATCGAAGACATGGCGTTCAAGGGCTGCACCGCGCTGAAAACGCTGCGCAACACGGACAGGGTCACCGCGCTCTGGCGCTTCGCCTTTGAAAACTGCGCGGCGCTGGAGACCTTCACCCTGCCCGCCGGCGTCAAAACGGTGGCCGTGGACGCCTTCAAGGGCTGCAAGGGGCTGCGCACCTTCCATCTGCTTTCCGACGATATCGACCTGTTTTCCAAACGCTTTTCCAGCGGCACCTGGTATCAGAACGACCCGAGCGACGAGGTGAGCACCAACTTCATTGAGACCCTGCCGAAAACATGCACGGTCTATGTGCCGACCAAAGAGATGAAGCAGACAGTCCTGCTCCACGGCTGCAAGGGTCCCGTCAAGGTCAACGTCCCCGTTGCCGCGCCGAAGACCTTCACGGCGACAAAGCAGGGAAGCAAGGTCGCTTTCCAGTGGAGCAAGATCAAGAACGCCGACGGCTACCGCCTGTATGTCTACAACGCCCGAACAAAGGCTTTCGAAAAGCTGGCGACGCTGCAGGCGCCGAAAACAAGTGTCACCCTGAAAACTGCGGGCAAGACCTTCGCCGTCCGGGCGTTCCGCATCATCAACGGCGACGTGTCGTGGAGCAAGGCGGTCAAAAGCGCAAAATAAGAAGCGAGGTGGATCACATGAAAAAGAGGCTGTTGTTCCTCTGCGCCCTCATCGCCCTGCTGTGCGCGTTCTGCTTCAGCGCCGGGGCGATCAAGGAAGACCGCCCGTACAAAGAGAACAAATGGATCAAGATCATCGACCATGTGGTGTATGAATACCGCAACAGTCCGAACCAGCGGCCGAAAAAGCACTACGCCGTGATCGACTACTTCGACACCGACGAGGCCGCGAACGACCCGAAGATCGCCAAAACGGTCAAAATCGTGGATAAGATCGGGAAGTTTCCCGTGACGGAGATCGACGTCAGCGTTTTTGACGAATGGATGGATGCCACCGGCGACTGGGTTGACGGAACCGCAGACGGCGGCTGCGCCAGCCCATACACAAAGCGTATCGTGCTGCCGGACTCTGTCACGCGGTTAAACACTTACGCCTTTGCAGGTTTCGGCTTCAGCTCGTTCACCCTGCCGGAACACTTTACCGTCATTCCCGAAAGCACGTTTGAGGGCTGCCGCTATTTGCGAAAGATTGAGATCCAAGGGCAGCTCACCGAGATTCGCGCCGGGGCGTTCAAGGACTGCGTCCACCTGAAAGCATTCACGTTTCCGAGCAGCTTGAAGCGCATCGGCGGCGGCGCTTTCCGCAACACGGGGCTGCACAAGGTCTCGCTGTCCAACAAAACGCTTTGCGACAGCTTCGCGTTTGCCGATTGCGGCAGTTTGACAAAGGTCAGCTTCCGCACCGACGCCGCGCAGAGCGGTCTGGCTGTGAGCGAAGGACAGTTCATGGGCTGCTCGTTTCTGCAAACGGTCGTTTTCCCGAAGAATGTCGGCGGCATCTATCTCTGCGACGAAGCGTTTCGGGATTGCCTGAATTTGAAAACGGTCAAAAATGTTTCCGAACTCAAGCGGATCGGTTTTTGCGCGTTTGAACGCTGCTGGAGCCTTCGGATGTTCACCATTCCCGCAGGCATCGAATATGTCCACCCCTTTGCGGTTCTTTCCTGTCCTGCCCTGACGACGCTGTATCTCAACAGCGAAAACCCGGATCTGCTCAGGGACTGCCAGAAGATCACAGCCGAAACGTCCTTCGGGGAGGGCAATTTCATCGACTATTTGCGCAATGACTGCATGATCTATGTCCAGAACGAAGACATGCTGCGCATGGTGCAGGAGGAGGCTCTGCACAGTAAGGCGGAGATCGCCGCGTGACCCCCAAAAAATGCAATTCACCCCGCCGCGGAAAAATCCACGGCGGGGTGCTGTTTACAGTTCATTGTCTGCGCATCACGGCAAAACGAAACCGACTTTTTTCATGACCTTTTGCAGCGTGCGGTCGGCGACGCGGGAGGCGCGTTCGGCGCCCTTTGCCGCGACCTCCTTGAGGTAGGCCTTGTCGTTCAAAAGATGCGCATACTGCTCCCGCACGGGGCGCAGCTCCTCCACCACGGCTTCGCCGACGGCGGTTTTGAAAACGCCGTAGCCCTGGCCGTCAAACTCGGCGGCGATCTCGTCGTAGGTTTTGCCGGTACAGCAGGCGTAGATGCCCATAAGGTTGTTGATGCCGTCCTTGCCGTCGCCGTAAAAGACCTTGCCGTCGCAGTCGGTAACGGCGCTCTTGATCTTTTTCAGGATCACGGCCGGCTCGTCAAAGACAGAGATGAAGCTCTTGGGGTTCGGGTCGCTCTTGCTCATTTTTTTCAGCGGATTCTGCAGCGACATCACGCGAGCGCCCTGCTTGCCGATGTAGGGTTCGGGAATGGTGAACGTCGGCGAATACAGGGTGTTGAAGCGGTTTGCGATGTCGCGGGCGATCTCCAGATGCTGCTTCTGGTCGGCGCCGACAGGCACAAGATCCGCCTGGTACAGCAAAATATCGGCCGCCATGAGCACGGGATAGGAGAACAGGCCGACGTTGACATTGTCGGCGTGTGCGGCGGATTTATCCTTGAACTGGGTCATGCGGGACATCTCGCCGAACTGGGTGTAGCAGTTGAGGATCCAGGCGAGCTGGGCATGAGCCGGAACATGGCTCTGAATGAAAAGGATGCTTTTTTCCGGGTCAAGACCGATGGCAAGCAGAAGGGCGAGAACCTGTAGCGTCTGCTCGCGCAGCTTTGCAGGCTCCTGACGCACGGTGATGGCGTGGAGGTCCGCCACGGCAAAGGCGCCGTCGAACTCGTCGCCGAGGGTCTTCCAGTTTTTCAGCGCGCCGAGATAATTGCCCAGCGTCGGGATTCCCGAGGGCTGGATACAGGAGAGAATGCGCTTCTTGCGTTCCGGCTGCGGCGCAGTCTTTTTTTCGTTGTCCATAGGTGTCTTCCTTCCTTTTGGTTGTGTCAAGGTAATTTTAGCATACTCGGGCAAAAGTATCAAGGGGCGCGGAAGAAAAACAAGTTTTCCACATGGAGAAAGCCCGGAAATGCTGTGATTTTGCTGGGTTTTCAACATTTTCCACATGGTTTTCCACAGGTTTTCAATGCTTTTCGGGGGAAGAACGTGGAAAACCATAGGCAACACAACGGCATTTTTGTCGAAGAACAAATGGAAAACGAAGGGTTCGGGATAAACGGCGCAAAGCTGCAAAGACTAAAACAGCATGGAAATTTAGGAGGGCTGCACATGATTAAAGGCGTCAATCGGCAAGTTGTTGAGGTTCAGGAAACCGACTGCGATTACTTTGAAAAAATCATGTTTTTTGTGAAACCGGAATACGCGAGTCTGAGCGAGGGAAAGATCCGGGAACGCGCGGGAATGATCGCGGCGAAGGCGGGTTCCGTTCCGCCGACAAAAATCAAGCGTCCGCGCTGGACAGAGGCGGTAAAAATCGGCGGCGGCGTCTTGATCGGCGTTGTGCTGACGCTGATCATTCTGGTCGTAAGCCGGTGATAGAACCCGCACGTTCCGGGAAGGGCTTTGCTTTTGCCGCGGCGTAAAGGAAAAGCGCCGACCGCGTTGCGGGTGTCCGGCGGACACCCCGCGAAGCGAAGCGGCGACCGAAGCGGCAGCCGAGACCGGAGGGGAACCGCTTGCGGCGGATGAAGTGGAAAAAACATCGCCCGCTGTGGATCACACATCCACGGCGGGCGAATTCTATTGACTGTTGACGAACGTCCATCGACTGCCGCCCCTACGGAATGCAAAGATGCGGATCGCACGTCCGGTTTAAAGACTGACCGCTGACAGCTAACTGCTGCCGTCACAGCCGTTTGTCTTTTTCCAGCGCGGCCTGCACAGCCGCATGGACCGCCGCCTCAAAGCCGTCCTTCTGCAGGCACATCACGCCCTCGACGGTCGTTCCGCCGGGGGAACAGACGCTGTCGATCAGCTTGCGGGGGTGCTCGCCGCCCTCCAGCAGCATTTTTGCGCTGCCGAGCACGGTCTGGGCGCTGATGGAAAGGGCCGCCTGCTTCGTCAGGCCGTTTTTGACGCCGGCCTGTGCCATCGCGTCGATGAAAAGGAACACGAACGCGGGTGCACAGCCGCCGAGCACGCCGAAAATCGGAAACTGCGCTTCCGGCAAAGCCAGAGCCGTACCGAAGCTCGCGCAGAGCTTTTCCGCAAAGGCAAGGTCGTCTTCCGTCGCGTTTTCGTTGCCGCAAAAAGCGGAAACCGCAGCCCCGACCGCCGCGTTGAGGTTCGGCATCACCCGCACCATCCGCACAGGGAAGCCGAGCTGTGCTTCATAAAAAGCGAGGGGCTTTCCCGCGGCGATGGAGATCAGCAGCGGCATACGCCGGGCGATCTGCGAAGCGTTCTCCTGCAGAATGGCGGGCAGCACCTGGGGCTTGACGGCGAGCAGGACCGTGTCGCAGGCGTCGATCAGCGCCGCCGGAGAAGCGGCCGCCTCCACGCCGGTCTCTGCGGATAGAGCGGCGGTTTTTTCGCCGTCGATATCAAAAACCGCAATCTCGTCGGCAGAAAGCAGACCGGAAGAAAGGACACCGCGAAGAATCGCGGTGGCCATATTCCCGGCGCCGAAAAAGCCGAGCATTATTCGTTCTCCTCTGCGGGAAGGTCGGAGGTGCAGTGCGGGCACTTCGTCGCTTCAATAGCGATCTCGCTCTTGCAGAACGGGCATTCCTTTGTGGTGGGCGCAGCCTCCGGCTCCGGCTTCTTGCCGATGGACATCAGCTTGTTGACGGCTTTGACCATCAGGAAGATGCACAGCGCCATGATCAGGAAGTTGATGACCGCTGTGATGAAGTGGCCGTAGTTGAGGGAAAGCGCAGTTGCCGCTTCGGTGTCAAGACCGGTGTAATCGACCCAGGGCAATTTGATCATGCCCGCGACCTCCACGCCGCCGATGGACGCGATCAGGGGATTGATAAAGTCATCCGTCAGGGCGGTGACGATGCTGCCGAAGGCGGCGCCGATGATGACGCCGACGGCGAGATCCATCACGTTGCCGCGCAGAACAAACGCTTTGAACTCAGCAATAAAGCCTTTTCCTTTTTCTTTCATGGTTGTTGTCCTCCGTTTTCATTGATTTTCTTTATTATACATGGATTTTCGACATTTGTAAAGAGAAAAATGAAATTATACGCCGGTCAAATCAAAGGGCGGTATGAACGCCTCGCTTGCGGCCGTGCGCTCCTGCACATAGGCGTTGGAAAAACCGAGCGTCTCCAGCGCGGCAACCACCTTTTCGTATTCCCGGGCGGTGATGGGGCGCTGCAGCTCCGGAAACACGGAAAGGTCGCCGCAGGGGGTGTACTGCGCCATGAGGCTGACGATCGTTTCGGTGCCGAACGTGTCGGCGATGAAACGCAGGATCTCCACGGCGCGGTTGGTGTTCTTCGGCAGAATCAAATGCCGGACGATGAGCCCCTTTTGCAGCAGTCCGCCGCAAAACACATCCTTCGGCTGCTGGCGGCGCATCTCCTTGAGCGCGGCCGCGGCAACCGGAAAGTAGTCCGCCGCGCCGCTGTAGCGCTGTGCGGCTTCCGCGGTGATGTATTTGAGATCGGGCAGATACACGTCCACCAGCCCCTCCAGCTTTTGCAATGTCTCCACGGAATCATAACCGCCGGAGTTATAGACCACCGGCACGGGACTGTGCCAGGTGCGCAGCACACGCGCCAGCCGGTCGGCGTAATGGGTCGGATTCACCAGATTCAGATTGTGGGCGCCGGAAGCGATCAGCCGGTCGAACACGCGCAGCAGCGCGTCGTCCGTCAGTTCTTTGCCGAAGCAGCCGTGGCTGATCTTTTGGTTCTGGCAAAAGACGCAGCGCAGATTGCACCCGGAGAAAAAGACCGTGCCGGAGCCTTCCGTGCCGCTGATACACGGCTCTTCCCAAAAGTGCTTGGCCGCGCGGGCAACCGTGAAGCCGGCCGGCACGCCGCAAAAGCCGCGTCCGTTTTCGCGGTCGGCGCCGCAGCGCCGCGGGCAGGCCGTACAGACCATGGCGTTCACCTCCTGATTTGGGCATCTCTAAGTACCCGTTTGACAATTCCGTGATTTTGCGATATAATTCTTTGGACAATGCTTTTACGGGTGATATTATGCTGCTGTGCATCGACATCGGAAACACAAACATCACGCTCGGCTGCTTTGCCGGCGAAACGCTGCGTTTTGTGTCGCGGCTCTATTCCCTGCGGCAAAAATGCGCCGACGAATACGCCTCGTCGCTGGATGACATCCTGCATCTGCACGGCGTGCAGCCAAAGGAGATCGACGGCGCGATCCTTTCCTCTGTTGTGCCCGAGTTGACCGACTGCTTCACCTCGGCGGTGAAAACGGTCTGCGGCCGGACGCCGCTGATCGTGGGCGCGGACTGCTGCGGCAGCTTTCGCACCGATGCGCTGCCGGTGTCGCAGGTGGGCGCCGATCTGATCGTGGACAGCGTTGCCGCGGCGCAGAAATATCCCCTGCCCTGCGTGATCGCCGATCTCGGCACGGCAACCAAGCTCATTTACCTTGACGCCGAGGGCAAGTTCGACGGCTGTATCATTGCGCCGGGAATGAAGATCTCGCTCGACGCTCTGACCCGGGGCGCCGCGCTCCTGCCATCCATCAGCTTCACCGTGCCGGAAACCGTGCTGGGCACCAACACGGTGGCCTGTATGCAGTCCGGTTCCGTTTACGGCACAGCCGCCATGCTGGACGGCCTGACCGACCGGATCCTTGCCGAGCTCGGCATCGAAAGCGCCAGCCTGGTCGCCACCGGCGGTTACAGCCGGGGCGTCCTCCCCTGCTGCCGCAGAAGCTTCCGATATGACGAGCATCTGCTGCTGGACGGTCTGCGGATGATCTATGCGGCGGAGCAGAAAGAAGAAAAAGCATAAAAGATTTCATTGCGGCAGAAACCTGCCGCAATGTTTTTTATTCGCTTCCTAACCGCGGCTTCTCCTGATATGTGAAGCCCGGCTTTTTTTCTTTTTTCACGCCGAAGGAGCGTCTTTTTTGCTGCGCAGACGGCGCAGACGCCGCAGGATCGCCTTCAAAACGCGCATCAGCGGGTTCCGGTTCAGCGTTTCCTTCAATTCTGCGTTTTCCTTTTTGAGCTGCTCCAGCTCGGCGGCTTGCTTTTTGACGGTTTTTTTCTGGGCGGAAAGGTCGCGTTTGGTTTCGTCCAGCGTATCCGCCAGCTCCTTGCGGATCTCCCGGTAAAGCGTAAAGGAGTCCTTGTAGCGTTCCAGCTTTTGGGCGTCGTTCAGGGCCTCATACGCTTTGATCACGCCCGGAAACTTCCGCGCGTCCATAATCTTGTCGTAAGGAATCTTTGTATCCGTATAGTCGTGGTCATAGATCGTATCGAGACCGAGGGTGTGCAGAAAATCGAGATAATGGTCAAAGCGCTCCCTGTGGCCGCGGTGCACGGAGGAAAAGTCCGCCTGCTCGAACACGTCGTAAAGGGTCTGATATTTGCCCAGGGGCTTGACCTTGATATAGGGGATGTTGTGGTATTCCGCAAGCTCCAGCACACGGCGGTCAAAAGGCACGGCGACGGACGGCACACCGGCGAGGATCGCGGCGACGTTGCCATGGATGCGCGAACCGAAGGAAAAATCCACGTTCTCGCGGAAATAGTCGATCCAGGCGGGAATGTTCGTGAAGCTGACCGCCTTGGAAACATCGTAATTTTTCTTTTTGCGCAGCTCCTGTTTGATGGAATCCAGATAGATCATGCGCACGTCGTCGATCTGCTGCTGCACATAGATCATGTTCGGGAACAGCGGCATGTTCCGTTTTGCAAACTCCACAAAGGGGCGGTAGCCCTCCAGCGTTTCAAATTCAACCTTGGAGTTGAAGGAGATCACGGAATCTTCGCTGAGCACCGTCGGCTTGATCTCGGGCAGGGTACCGCCGTAGGTGAACATCGACGGGCAGCCGATGACGGTGTAATCCTTTTCCGGCAAAAAGCCGAGGTCCTTCAAAAACTCGCCGGTCAGCTCGCCGCGCACACCGATCATCGGCGATTTTTCCAGCACGGCAGCAACCATAGCCTTTGCCTCGGCGCAATGGGGGTAAACCTCGGAGAACCGATCCTTGGAGATCGTGCGCTGGATCCCGACGCCGATGATGCAGCAGGGGATCTT
The DNA here is from genome assembly GCA_902774035.1 of Oscillospiraceae bacterium. Classification (GTDB taxonomy): domain Bacteria; phylum Bacillota; class Clostridia; order Oscillospirales; family Acutalibacteraceae; genus UBA6857. Next base: position 25,161 of record CACYHA010000011.1, on the reverse strand, counting down.
CAGCTTCTTCACGAAATCCGTGATGATCATCAGCTCGTCATAATTTGTGCTTTTGAAAGCGTTGGCGAGGGGGATCAGAAAATAATCATAGGTCTCGTTGACAAAGGCGGCATAGGCGTCGTTCAGCTTTTGGCGGCGCAGATCCACATAGTCGATCACGGTGTTTTCGTCCACCAGCAGCGTGCGTGCAATGCTGTTGGTAAAGATCATGTTGCCGATGTTGCCGCCGGTGTGGTTTTCGATGATGAATTTTGCGGGATTCATATCGGTCAGGGGGTCGATCGCGCCGCGCATCAGGATTCTCATGGCTGTACCTCCGCGTGAGTCTTATATCGGTCGCTTTTAGTTTACCACAAACGAACGAAAAATGCAATGGATAGTTTTCGACGAAAAGGGCGTTTGGAGGAGAGGGGGGCAGGGTGCGAGAGAGAAAAGAGGACGTTGACGCGGTCCCGTGCAAAAATCGGAAAAAGTTCGCGCTTCATGCCTCGCCAGAGTGCTCATTCATCCTCGTGTTTGCAAATGCGCAGCTTCAGTCGACAGGTTTCAATCTAAAGTTATCTTGTCACGATGCAAATCCACGTCTCACGCTGCGCAAAGGCGTTCTTGGGCGAAAGCGGGTGTTCGATCAAAAAATGACCTTTTCGACAAAAGAAAAAATCCCCGCCCATTCCGTTTGTCAGCGGTAGGCGAAATGACAGACGGCTTGCGCGGCGGAGGTGTGAGAAAATCCAAAGCGAAAAAAGTTGCTGTGTTAAGAGAGAAAGGATCCGCAGCAACGCGCAAACGGCTGTCCTTCTTTCGCCGTACCGGAACCCAAGCGGTTTCTCTTTCTTCGTCCATTCTTTCTCTTTGACAAGACAAAGAGAAAGAATGGACCCGCCGGAGGCTCCGAAATGTGAAAGTAAAGGTTGCGGCAGATGATGAGTCGAAGCGGCAGGAATATCATAATATATAGACAGATGCAGGTTGATTGTTACGTTCCCGACCCCTTCCACCACTCGCCTTCGGCGAGCGGTCCTCTTGAAGGTGTCTTGCCGCTGCCGCGACAAGAGAATCCTATCGCAACGAAGAAACGCTCCACAGGAGCCTTTCTTCTGCGACTTCCCCATTGAAATGGGGAAGACTCGCGTGGTAGCGACTGCGTGACAATTGTTGCTGCGGCGGCGAAACGCATCGTGCAAAGTACGATGCAAAAAGGAGCGCAGGCGGCGCCGCTTTCCTTCGCCGCGTGCCTTTGCGCTCCTTTTTCGCGCAGCTTCGCTGCGCGGTTTCGCCGCCGCCCCCCTGCGCACGGCTGGGCCGTGCGAAAAAAACCGCCGCTGCTGCGACGGTTTTTGTTTGTCAGTCGGTCAATTATTCGTTGATCGCGGTAACAACGCCGGAACCCACGGTACGGCCGCCTTCACGGATAGCGAAACGAAGGCCTTCTTCGATCGCGATCTCGGTGATCAGCTCAACGTCCATCTCAACGTTGTCGCCGGGCATGCACATCTCGGTGCCTTCGGGAAGGGAGATGACGCCGGTCACGTCGGTGGTGCGGAAATAGAACTGCGGACGATAGTTGTTGAAGAACGGGGTGTGACGGCCGCCTTCATCCTTGGTCAGAACGTAAACCTGGCCGCGGAACTTGGTGTGGGGATGAATGGAGCCGGGCTTCGCAAGCACCTGGCCGCGTTCGATCTCGGTTCTCTGAACACCGCGCAGCAGGCAGCCGATGTTGTCGCCGGCCTCGGCATAGTCGAGGATCTTGCGGAACATTACGGTGCCGCGGCCGGTGATGGTGAAGACGTCTTCGACGGGCATCAGGAACGGAAGGTCAGCCTTACGGTCCGGAGTCGGGATATAGGAGTCAACAGCATCCATAAGTTCCCAGATGCAGGCGATCTCGGGAGCGTTCACGTCGCCGCCGTCATACTCGAGCGCCTTGAGGGCGGAACCCTTGATGATCGGGGTGTCGTCGCCGGGGAATTCGTACTCGTCGAGGGTCTCGCGGACTTCCATTTCAACAAGCTCAAGGAGCTCGTCGTCGTCGACCTGGTCAACCTTGTTCAGGAAAACGATGATATAGGGCACGCCAACCTGACGGGCAAGCAGAAGGTGTTCCTTGGTCTGCGCCATCGGGCCGTCGGTTGCAGCGATAACAAGGATCGCGCCGTCCATCTGCGCAGCGCCGGTGATCATGTTCTTGATATAGTCGGCATGACCCGGGCAGTCCACGTGCGCATAGTGACGGGTAGCCGTCTCATATTCCACGTGAGCGGTGTTGATGGTGATACCGCGTTCTCTCTCTTCGGGAGCCTTGTCGATGTTTGCGTAATCGACGAAAGCAGCGCCGCCCTTCATAGCGAGGGTCTTGGTGATCGCGGCGGTGAGGGTCGTCTTACCATGGTCAACGTGACCGATGGTGCCGATGTTGACGTGGGGCTTTGTTCTTTCAAACTTTTGCTTTGCCATTGGGAATTTCCTCCTTTATAATTAGCAATGAAGTTACAAATTTTCGCAGCGAGGCTGCATATTGATATAATACCAAGAATCTTTCGGAATTGCAAGGGGTTTCAAAGATTTTTTCAGTTGCTCTTCGATCTTTCCGAAACAATTCCTTCCGCGATCGACTTCGGGACCTCGACATAGTGGCTCGGCTCCATGGAATACTGGGCGCGGCCCTGGGTCTTGGAACGCAGGTCGGTCGCATAGCCGAACATGGACGCCAGCGGGATGAACGCATTGATCTGCGTTGCGCCGGTGCGGGTCTCCATGCCCTGCATCACGCCGCGGCGGGCGTTGATGTCGCCGATCACGTCGCCCATGTATTCATCGGGCGTGATCACGGCAACCTTCATCATCGGTTCCATCAGCACGGGCGCAGCTTTGCGCATCGCGTTTTTGAAAGCCATGGAACCGGCGATCTTGAAGGCCATTTCCGAAGAGTCCACCTCGTGGTAGGAGCCGTCGTAGAGCGTGACCTTCACGTCCACGACGTTGTAGCCTGCCAGCGTGCCGGAAAGCATGGCGCCTTTGATGCCCGCTTCCACAGCCGGGATGTATTCCTTCGGAATGACGCCGCCGACGATGGCGTTGACGAACTCATAGCCCTTTTCGGGGTTGGGTTCGATCTTGATTTTGACGTGGCCGTACTGGCCGCGGCCGCCGGACTGTCGGGAGTATTTGCAATCCTCGTCCGCCGCGCGGGTGATGGTCTCGCGATAGGCCACCTGGGGTTTGCCGACGTTGGCCTCCACCTTGAATTCGCGGAGCATACGGTCCACGATGATCTCCAGGTGCAGCTCGCCCATGCCGGCGATGATGGTCTGTCCGGTCTCCTCGTCGGTGTAGCACTTGAAGGTCGGATCCTCTTCCGCCAGCTTTTGCAGGGCGATGCCCATTTTTTCCTGGCCGGCCTTGGTCTTCGGTTCAATGGCAACACGGATGACGGGTTCGGGGAACTCCATCGATTCGAGGATGATCGGGTGTTTCGCGTCGCAGAGCGTGTCGCCCGTGGTGGTGTTCTTGAGACCCACCGCAGCGGCGATGTCGCCCGCGTAAACGGTTTCAATGTCCTGCCGGTGATTCGCGTGCATCTGCAGGATGCGTCCCAGACGCTCATGGTTCTGCTTGACGGAGTTGAACACCGTGGAGCCTGCGTTTACCGTGCCGGAATAGACACGGAAGAAGCAGAGCTTTCCGACGTAGGGGTCGGTGGCGATCTTGAACGCCAGCGCGGAGAACGGCTCGTTGTCGGAAGACGGGCGGCTTTCTTCCGCGTCCGTCTTCGGGTTCACGCCGGTGATGGCGGGAACGTCCAGCGGAGAGGGCATGAAATCGACCACAGCGTCCAGCAAAAGCTGCACGCCCTTGTTGCGGTAGGAAGTGCCGCAGCAAACGGGAACCATCAGGTTGTCGATCGTCGCCTTGCGGATGCAGGCCTTGATCTCGTCGATCGTCGGCTCCTCGCCTTCAAAGAATTTTTCCATGAGGGCTTCGTCCTGCTCGGAAACGGCTTCGATCAGCGCGTCGTGGTATTTCTTTGCAAGCTCCGCCATGTCGGCCGGGATCTCTTCGTCGCGGACATCGAGACCCATGTCGTCATAGTAGACTTCGGCGCGCATACGCACCAGGTCGATGATGCCTTTGAAATCGGCTTCCGCACCGATGGGGAGCTGAATGGGAACGGCGTTGCATTTCAGGCGTTCCTTCATCATGGTCAGCACGTTGTAAAAATCCGCGCCCATGATGTCCATCTTGTTGACATAGACCATGCGGGGAACATGATATTTATCTGCCTGACGCCAGACCGTTTCGGACTGGGGCTCCACGCCGCCTTTTGCGCAAAGCACGGTGACAGAACCGTCGAGCACGCGCAGGGAGCGTTCCACTTCCACCGTGAAGTCCACGTGCCCCGGGGTGTCGATGATGTTGATGCGGTGCTCCTTCCAGAAGCAGGTCGTTGCGGCGGAAGTAATCGTGATTCCGCGCTCCTGCTCCTGCGCCATCCAGTCCATGGTGGCGGCACCGTCGTGCGTTTCACCGATCTTGTGCGTTTTGCCCGTATAGAACAAAATGCGCTCGGTGGTGGTGGTTTTACCGGCGTCGATGTGCGCCATGATGCCGATATTTCTGGTCATTTCAAGAGAAACCTGTCTGGGCATTTTTACCTCCAAATGTTTCGCAACTGAATGTTCAGTGTGCGGATACAAACATACACTGCAACCGGCAGCGGGAAGTTACCATCTGAAATGGGCGAACGCCTTGTTGGCTTCTGCCATCTTGTGGGTATCTTCGCGTTTTTTGAATGCGGAACCGGTCTCGTTCACGGCATCCATGATCTCGTTGGCAAGACGCTCTTTCATCGTGCGCTCGCTTCTTGCGCGGGCATAGAGCGTGATCCAGCGAAGGCCGAGGGTCTGTCTGCGTTCCGGACGAACCTCGATGGGGACCTGGTAGGTGGAACCGCCGACGCGGCGGGCTTTGACTTCCAGCACGGGCATGACATTTTCCATGGCGTTCTGGAAAACCTCCAGGGGCTCCTTGCCTGTTTTCTGGTTGATGATGTCGAAAGCATCGTACACGATCTTCTGGGCAACGCCCTTTTTGCCGTCATACATCACACTGTTGATCAGACGGGTGACGAGCTTTGAGTTGTAAAGCGGATCTGGCAAAACGTCACGTTTTGCAATCTGGCCTCTTCTTGGCACTGCGCTTCCCTCCTTCATAGTAATGATATCATAGGTACTCGAGTGACAAATTCCCGTCGGCACCAATGCAGAGGCATATATCCATATATATACACTGCATTCTGACGCTTTCCGTCAGGGGTGCAAGAAGATTTTGTCAAATTTTGTTTTTCCGTTTTCACGGAAGGTGCACTTTTCAGTGCGAAACAATCACCGAAACGGCAATCATTTCTTGGCAGCCTTCGGACGCTTGGCACCGTACTTGGAACGGGCCTGCATTCTTCCGCTCACGCCCTGGGTATCGAGTGTACCGCGGACGATGTGGTAACGCACACCGGGAAGATCCTTGACACGGCCGCCGCGGATGAGCACGACGGAGTGCTCCTGCAGATTGTGACCCACGCCCGGAATATAAGCGGAAACTTCGATTCCGTTGGTGAGACGAACTCTGGCGATCTTACGAAGGGCGGAGTTCGGCTTTTTCGGGGTCGCCGTCTTGACTGCTGTGCAAACGCCGCGCTTTTGCGGGGAGTTGTGGTCGGTCATGACGTTCTTCTTGGAGTTCAGACCCTTCAGAAGTGCCGGAGCCTTCGGCTTCTTGACGAGAGTTTCTCTGCCGTTGCGAACTAACTGGTTAAAGGTTGGCAAGTGACGCATCTCCTTTCTTCAAAATGTTCCATGTTCCGCCGCCTATTCGTCGACGATACCATAGACCGGATTATTTTACACCAAAGAAGCCGCTTTGTCAACAGGAAACCCTTGAAAAATCAAGGAATTTCGGCATTTTTGGCATTCTTCTCAGTTTCAAAAGCGCCGCGTGGGATTTCATGGGTAGTTTTGACCAAAGAAACGCAAAAAATCCGCACCCAACAACAGAAAAGGCACGGATTTTAAAGGTCGCGTAGCCCCCTCACGTCCAGAGGGAGGTGATGAACATGGGAGAAGCGTCGGCGCTTTTGACAAAGCCGCAGTTCTCATAGAATTGCCGCTCGTCGTTATAGGCGATCACGGCGATGCGCAAAAAATCGGCATACTTCTCCTTCACGCGGGCAACCAGTGTGCGGCCGATGGCTTCGCCCTGAAAGGCGGGATCCACCAGCAGATAATGCACATAGGCGTTCATGACGCCGTCGTCCATGGCGCAGATGAGTCCGACGAGCTTGCCGTCGGCACGGGCGCAGACAACTGTGGAAAAGCCCCGCATAGCAAGTACGAGCTTTTCCGGAAAATGCCCCGACGACCAGCCGACGGAAAGAAACAGCCGCTCCAGCTCGGCGCTTGTAAAATCATGCTCTTCGGCAAAGGCGACATTCATGGTGTTTCCCTCACAGCGCAAGGTCGGCACACAGGCCATAGTGATCGGACAGATACATCCCGTCCATGGTGTTGTCGATGATCTTGTAACGCGCCGCAGGAACGCCGCGGGTCACAAAGACGAAGTCGATCGGCTTTTGCTTGCCGAAGAGCCTGCGGCCGTAATCGTGGAAGGTCGGGCCGCTGTCGGATTCGGCGGCGGTGAACTTCGTGTCGTCCAGCGCGGCGGCAACGACCTTGTAGGCCTTTGCGCCCTCCTCGGTGTTGAAATCGCCCGTGCAGACCACGGGTCCCTTCGCTTCCAGCGCTTTCGCCTGCGCCACGAGCACCTGCGCCTGCTGCTCCCGGGTGGATTCCAGCACATGGTCGAGGTGGGTGTTCAGGTGGGTATAGACCTTGCCGGTCTGCCTGTTTTTCAGCGTCGCCCAGGTACAGATGCGCGGCAGGGACGACAAAAAGTCCTTGCTGCCGGCCTTGTCGGGGGTTTTGGAAAGCCAGCGTGTGCCGGAATCGAGCAGTTCGAACTTGTCCGTGCGGTAATAGACGGCGCTGTACTCCGTGTTCTTGCTGCTGTCGCGGCCGACGCCCACCCGGGCGTAGCGGTCGCCGAGACCTTCGTCCAGCAGCTTCAGCCACTGTGCGGTCGCCTCCTGCACGCCGAAGGAATCCGGGGCGTAGGCTTCCAGCGCGGCGAGGATGAACTTCCCGCGGTTTTTCACGCTGCCGTAGATGTCGTCCTTGCAGCGCAGGTTGAAGGAGATCACGCGGGTCGCGCCCTCGGCACGTTCCGGCGCGTCGGTGATCGAAAGATCGGCCGGAGCGTAGCGGCCGAGCATCATCAGCACGGCAAGCACAAGGGCGGTGAGGTTGGCTTTGCGGTCAAGGAAGAAGGTCTGGATCGTTTGCATGGGGAAGCTCCTTTCGTCGAATTGATAACTTCAGTGTACGACGAATTACAGAAGATGTCAAGCTTTTTTCAAGCGCAGTGCGTGCGCTTTGGCGCAAGCAAAAGCTGTGCGCCAAAGCAGGCGGCGGCGGAACGCCTCGCGCCTGCGCGAGGCAGCCGAAGCGCGTTTGCGCTTCGGCGCGCGCGGCCCGGGCCGCGCGGTTCCGCCGCCGGCTGCGCACGGCAAATGCCGTGCGCAAAAGAAACACGCTTTTGCATTGACTTTCCGGCACAAATAAGGTAAAATAAAACAAAATGATCCGAACGGGGGTTCGTTTATGAAACCGTTTTTAGACAAAGACTTTTTGCTCGACACGCCCACGGCGCGGCACCTGTTCCACGATTACGCCGAAACGGCGCCGATCTTTGACTGGCACTGCCACCTGAGCGCAAAGGAGATTTTTGAAAACCGCCAGCCTGACGACCTCTTTGAGCTCTGGCTGACCGGCGACCACTACAAATGGCGCGCCATGCGCTCCGCCGGCGTGCCCGAGCGGCTTGTCACGGGCGACGGCGCCCCGCAGGAAAAATTCCGCGCCTTCGCGAAAACGCTGTCGCTCGCCCCGGGGAATCCGCTGGTGCACTGGAGCCATCTCGAGCTACAGCGCTATTTCGGCATCGACGCCTTCCTTTGCGAAAAGACCGCCGACGCGATCTGGGCGCAGAGCAAGGCCGCGATCGACGCCGGGGATTTCCGCCCGCAAACGCTGATCCGCAACTCCAATGTCTTTGCCCTTTGCACCACGGACGACCCGGCGGATTCGCTGGAATGGCACGTGAAGCTGCGTGACAGCGGGTTCGACGTTCCGGTTTTGCCCGCGTTCCGGCCGGACAAGGCCATCGCCGTGGAAAACGTCGGCTTTGCCTCGTGGGTCGAAGCCCTGTCCGCCCGGGTCGGTTACGCTGTGACGGACTACGCCTCGCTGCAGAAGGCGCTGGAGGAGCGGCTGGTCTTCTTCCAAAGCCTCGGCTGCGTGGCCAGCGATCAGTCCGTGGCCAGCCTTGTGCCTGTGCCGACGAACGAGGCGCAGTGGAACGCGACCTTCCAAAAGGCGCTGCGGGGCGAAGCCCTCACAAAGATGGAGACCGACGCCTACCATTTCGCCACGCTGCAGATGCTCGGCAGGCTCTACGCGAAGCACGGCCTCGCCATGGAGCTGCATCTTGGCGCCATGCGCAACAACAACACCCGGCAGTTCCTCGCGCTCGGCCCGGACACCGGCTACGATTCCATCGACGACCCGCAGCAGGCAAACGGTCTGTCGCGCCTGCTGGACAGCCTCGACCGCGACGGCGCATTGCCGCGCACAATCCTGTTCACGCTGAACCCGAAGGACAACTACGTCTTCGGCAGTATGCTCGGCAACTTCCAGAGCGACGAGGCGAAGAGCAAGCTCCAGTTCGGCTCCGCCTGGTGGTTCAACGACAACATTGACGGCATGACGCTGCAGCTCAAGGCGCTCGCCAACCTCGGCGTGCTCGGCTGCTTCGTGGGCATGGTCACGGATTCCCGCTCCTTCCTGTCCTATCCGCGTCATGAATATTTCCGCCGGATCCTCTGCGGCATTCTCGGCCAGTGGGTCGAAGCGGGTCTTTTTCCGAACGACGACGATTTGCTGCAGCCCATTGTGGAAGGCATCGCCTTCACCAACGCCAGAGATTACTTTTTGAAATGAACAAGAGTTTTTATACGGTCGAAAAGCTGGAGGAGGGCACCTTCCGCATCGACGAATGCGGCCGCGACAACTGCTACCTGCTGCTCGGCGAAGAAGATACGCTGCTGATCGACTGCTCCATCGGGACGGGCCACCTGCCGACCCTGCTTTCCACGCTCACGCGCCTGCCGGTGACCGTGGCTGCGACCCATGCCCACGGCGACCATGCGGGCGCGGGGTATCAGTTCCCCGCCCTGTTTGTGCCGAAAGAGGAGATCACCCTCAACTTCCGCATCCAGAACCTGCGCTTTTACCGGCGGAAGCTGCTTTCCAACACGATGAAAAAGCAGGGGATTACAAAAAAGAACATTGACGGCAGCATCTTCCGGGCGAAATGGCTGCCGATGGAGGACGGCAGAGTCTTTGACCTCGGCGGCCGCACGGTGCGCACCTTCCGCGTCCCCGGCCACACCGCCGGCAGCACCGTTTTTGCCGACGAGACCCGGCTCCTGCTGTTTCTCGGCGACAGCATTTGTCCGGTGCTGCCGATGCATACCTACCGGTGTCTGCCGCTGTCTTCCTGGCTGCCGGGCGCCCGGCGTGTGCTCGCGCTGGCAAACGAGGGCTACACGATGTTCTGCGGCCACGGCGACGGCCGCATGTCCGCCGAGCTGCTCGCGCAGCAGATCGCATGGGTGCAGGAGATTCTCAAACAGTACCCGCACAACGAAACAAAACACCGCCGCGCCTTTTATCCGGAATTCTCCGCCGAAGGCTGCGTCGGCTTTGACCCGGCAAACCTCTATTGATTTTCATTTTGAAAGGATGCTTTGAATGGAACTGGATCTGAACCGTTTTTGGAGCCGCGAAGCGCTGCTGGCGGAAATGGAAACGATGAACGGCTTCGGCACCCGGCTGACCGGCGCGAAGGGGCAAACAGATTTTGTGCGCTATCTGCGCAAACGGATCGAGGACATGGGGCTGATGACCTATTCCGACCTCTATTCCTTTGACCGCTGGGAAGCCAAGCGCACGTCGCTGAAGATCTGTCGCGCCGACGGCGACGAAGAGATCGAGGTCACCTCCCCCTGGCCGTATTCCGGCGAGACCGGCCCTCTCGGTCTGACGGAGGAGATCGTGGAGGTTGCCGACAAGCGGCTGGGCTATCTCCCCGCCCGGGGCAAGATCGCCCTGGTCACGGTCAGCGACCTCGGCTCGATCCCGAGCAACATCGCCTTCAACCAGCGCAGGGCGTTCCCGGAGGACGTTTCCATCCCCGCGTTTTACAAGGGTCCCGTGGCGACCTCGTTCGTGAACATCCCCTTCCTCGGCGTTGCGAAGGCCGCCGGCGTCAAGGCGGTCGTCTGCGTCTGGAAAGGCATGAGCCGCGAGATGGTGCGCGGCCAGTATCTGCCCTTCATTCTGGAATATCAGGGCATTCCGGCACTCTGGGTCTGCGAGGAGGACGGCGAAAAGCTGCGGCAGGCGGCAAAGGAAAAGGCAAAAGTCAACCTTGTGCTGGAGGCTTCGCGCGAAAAGAACGCCCAAAGCGAATCCTTCTACGCCGTGCTGCGCGGCAAACGCACCGACGAGGCGATCATCATCAACACCCACACCGACGGTGTGAACTGTGTGGAAGAAAACGGTCCGATCGCGATGCTGGCCATGCTGGACTATCTCAAGGATACGCAGCCGGAACGCACGCTGATCTTTGTCTTCGTGACCGGCCACTTCCGTCTGCCCGCGTTCAAGCAGAACGACATTCAGGCCACAAGCAAGTGGCTGAAAAACCACCGCGACCTCTGGGACGGCAGAAGCGGCCACATCAAGGCCGTGGCCGGCGTTTCCGTGGAGCATTTCGGCTGCACGGAGTGGAAGGATGCGGACGGCGTCTACACGCAGACGAACCCCATCGACATCGAGATCGTCTATACCGGCAACAAGGCTGTGGACGACATCTACTACCGCGCGCTGGAGGGCCGCACCAAAGTGCGCACCGTGACGCTGCGCGGCCACAACATCCTGCATTTCGGCGAGGGGCAGCCCCTGTTCAATGTCGGCATTCCCCAGATCGCACTGGTCGCCGCCCCGGACTATCTGACCGCCATGGCGGACGACCACCAGATGAGCAAATTCGACCTCGACCTGATGCACGAGCAGGTGCAGACCTTTTTGAAGGTCGTGCTGCTGCTGGATGAAACACCGACCAAAGAGATCGGCCGAACAGAGCCCTACACCTTTGTCTGGGGTATGCTTGGAAAGAAGGGCCGCACACAAGGCGAAGCGAAAAGTGTGGAGAGTGAAGCGTGAAAATGATTCTGACCCGGCAAGCCGTTTTATCCGAGTATGAAGCGCTGCTCAGCTTTGAAAACCGTATCTTTGACATCGACTTTTTGAAAAAGGTGCCGAAGCTCTATGCCGACCCCGCGCGGTGCGTCGCCTGCCACGGCGTGATCCTCGACGGCGGACGCATCGCCGCCGCCGTCGCCGCATGGCCGACGGAGATCGAGACCGATTGCGGCACGCTGCGCGCTCTGGGCATCGGCTCCGTGGCGGTCAGTCCCGAAGCCAGAGGCAAGGGCTGCATGAAGGACATGATGGCCTTTTGCAACCGCAGAGCCGAAGAGCTGCAGGCGGATTTCGCCTTTCTCAGCGGCGCACGCGGCCGCTATGAGCACGACGGCTACCGTCCCTGCGGCAGCCGGTACCTGTTTGAAGTCACGCCGTATTTTGTCCGGCATTTTCGCGGCGAAAAGGGCTACGTCTTCTCCCCGCTGGCAGAGGACGCCGCCGGCTGCAGAGAAGCGCAGGCGCTCTTTTCCGCCCAGCCTCTGCATTATGTGCGCAGAAAAGAGGACTTTTTGCTGTTTTCAACGACCTGGGGCGCCCAAAGCTTTTCGGTGCGCGACGCAGACGGCGCCTTTTGCGGCTATCTGATCCTGGAAGCGGAACGCGCCCATGTCAGCGAGCTGCTGCTGCGCGATCCGGCGAAAGCGGAAGGGGTTCTTGCCGCGTTCGGCTCGCAGACCGGCAAAGATCTGCTGACCGTTGCCGCCGAGCCGTCGCAGACCGCGCTGATCCGGGCGCTGGCCGCCTTCGGCGAACACATCCGGGTCGAGATGCCGGCCGCGTTCAAAGTCTTTCACTGGCAGCGCTTTCTGGAAGTGCTCGGCTCCTGCAGGGCAAAATACGCGTCCCTGCCGGAAGGCTCGGTGGTGCTGAAGATCGAAGACGAGACCCTGCGCGTCACCGTCAGGGACGGCCGCTGCATCGCCGAACCGACGGAAGAGATGCCGGCGCTGCGCTTTTCTTCCAAAGAGGCCGCCGTGCAATTGACCACGGGCTTCGGCCGCATGGCGCCGCACCCGTTGTTTGCGGCCTGGGCGCCTCTGTGCCCGCTGGGGATCCCCCACGCGGACAATGTGTGAAAACAATAAAATAAAGGGCACGGAACAGCCATCCGTGCCCCTTTTGATTGTTGGTTTTTCGTGCTTTGCCGAAGCTGCCCGTCTTACGCCACGGACTCCAGCCACGCCAGGTCGATATAGCCGTAGCCCTTGGGGATCCGGAACATGGAATCCGGCACGTCGCCCGTCAGCTTGGTGATGTTGGTGGATTCCACGGTGCCGTCGGAATTGACGGTGTCGATCCGCACCAGCGTGTCGCCGTCAAAGAGATAGCGCACCTCGGTGCCGTCCTTGAGCTTGCCGCTTTCGCAGTTGTAGTTCTTGCCGCCGATCCTCACAACGCTCGCGTTCAGATCTTCGGCGCCCAAATCGCTGAAATAGGTCGTCACGGTGCCCAGATCGCCGCCCGTAAACTCGTCATCCAGAACGGTGTATTTGCGCAGGTCCTTGAGCAGAAGGTAGGTCTTCTTTTCCTTGTCGAGATAGAGGATGCGCACGTTGAACGACTTGATCTTCGCGTCGATGGCGTAATCGCTGCCCCGCACGGCGATGGTCATCGGCACCTTGCCGAGTTCGGCGTCGGTTTCGGTGCAGGAGATCAGATAGGTGCCGGACGCAAAGATCTTCCGGTATTTTTCCATCCGGTAAGCGCCGGTCCTGCCCGCTGCGGCGGTCTTCACCTTCAGCAGCGCGCTGTAGGCGCCCCAGAAGTTTTTGCCGCCGGATTTGGTATAAGCGCGCACGGCAAAGAAATAGCGGGTGGACGCTGTGAGATTTTTCACGGTCGCGGCCGTGCCCTTTACGACCTTCACGCGGGTGTAGGTCTTCGCGGCCTTGTCATAGGTATAGACCGCGTAGCCATCCGCGCCCTTGACCGCCTTCCAGCTCAGCTTGACGGCGGTCTTCGCAACCTTTGCGGCGGAAAGGCCCTTGACCTTGGCGGGGATGATCTTGAATTTCAGCGTCTTTTCGCCGGTGAAGGCCGAACCTTTGGCGGCGCGCACGGTCACGGTCGCAACGCCGATCTTTTTGTTGTTCGCGTAGGTCAGCTTGTAGTCCGTGCCCTTTTCCAGCAGCTTGCCGGCGCGATCCTTCACGGTGACGGCGGGCTTGCATGTCTTGCCGGCATAAACGACCGGGGACGCAACGGCGATCTTGCACCTGGCGATGGGGGTTTTGCCGGCGGCGAAGGCGCAAACGCTCACGGACGCAAGCAGCGTCAAAACGCAGAGCGCCAGCGCAAGGCCGCGGCGAACGGTTGATTTCATGGAAACTCCTCCTTTGATTTCAAAGCGCCCTTTGCAGCGCTCTTTGTCCCGATTATAGCGCGTATTCTTGGCGCAGGTGTTACGCAAGTGTAAAAAGATTCTTTCGGTTTTCTGAAGGATGGAAGCAGGTGAAAACCATGGAAAAAAGCGGCAGCGGTTCTTTTATAAAACGCTGCCGCGCGGCTTGTTGGGGCCTTGCGGCGGTTCGTCCCGCGCCGCAAAGCCGCCGCGCATCGTTGCTGCGCGGCGGCTTTGGTTCACTGATGATTCGGTTTGTTGCATTGCTCCGCCAAGGAATCGCTGATTAACCCAAGGGGAACGCCACGCTTGCCGTGAACAGATCGCCTTCCACGGACAGCGTCAGTTCCGCGCCCTGCAGTCTGCAGAGGTCCTCTGCGATCGAAAGCCCGAGGCCGCTGCCCTCGGTGGAGCGGGCGCGGTCGCCGCGCACGAAGCGTTCGCGCAGCTCGTCCACGGAAATATCGAGCGGCTGTTCGGAGATGTTGCGCAGCACCAGCACGCCCCGGTCATTTTGCCGTTCCAGCGTCAGATAGACGCGGGTGCCCGGCATGGCGTATTTTTTGATGTTGCCCATGAGATTGTCCAGCACACGGTAGCTCAGCTTGCCGTCGGCGCGGACGGGGATGGGGTCTTCGTCCCCTTTGACGATCAGCGTCAGCGCCCGCGCCGCAAACGCGTCGGCGTATTCGCCCGCGATCTGGGCGGCCAACTCGTTCAGGCTTACCGTGGTCAGCTCCGTTTTGATCGCCCCGGCCGAGGCTTTGCTGGCCTCCACCAGATCTTCGATCAGCTTTTTCAGCCGGTCGCTTTTTTCGCCCAGCACACGCAGATACTCCTGCGCCGTTTTGTCTTCGATATTGCAGCGCTGCAGCAGGTCGACATAGCTGATAATCGAGGTCAGCGGCGTTTTGAGATCGTGCGACACGTTGGTGATCAGCTCGGTCTTGGTGCGCTCGTCCCTGATCGCCTGCTCCACGGCCGCCTGCAGACCACGCTGCAGTTCCGTCACGTCGTCGGCAAAGGCCTTGACCGCCGGCGGCATCCTCAAAGTGTCGATCTCCACATGCAGGTCTCCGCCACGCATTTTGTGAACGGCGGCGATCACCGTGCGCAAATGATAGGCGTAGCGGCAGATGTAGAACGCGAGGAACACGTCATAGGCAAAGAGGGCAAAGATCAGCACCAGCGCAAAATCCATACGCGACGGCACAAGCTGCAGCACGATCAGTATGCCCATCACGAGGTTCGGCAAAAAGCCCATGAACAGCACGCGGCGCAAAATGTCGTTCAAAAGGTCGCGCACCACCTTCGGCCTTGCCGCGAGGGCGGCCTTTTTCTTTTGCGCAAAGGCTCTGCATTTCTTCCACAGCCAGACGAGGAAGAAGTTGGAAAACAGCGTGCCGTTTTTGATGTGACGGGCAAGGTACATCAGCCAGTCGAGCAGCAGCGCCGCGATGCCGGCCGTGCAGGCGCCGACGCCGGCAAGCATCACCATTGCCGCGCTCTCGCCCTCATCCCATAAGTCCTCCAGCAGCATGACTGCAATACCACCCAGCGCTACCGCCGCGCCCAGATTCAGAATTGTGCGCAGGCCGGTGAAGATGCGGTCGGTCTTTTTCAGGCGCACCTCATGATACACGCCGTATTTGTCGTCACAGACGCTGCTTTTTTCTCCCGCAGTCAGCATCAGGAACACCGTGCAGGCCAAAAGGCCGAGGAAGAAGAGCAGATCACTTTCCAGCGTACTCTGCACCGTTTCGGCGACCTTCGCGTAATTGGCCGCATGGTCGCTGAAGGCGTCCTGTGCGGAAAGGCTCCGGTCAAAGGTCACATACATGGTCGCGTCCACTTCGCCGGTCTGCAGGAAATAGAGCAGGCTTTGGCTGTCAAGATAAGAATTCCTGCGCGAATCGTTCTCTGCGGCGTCGGAAAGGGTCAGTTCCCCGGTCAGCAGGTTGATGCGGTAGTTCCATTCGGACTTTGTGAAAGGCCGTAGGTCGTCTTTTGTGAGCTTCTTTCCGTCAAGGTCAGCCACGTTGGAAACGGCATAGCCCGTTTTGTTGTCCACTACGGCGAACCGCATGTTTTTGTATTGGTCGGTCAACTGGCGCATGTTGTCATAGGCGTCCAGATACTCCGCATATGACTTAAACGCGGAGCCGTAATTCGTGCTGTGGCTGCTGTAGCGGGAATAGAGCATGGTCTCGTTGACGGAAAGCGCAAAGTAGCCGTCATAGAGGTTATTGGAGTTCGCATAACGTGTACGGCAAAGCTCCACAGCGATCTCGCCCTCTTTGAGCCGGTCCTTGATCTCCTGGGGCGGTTCGCTTTTGCTCTGATATGCGTAATCGGAGCCGTTCAGATCCGGAAGCGCGGTCGGCGCGGCAAAAAAGGTGGTTGACATCTCTGCCGAATCGTATGTATCGCCGTAGAAAACACTGCTGTCGTATTGATATATGCGACTGTCGATCTCCCTTTGACCGTCAAGGTCATAGGTCAGATCCACGCCGTACTCGTTCATCTCCAGCTCATTCTCTTCGGGAACAAAGTGCTTTTCGTGTTCGCCCAGCTTGCGCAGGTTCACAAGCGATGCCTGATGATACGCGAAGATCGCCGCCGGGGAACCGTGGCCGCTTTCGCCCTTGCAATTTGCAAGGATTGCTTCCCGCGCGGGTTTCAGCCGGTCAACGGTCACTTCCTTCCGATGCTGCTGATAGGTTTCATAGGCTTCCTTGCTGCCGTCGCCGTAAAGGAAGCGCTGCAGCGCGTTTTCCAGCAAGGTCTCGTTCTCGTTGGCGAACGCCCACAGCCTCGTGATCTCATCGGGCTTTACACCCCGCAGCGCGTCCTGGGCGTAGACGCTGACGCCGTCCATCCCGTGCTGCAGTTCCCATGCGTTCGCAAAGGTTTCCAGAACCGCGGCCACGGCAAACGCCACCGCCGCCAGAAATACAACGGGTTTGAGAAAGGTTATAATCTTAGATTTTTTCGATCTTGTAGCCAATGCCCCACACCACCTTTAAGTATTTCGGATTCTTCGGGTCGATCTCGATCTTTTCGCGGATGCGCCGGATGTGAACCGTCACGGTTTTGTCGCTGGCAAAGGCGTTCTCGTTCCACACGGTTTCATAGATCTGCGTGGAGGAGAGCGTTTTTCCGAGGTTGCGCATCAGGTATTCCACGATTTTGTATTCCGTTGCGGTCAGGCGTACCTCTTCGCCGTCCACGGTGCACAAATGCGCCTCGGTGTCCAGCGACAGGCCGCCCGTGGTCAGAACACTGGGTTTGGTCTCCATGGCGCCGAACATGGTGTAGCGGCGCACCTGCGATTTCACCCGCGCCAGCAGTTCCAGCGGTGAAAACGGCTTGGTCACATAGTCGTCCGCGCCGAGGCCGAGGCCGGTGATCTTGTCGGTGTCCTCGCTTTTGGCGGAGAGAAAGATGATCGGCACGTTGCTGCGCTCACGAATCTTCACCGTTGCGGCGATGCCGTCCATCACGGGCATCATGACGTCCATGATGACGCAGTGCAGCGGCTGCTTTGCGGCAAGCTCCACCGCCTCTTTCCCGTTTTTCGCGGTCAGCACCGCGTAGCCCTCGCTTTTGAGATAGATCGCCGCGGCGTCGAGGATCGCCTCATCGTCGTCGCATACCAGAACCTGAAACATTGATCGAAGTCTCCTTTCCGAATCCAGACTTATCATAGCGCAGGATTCTTACAAAACCTGCCGGGGAAAAGCAACAAAATTCTTACAAATCGAATTTGATTGTGTTTTCAATGAAAAACAGCGCCGGATCATCTTGCCAGATCCGACGCTGCCCGTCAAAAGAATCACTCTGTCCGCAGCGCTTCCACCGGATCCTTCTTCGCCGCAAGGGAGGACGGGATCAGACCCGCGATGAAGGTCAGGAACACGCTGATGCACACAAGGATCACGCCGCCGAGGAAGGGCAGGGACGCCGCCGCGCCGGTGTTGGTCAAAAAGTGCAGGGCGATGTTGATCGGGATCTCCAGCAGCAGCGTGACCAGAATGCCGATGATCCCCGCCCCGAGGCCGATCGTCACCGTTTCAGCGTTGAAGACGTTGGAAACGTCGCGCTTGGAGGCGCCGATGGCGCGCAGGATGCCGATCTCCTTGGTGCGTTCGAGCACGGAGATGTAGGTGATGATGCCGATCATGATCGAAGAAACGACAAGAGAGATGGCGACGAAGGCAACAAGGACATAGGTCACGATGTTGAGGATCTTCGTCACGCTGCTCATGACCAGACCGATGTAGTCCGTGGCGGTGATCGAATATTCCTCGTGGCCGTCGGCAGTGACCTTTTCGTTGTAGTAGGAGATCATTTTGTTGATCTCGTCCTTCGCTTCAAAGCTCTTCGGGTAAAGGAAGATCGAGGTCGGCGTGTCGGGGGTGCTGTAGCCGAGCGCGGCATAGGTCGTTGCCAGGGAGCACTGCTCGTTCTTTGTGTCCAGATAGGCCTGCTTGAGCGCGAGCACCTGTTCGTCGTTGAGGAAGCCCTCCATCAGCTTTTTCTGCAGGGCGCTCATGTCGCCGAAATCAAAGAGCGAGCTGAGATCCATGATGTCCACCTCGGAAAGGTCGATCTCGCTGGCCATGGAAAGGAAGGGAGAAATGTCAAGCTTGGTATAGTCGATCTCGCGCAGGTCGATGTCCGCAAGGTCAAAGTCGTTGACCGTAAGATCGATGAATTCATTGCCGGTGATCACGTCGTGCTTCGGATCTTTGAGCTGGGCCTTGACCACGGCGGAGGCGGCGGTCTTTTCCAGCGCATGCTGCATGAGCGCCTCGGTGTAGCCGATGGAGCCGGTGCCAATGGAGATCACGTTGTCCTTGCGCGGGCGCAGGATACCGACGATGTTGATGTCCTCGCCGTTTTCCACCAGCGTCTTGACATAGAGGGAATTCTCGCGCATATCCGTCCAAAGCCCGGTCTTCTCGTCCTGCTTCATGTATTCGCAGTTGAGCACGAGCTTGAACTTCATGTTGAGAATGTCGTCGTAGGTGAATTTTTCGCCGGCGTTGCCTTCGAGCTTTTCGCCGTTTTCAAAGGCGGCCATCATGTTGGTCATGAAAGCCTTCTGATCCTTCAGGCCGAGGCCGTAGACCACCATCTCGTTGATCTCGTTGCGGCCGTCCACGATCAGCACCACGTCGTTGTAGTTTTTCGGCAGCGTGCCGTAGATCACGTCGTACTGGTTTTTGATCACGTCGTTGCCGCCGATGAGCTGGGTCCAGATCGACGTCAGGCCGGCGCTGGTGTAATCCGTGATCTGGCTGGTGATGGAGGAGGTCAGCCCCATGGAGCCCATGTCGAACTGATCCATCAGCGTGTTCGGATTGACCTGGACCACGCCGTCCTTCGTGTCGGCCTTATAGATGTTCAGCGGCGTGGAGTATTTATACTGTACGTCGTTGCACAGCTTGTTGAATTCCGCGCGGTTTTCTTCAACATAGCTGCGGAAGGCGCCGAGATTATTGGAGGTCGTCTGCGTGATGAAGGTGTTGAGCATGGATTCGAACGCCTCGTTGACATAGATCCCGTCGAGCGCATGGTTCGGCTCCAGACTCATGCCGATCCCGGTCATGTCGCTCATCAGGGAGTTCAGATCCATCGTCTGTTTGTCCACCGTCATCGGGAAGGCCAGCAGGGTGTCGTTCTGCACCTTATCGATGTAAAGCTGGATACCGTTGGACAGCGCGAGCACCAGCGCGATGCCGATGATGCCGATGGAACCGGCAAAGGCCGTCAGGAAGGTGCGCCACTTCTTTGTTACAAGATTGCGCAGCGAAAGCGAAAACGCCGTGCGTGCGTCCATCGAAGGCTTTTTGCCCTTTGCCTTGTCCGCCGCCGCCTTTTCCTGTTCCAGCCTGAAGTCCGCTTCTTCCGGAACAAAGGAGTTGGAATCCTCCACCACCCGGCCGTCAAGACACGAGATGATACGGTTGGCATACTCGTGGGCGAGGTCGGGGTTGTGGGTGACCATGATGATGAGCTTGTCTTCCGAGATCTCCTTGAGCAGCTGCATGATCTGGACGCTCGTTTCGCTGTCCAGCGCGCCGGTCGGCTCGTCGGCAAGGATGATGTCGGGGTTGTTGACCAGCGCGCGGGCGATCGCCACACGCTGCACCTGTCCGCCGGACATCTGCGCCGGCTTTTTGTCGAGCTGTTCGCCGAGGCCCACGCGCTCCAGCGCTTTGACCGCCCGTTCGCGGCGTTCCTGTTTGGATACGCCGGAAAGGGTCAGCGCCAGCTCCACGTTGGCCAGCACACTCTGGTGCGGGATCAGGTTGTAGCTCTGGAACACAAAGCCGATCGAATGGTTGCGATAGGTGTCCCAGTCGTCGTCGGAGAAAGTCTTTGTGGATTTTCCGTTGATGAAAAGATCGCCTTCGGTGTAGCGGTCGAGGCCGCCGATGATGTTGAGCATCGTGGTTTTTCCGCAGCCCGAGGGGCCGAGAATGGCAACAAACTCGCTCTCGCGGAAATTGATGCTGATGTGATCCATGGCGCGGACGGTGGTATCTCCCGTCACATAGTCTTTGACGATATCTTTCAGTATCAGCATGTTATGCCTCCCGGTCTGCTGGTGGGGTTTCTTTTTCTGCTTTGCGGCGGCTGCGCCAGGCGGCGATCTCCCTGCGCCGCCAGACGAGCACGGCTCCGGCTGCAAGCAGCAAAAGCACGCCCGCCGCGATCAGAACTTTGCGCAGCGTGTGATCCGGCGCAGGCTCATATTCGAAATCCGGCACATAGCCGTCGTCGGTTTTGATCTCTTTCTTCGCGCGCTCACGGAATAGCAGATCATAGAGCCATTCCAGCAGCTCGTCGGTCGTCATATCGTCCATCTGCTCCGTGATGCCGGCGGAATACTGGGCAAACATGGTGTTGTCGCCGCCGGTGTCAGCAACCATCGTCGCGAGCAGGTCGGCGTTTTCCGGCCGTTTGACCGCCGTGATGACGCCGCGCAGCAGTGTCAGCAGCACCGCGCATTGGTCGCTTTTGATATAGGGAACCGTCACGTCCTTGCCGTGGTAGGTGCGCCGGCTGAGTTCGGTGGTCTCCTTGCCAAGCGTGGCAATCAGCTTCCAGTCGATATCGTCCAGCAAAGCCGCGCCCTCAATGTCGGCGGCAAAGGTGTCGATCAGTGCGCCGAGGTCGTTTTGATAGAACACGGAAAGATCCGCGCCGAAATCGGCGGGCGTGAGGGAGAGGGCGTCGAGCCAGATGGTCACCGGCGTGAGAATATGCTCCACACAGTCGGCAAGGCCGCCGCTCTGCACAAACCAGACCAGGTTCGGCAGCAGCTTCGTCAACTGATAGACCGGGCGGGCGAGGATCTTGTCCACCAGATCCAGCACCGGCGTGAGCACATCCGTCAGAATGCGGTCGGTTCCCTTCCCGGTCACATAGGCGTCGTAGTCCTTTAGATGCGCCTTCGGGCAGGAAAGAGCCTCCAGCAGCGGCAGAACCGCCGTGTTATAGCCGTTGGTTCCGCCGATGCGCACCGCGCCGAGCACCTGAAACACGCCGTTGGCAAGAAAAGCTTCCAGCAGCGGACGCACCGGCTGCAGCACCGCCGTCAGTGCGGCGGCAAAGCCGCTGCGGTTGCCCTTGGCGAAGCCCCAAGGCACGGAGCCGAGCTTTTCCCAGCTTTTTGCACGCAGCAGCACGCTTTTTGCAGCGGCATAACGTGCGGGCAGACGCCGCGCCAGCGCGGCCGGCGTTGCGGGCAGTGAGAGCATCCCGCCGAGCCCCTGCGCCTCCTCGGCGGAAAAGGCGCCGTACAGCCCCTTGATGAGCATGGTGATCGTTTCGGAGGAATAGAGGGTTTTTCGCAGGGTGGCTGTCAGGTCGTCGCCCGTGGAATCCGCGGTGAATTCGCCGAGGACTTCGTCAATATGTTCCAGCACACGCTTCATCTGCTTGCGCTTGAGCTTCTTTGTAAATTCCACATCGCCGCGGGTAAAGCTCCCGTGCTCCGGCCGCACCTCCACAAGGGTGCCCTCGGCGTCGGTCAGCAGATGGACGTAGGCCGAAAGCAGCCACTCATCGCCGTGGCGCAGCAGTCCCGCGACCACAGCATTCACCAGCGCTTCCGCGTCGCCCACATCCAGTTCGGCGAGCAGAGGCTCGTTCAGGCGCAGCGAGGCGATCAGCCAGCGCAAGAGCACCATGAAGCAGTCGGTCGCCCGGCCTCTGCAGGCGGCAAAGGCGTCCAGATCAAAGTCGGCGATCTTCACGCCGGAGGCGTCCAGGAGCTTGTTGACGCTGGTGGTGAGGTTCTGTCTGAAATCCAGCGTGTACTGGCCGGGACTCTGCATGAAGAGCATGACCGCCAGCATCTTGCTGCCGGAGAACAGCTCCACATAGGAGCCGATATGGATCGAGAGCGGGCGCAGGATCGCGTCCACGGCTTTTTCGAGATTGCCGTCGCGAACAAAGGCGGAAAGGCCGGGCAGGATCGCCGTCAGCTTTGCCGCCGGGGCGGCGCAGAGCGCGTCCGCCAGCGACAGCAGCGAAAGGGCGAGATTTTTCAGCATGGCGCTGCGGCTCTTTGCCGCCTGGGCGCAGAAAGCCGCGGGCGAAAGGATCGACGGACAGCCCAGGGCGCGCAAAATCGGCACCATGCCCTTTTCATAGCCCAGATCGCCCTGCACGGGCAGCAGCCCCAGCTTTGCCGTTCCGCCGCACAGCAGCATATAGAGAAGGTCGTTCATCGGCGTGAAGACCGCGCTCAGCGCCGCGCCGAAGCCGGCCCGGGTCGTCACATGCCAATGCGCGCCGTCCAAGTCCACATCGCTCCAGCTTTCGGCGGTTTTCAGCCGCGAAGCCACTGCGGGGTAGGCCTTCAGTCCGGCGGCCACGGCAGCGGGCGAAACGTCCAGCCCGAGGGTGGCCATCGCGGTGCGCCGCTCGTCCATCGCCGTGTAGACGCCCAGCAGAAGGCCGGAGAGGGTCTCGTCGGAAAACAGCGCCTCGCAAAGCATGGAAAACAGCGCCTTGCCCCCGAGGGTCGTCGCCGCGTTGCGCACAAGGATATCTGTGCGCCGCAGCGCCGTCGACGCCGCAGCCTCGGTCACATCGGCGGGATAGGCGGCGTTTATACCGAAAGCCGGCGACGCGCTCAAAAGCAGCAGCACCAGAGAAAGCAGCACACAGCAGCCGCGTTTTTTGAAGTTTTTCATGCCTGCGCGCCCCCTTTCCTCCGTTGTCCCTGCGCCGTGCGCTCGGCGTTCAGCAGTTTTTTTGAAATTCGAATGAGCTGTTCGGTGTCCGCTTCCCCAAGGGCGTTGCAAACCTCGTCGGCGAAGGAGAAAACCTGTCCGCGCATCTCCTGCACAAAGGCGCGGCCGCTGTCGGTCAGCCGCACCGTCACGCGGCGCTTGTCGGCAGGATCTATCTGACGCTCCACATAGTGCTTTTCCTGCAGGGCGGACAGCAGCACCGTGATCCGCGCGCCGGAAACCTGCAGCAGCGACGCCAGCGTTCCCGGCGTACTCACGCCGTCGCTTTCCATCAGATATTCCAGCAGAAAGCAGGCGCCTTTCATTTTTTTCTGCACGTCCCGAAAAACCTGCGAGCTGCAAAGCCCCGCAAGGATCTCCAAAACATCCAGACGCATTTTCCGTTGTTCCATGCCGCTGCCTCCGTTCCGGGTGCAACCCATTTTAATTAACAGGGTTAATGATTTTTTAACTATACCACGAGACACCCTGTTCTGTCAAGAGGAAACCGTCGAAAAACAAAAGAAAACCGCCGGAGCGGGAAATCTCCGGCAGTTTTTTCGTGAAGGCTTCGGCTCGAACGGTCTTCTTATCCGCCGAGATAAACCTTCAGCTCATCCCAGTGGGCAAAGATCTTGAACAGATCGGTGAAGAAGAGGAAGACTTTGCGGATGAAGGAATCCAGCAGATCCTCTTTTGCCACGGTCAGATCTTCGGCGTTTTCTTTGAATTCCTCTGTTTTGGTGAAGGTGAAGGTCGCCTCGGCCGCTTTGTGGTCGGAGATGTCCTCTCCCGCCTCGGTGCGGTAATCTTTGTAGGCAAAGCTCGTCGCTTCCAGCGTTACGCCGCCGCCGTCACGGTAGAGGAATTTTTCCAGCGAATCCCAGACGCCCCAATATTCCGGCCAGCCGCCGCCGACGGTCTCGTTCCAGTAATCAAAGTTTTTGTAGTTGCCGTTGTTGTGCAGCTCCACCCAGGCGTCCTTGAGGCCGCAGCCGGCATAGAGCAGATCATACAGTCCGTCGTCCGCGCCCTGATGGATGGAAGCGTTGAAGTCGCCGGTCACGATCACGGGGCGGTCGGTGCCCCGGGCGTTGATCAGCTCCGCGAGCTGGCGGAAATTGTCGCGCCGCGCCGCACAGGAACCGGCGTCGCCGTAGGCGTCCGCGTGGATATCGTAGAGATCGAGATAGACGCCGTCGCCGAGATCCACGCAGGTGTAGAGTATGCCCTTCGGGGTCAACTCGTCCGCGCCGTCCTCGATGATGCCGTAAAGCTCATCCCAGGGAATGCGCGCAGCGTTATAGACCGGCGTTTTGGAAAAGACGTTCAGTCCGTCGCCGCCCGGCACGCCGCCGGAATGGATCGTTTTATAGGGGTAGGCCGTGAGCTGCTCTTCCAGATAGGCGTGGTAGTTGAAATCCTCCTGGACGGCGATGATGTCATAGGTCTCCCGGTTGAGCTGTTTGCCGAGCTGGGACTGATGATCCTTGACGTCGATGCCCTCGGGCTTGCCGAGAATGTGGTTGATGTTCGGCAGACCGGCCACATTGTAGCAGAGGATGGAAACGCTCCTGCCGCCGGATTCCGCCGCGCCGAGCAGCGACACGCAGGGGCAAAGCAGCAGACAGACCAGCAAAAGCGCCAGTGTTTTTTTGATGTGTTTCATTTGGAAGACACTCCTTTCCTGAGATGAACCGATGGATGCTTTTCGTCACAGAACTATACTACCTTTTTTGAAAAGGAAAGTCAAGCGCCCGCCGCCATTTCTCCGTTTTTGCGAAGAAACGGGACGCAGCTTTGTGCAAGTTGTCAGGGAAATGTCGTCAGGGGAAAGCGAGAGGGGTTAAGGGCGTTCCCGCTCCCCTGCCCCCGCACAGCTTGCTTATTAATGAAAAAAGAGGGAAACATGAAGAAACTCTTCGAAAGTTCCCTCTGCTTCTGCTTTGCCTTGCATGGTTTTCTTTTGCTTGCTTGTTTTGAAAAAGGAGGGAAACGTGAAGAATCTCTTCGAAAGTTCCCTCTACTTCTGCTTTGCCTTGCATGGTTTTCTTTTGCTTGCTTGTTTTGAAAAAGGAGGGAAACGTGAAGAATCTCTTCGAAAGTTCCCTCTACTTCTGCATTG
>CACYHA010000010.1 GCA_902774035.1 Oscillospiraceae bacterium | reverse complement strand
CGATTATGATAAAATATCAAAACCTATAATGCGGATTTATGCGCAAAGAGGAAACTTCCTCTATAAGCATATTAGCATGGGCAGCGCAAAATGTCAAGAGATTTTTTGCAATTTCTCTGTCGGCGCAGACGGCGGAAGCGGCGCGGCCTGCGCGGCAAATTTGAAAAAATGGAGTGATTGGTTCAGATGGTTAACGTAACCGAAGTGAAACTCGGCACCACCACCAGAAAGAGCTTCGGCAAGATCCAAGAGGTCATGCAGATGCCCAACCTGATTCAGGTGCAGAAGGATTCCTACAAATGGTTCCTCGACGTCGGTTTGAAGGAAGTGCTCCGCGATATGGCGGACATCACCGACTACACCGGCAATCTCGTGCTCTCCTTTGTGGATTACCACATGGAGAAAAAGGCAAAATACAGTGTGCGCGAATGCAAGGAGCGCGACGCTTCCTATTCGGCGCCCATGCGCGTCACGGCGCGGCTGTACAACAAAGAAACGGGCGAAGTCAAACAGAGCGACGTCTATATGGGCGATTTCCCGCTCATGACGGAATCCGGTACTTTCGTCATCAACGGCGCGGAGCGCGTCATCGTCTCGCAGCTCGTGCGTTCCCCCGGTGTGTATTACGGCATGAGCCACAACATCACCGGCAAAAAGCTGTTCACCACAACCATCATTCCCAATCGCGGCGCCTGGCTCGAATATGAGACCGATCAGAACGACCTGTTCTTTGTGCGCATCGACAAAAACAGAAAGATCCCCATCACCACGTTCATCCGTGCGCTGGGCCTTTCCTCCAACAACGACATCCGTACATTCTTCGGCGCGGACGACCGCATCGAAGCTACGCTGGAAAAGGACACCACCCAGAACAGCGAAGAAGCCCTCATCGAGGTCTACAAAAAACTGCGTCCGGGCGAACCGCCGACACTGGCGAGCGCCCAGAGCCATCTGGAAGGCCTGTTCTTTGAAGATCGCCGCTACGATCTCTCCCGCGTGGGCCGTTACAAATACAACAAAAAGCTCGGCATCGCCGAACGTCTGCGCGGCTTCCGCCTTGCCGAAACGATCATCAACGAGCAGACCGGCGAGATCCTTGCCGAAGAAGGCGAGCTGATCTCCAAGGCCAAGGCCTATGAGATCCAGCAGGCCGGCGTGAATGTCGCTTACGTTCACGTGGAAGGCGTGGAGGCGCCGGTGAAGGTCATCTCCAACCAGATGGTCGACCCGAAGGGCTATCTGCCGCAGTTCACCGAAGAAGAGCTGCGCGAGATCGGCATCAACGAAAACGTGCGCTTCAGCGTGCTCATGAATCTCCTTGACGAAGTGAACGCCATGGAGAAAGAGGAAGCGCTTTCCTTCCTGCAGAGCAAGAACGACGACCTCATTCCGAAACACATCATCATCGACGACATTTTTGCTTCCATCAACTATCTCAACTGTCTTGCGAACGGCGTCGGCGCCGCCGACGATATCGACCATCTGGGCAACCGCCGCATCCGCTCTGTCGGCGAGCTGCTGCAAAACCAGTTCCGCGTGGGCTTTGCCCGCATGGAGCGCGTGGTCAAGGAACGCATGACCCTGCAGGCGCAGGAGCCGGAAAAGGTGACGCCCCAGGCGCTCATCAACACCCGCCCGGTGATCGCCGCCGTGCGCGAGTTCTTCGGTTCCTCTCCGCTGTCCCAGTTCATGGATCAGAACAATCCCTTGGCGGAGCTGACCCACAAGCGCCGTCTTTCGGCCCTCGGCCCCGGCGGTCTTTCCCGTGACCGCGCCGGTTTCGACGTCCGCGACGTTCACTATTCCCACTACGGCCGCATGTGCCCGATCGAGACTCCCGAAGGTCCGAACATCGGCCTGATCTCCTACCTCGCAACCTTTGCCCGCATCAACGAATACGGCTTCATCGAAGCGCCCTTCCGCCCGGTCGACAAGGAGACCGGCGTGGTGCTCGACACTTATGAATACATGACCGCCGACGTGGAGGACGAATACATCGTCGCCCAGGCGAACGAACCGCTGGATGAGCAGGGCCGCTTTGCCCGCAAAAAGGTCAACGCCCGCCACCGCGACGAATTCCTTGAGATCGATCCCGCCCGCGCGGACTATATGGACGTTTCGCCGAAGATGGTCGTCTCCGTCGCAACCGCCCTCATTCCCTTCCTTGAAAACGACGACGCCAACCGCGCCCTCATGGGCTCCAACATGCAGCGGCAGGCAGTGCCTCTGCTGACCTGCGAAGCGCCCCTTGTCGGCACCGGCATGGAATACAAGGCCGCCACGGACTCCGGCGTCTGTGTGCTCGCGAAGGAACGCGGCACAGTCGTCTACGTCAGCGCCGACCGCATTGACGTGCTGGAGGAAGGCAACCACATCGAATCCTATCACCTGATCAAATTCATGCGCTCCAACCAGGGCACCTGCATCAACCAGCGTCCTGTGGTCAAAGTGGGCGACACGATCGAAAAGAACCAGGTCATCGCCGACGGTCCCGCAACGGATAAGGGCGAAATGAGCCTCGGCAAAAACGCGCTGATCGGCTTCATGACCTGGGAAGGCTACAACTACGAGGACGCCGTGCTGATCAACGAAAAGCTGGTGCGCGACGACGTCTATACCTCCATCCACATCGAAAAATACGAACTCGAGGCCCGCGACACCAAGCTCGGCCCCGAAGAGATCACCAACGACATCCCCAACGTCGGCGACGCGCTGAAGGATCTTGACGACCGCGGCATCATCCGTGTCGGCGCGGAAGTCCATTCCGGCGACATTCTGGTCGGCAAGGTCACCCCGAAGGGCGAAACCGAGCTGACGGCCGAAGAACGCCTGCTGCGCGCCATCTTCGGCGAAAAAGCGCGCGAAGTCCGCGACACTTCGCTGCGCGTGCCCCACGGCGAATACGGCATTGTGGTCAAGGTCGAGGAGTTCACCCGCGAGAACTGCGACGAGATGAACCCCGGCGTCAACAAGGTCGTTCGCTGCTACATCGCCCAGAAGCGCAAGCTGCAGGTCGGCGACAAGATGGCCGGCCGCCACGGCAACAAGGGCGTTGTGTCCCGCATCCTGCCGCAGGAAGACATGCCCTTCATGGAAGACGGCACGCCGCTGGATATCGTGCTGAACCCGTTGGGCGTTCCCTCCCGTATGAACATCGGCCAGGTGCTCGAAGTCCATCTGGGCTTTGCCTGCCGCACGCTGGGCTGGAAGATCATGACCCCGGTCTTCGACGGCGCGCATGAAGCGGATATCCGCGAAGCGCTGCGCATGGCCGGCATCAGCGAAACCGGCAAATCCGTTTTGACCGACGGCCGCACCGGCGAAAAATTCGATAACGAAGTCACCGTCGGCGTGATGTACTTCCTCAAGCTGCACCACCTGGTCGACGACAAGATGCACGCACGTTCCACCGGTCCGTACTCCCTTGTGACGCAGCAGCCCCTCGGCGGTAAAGCCCAGTTCGGCGGCCAGCGTTTCGGCGAAATGGAAGTCTGGGCGCTGGAAGCCTACGGCGCCGCCTACACCCTGCAGGAGATCCTGACGGTGAAGTCCGACGACGTGGTCGGCCGTGTGAAGACCTATGAAGCCATTGTCAACGGCGAAAACGTGCCGAAGGCCGGCGTGCCCGAATCCTTCAAGGTGCTCATCAAGGAGCTCCAGTCCCTGTCGCTCGACATCAAGGTGCTCGACAACGAGGGCAATGAGATCGACCTCAAGCAGAACTTCGACGGCGACGATGTGCCGCTGCAGAAGTATCGCGTCAACGAAGCCGCTTATCTGGAAGACGACGAGACCGCGTCTGCAGACGGCGACTCCGAAGACCGCCGCGATCACGACGACGATTTTGACGACGATCTGGACAAGGACTTTGACGACGAAGACGAAGACTTCGACGAAGACTTTGACGAAGACGAGGACGAGGATGAGGACGAAGACATCGACGACGACTTCGACCTGAACGAGTTCTTCAATGAGATCAATCCGACCATCAACGACGCCGGCTTTGGCGCAGGCTTTGTGCCGGATACCGACGAATGAGCGTGAAGGAGGCTGACAGAAGATCATGGAATCCAATAATATGACGTTTGAATCAATCAGAATCGGTCTTGCTTCCCCCGATCAGATCAGAGAATGGTCCCACGGCGAAGTGACAAAGCCCGAAACGATCAACTACCGCACGCTCAAGCCGGAACCGGAGGGATTGTTCTGCGAACGCATCTTCGGACCGCTCAAGGACTGGGAATGCCACTGCGGCCGCTATAAGCGCATCCGTCACAAGGGCAAGGTCTGCGAACGCTGCGGCGTTGAGATCACCAAAGCCAAGGTGCGCCGCGAGCGCATGGGCCATATCGAACTGGCCACGCCGGTGTCCCATATCTGGTACTTCAAGGGCATTCCCTCCCGCATCGGCCTGATGCTGGATATGTCCCCGCGCGATCTGGAGCGCGTGCTTTATTTCGCAGCCTATGTGGTCATCGAACCCGGCACGGTGCCCAATGTGACCAAAGGCCAGACCCTCAGCGAAAAGCAGTATGAGGATATCAAGGAATACTACTACGACGACGAGACCTTCCGCGTCGGCATGGGCGCCGAAGCCATCAAAGAGCTTTTGGCGGGGATCGACATCAACGCGCTCGACGCCGATCTGCGCGGCCAGTTGGAAAGCGCAAACGGCCAGAAAAAGACCCGTCTGCTCAAGCGGCTCGAGGTCGTTGAAGCGTTCAAGAACTCCGGCAACCATCCGGAATGGATGATCCTCGACGTGATCCCCGTCATTCCGCCGGATCTTCGCCCGATGGTGCAGCTCGACGGCGGCCGCTTCGCAACGAGCGACCTGAACGACCTGTACCGCCGCGTGATCAACCGCAACAACCGCCTGAAAAAGCTGATGGAGCTCGGCGCGCCGAACATCATCATCCGCAACGAAAAGCGGATGCTGCAGGAAGCGGTGGACGCACTGATCGACAACGGCCGCCGCGGCCGTCCGGTCACCGGCCCGAACAACCGTCCGCTGAAATCCCTGTCCGATATGCTTAAGGGCAAGCAGGGCCGTTTCCGCCAGAACCTGCTCGGTAAACGTGTCGACTATTCCGGCCGTTCCGTGATCGTGGTCGGTCCTGAACTGAAGATCTATCAGTGCGGTCTGCCGAAGGAAATGGCGCTCGAACTCTTCAAGCCCTTCGTGATGAAGCGCTTGGTCGAGACCGGCGTTGCTACCCATATCAAAACCGCAAGAAAAACCGTTGACCGTCAGGAAAAATGCGTTTGGGACGCGCTGGAGATCGTGATCAAGGATCATCCGGTCATGCTGAACCGTGCGCCGACGCTGCACCGTCTGGGCATCCAGGCGTTTGAGCCGGTGCTGGTGGAAGGCAAGGCGATCAAACTGCATCCGCTGGTCTGCACCGCCTTCAACGCCGACTTCGACGGCGACCAGATGGCCGTGCACGTGCCGCTGAGCGCGGAAGCGCAGGCGGAGGCCCGTTTCCTGATGCTCTCCTCCGGCAACCTGCTCAAGCCCTCCGACGGAAAGCCCGTCACCGTGCCGACGCAGGACATGGTTCTGGGTTCCTATTACCTGACGCTGGTCAAGGACGGCGCCAAGGGCGAAGGCAAGGCGTTCTGCGACGTCAACGAGGCGCAGATGGCTTATGACGAAGGCATCATCGATCTGCACGCACGTGTCAAGATCCGCATGACGCGCGAGATCGACGGCGAAATGAGATCCAAACTGATCGAGACCACGCTCGGCAAGGTGATCTTCAACGCGCCGATCCCGCAGGATCTCGGCTTTGTGGATCGCAGCGATCCCGAAAACGCCTTCCGTCTGGAAGTCGAAGGTCTGGTCAACAAAAAGATGCTCGGCAAGATCATTGACAAGTGCATCCGCATCCACGGCACATCCATCACGGCCAAGGTGCTCGACGATATCAAGAATCAGGGCTACCGCTACTCCACAAAGAGCGGCATCACCGTTGCCGTCTGCGACGCAACGATCCCCGAAGAGAAAAAGGACATTCTTGCCGAAACGGAAGAGATCGTGGACGAGATCAACCGCAAGTATAACCGCGGCCTGCTCTCCAACGCCGACCGTTCCCGCCAGGTCATCAAAGCATGGGACGTCTGCACCACCCGCGTGGCCAACGCCCTGACCGGCAACTTCGACAAGTTCAACCCGATCTATATGATGCTCGACTCCGGCGCCCGCGGTTCCGAAAGCCAGCTTCGTCAGCTCGCCGGTATGCGCGGTCTGATCGCAAACACCGCCGGTAAGACCATCGAAGTGCCCATCCGTGCCAACTACCGCGAAGGTCTGAATGTTCAGGAATACTTCATCTCCTCCCGCGGCGCCCGCAAAGGCTTGGCCGACACCGCGCTTCGTACCGCCGACTCGGGTTATCTGACCCGCCGTCTGGTTGACGTTTCGCAGGAAGTCATCATCCGCGAAGAGGACTGCGGCTGCACCGAAGGCCTCGAGGTCTATGACATCATGGACGGCAACCGCGTGCTGGAACCGCTCACCGAGCGTCTGCGCGGCCGTTATCTGCTGAACCCCATCGTGGACGACGCGACCGGCGAAGTCATCATGGACAACGACCATATGCTTTCCGAAGACGACGCGAACAAGGTCAGCGATTATCTGAACGCCCGCTATGAAGCCGCCATCGACAGCGGCATGTCCAAGGAGGACGCCGAACCGCTGCGCCACACCGTGATCCGTTCGCTGCTGACCTGCAACTCCGACCACGGCGCCTGCATCAAGTGCTACGGCTCCAACCTTGCAACGGGTGTGCCCGTGACCATCGGCGAGGCTGTCGGCATCATCGCCGCCCAGTCCATCGGTGAACCGGGTACGCAGCTCACGATGAGAACCTTCCACACCGGCGGCGTCGCCTCCGGCTCCGACATCACGCAGGGTCTGCCGCGCGTGGAAGAGCTGTTCGAGGCTCGCAAGCCGAAGACGCTCGCCATGATCTCCGAGATCGACGGCGAAGTCTCCTTCGAAACGATCAAGAAGAATCCGCACATCATCGTCACCAATCCCGACACCGGCGACCGCCGCGAGTACTTCCTCACCTTCGGCGCCCGTCCGCGTGTTTCCGAGGGCCAGTTCGTCAAGAAGGGCGAGACCCTCACCGAAGGCAGCGAGGATCTGCGCGACATTCTGAACGTCATGGGCGTCAGCGCCGTGCACGATCACCTGATCAGCCAGGTGCAGATGACCTACCGTACCCAGGGCGTTGATATCAACGACAAGCACATCGAAGTCATTGCGCGCCAGATGATGCGCAAGGTCAAGATCGAAGATCCGGGCGACACCGACTTCCTGGAGTGGTCTGTGGTCGACAAGCAGGAATTCCGCACCGCGAACGAAAAGATCCGCGCGCGCATTGCTGCCGGTGAAACCGATCTGCGCGAAGCGGTCTGCTCCCCGATCCTCATGGGTATCACCAAGGCGTCCCTTGCCACGGATTCCTTCCTGTCCGCCGCCTCCTTCCAGGAGACGACCCGCGTGCTGACCGACGCCGCGATCAAGGGCAAGGCTGACCCGCTGCTTGGCCTCAAGGAAAACGTCATCATCGGCAAGCTCCTGCCTTCTGGCACCGGCATGAAGTGCTATAGCGATGTGGAAGTCGTGGACGAAAAGCAGTATTCTGCCCTTGCCGAACAGCTCATGCAGTGGAGCAATCAGAGCTGAGCGAGGCGGAGCTTCGCCCAGCGGTTAGCAGTTAGCTGTCAGCAGTTAGCAGTCAGAAAATGAATCACCCCGTCGCGGACGATCTGCGGCGGGGTTTTCTGCGCAATCTGCGGCGGGTTTTCTGCGCAGAGGGTTGCTTTTTTGAGGCGTACATGTTAAAATGCAGATGAGACACAAATCTGAAAAAACGGAGGAATGAAAGATGAGATCTATCAAAAACGGACTGTGTGTTTTCCTGTGTATTTTGCTTTTCGCACTTTTATTTTCACTTCCCTTCCCGGCGTATGCGACAGCAGAGCTTGATCTGCGTGTTCTGCCCTTTGAAAATGATTGCACTGAGATCAAGGCGTGGCGCAATGCAGCCGAGAACGATTACGACCTGTTTCTGCCCTCAGGTGCGAACCGCAGCGCATTGCGCGTGTATTTTTCAGGCGGCGAGACGTTGACAGCGGGAGAGGGTACTGTTCTCCACAATGGCGATGTGACGGATGCTTTTTCTGCCGATACGGTGCAGGTCTCGCTTGGTGAAGCTCATTATACCGTGCGTTGCTTCGCATCAGAGACGATTCCTTCAGTGTATATCCAAACGGAATCCGGCTCGTTGAACGCGATTCATGCGAACAAGGAGTACAAGGAAGCGGGTGTCATCACTACAGTGGAGGACGGCGCGGTTTCTCTGAACGCCGTTGAACTCAAACAGATCAAAGGGCGGGGAAATGCCACCTGGGGTGCGCCCAAGAAGCCATATAACATCAAATTTGACAAAAAGACCTCTCTGCTCGGTATGCCCAAAGCGAAGAAGTGGTCTCTCCTGGCTTCCTATTATGACCCGACTCTGCTGCGGAATCCAACTGCGTTTGAGATGGCGGCGCAGCTCGGTTTGCCCTTTGGTTCCGCGTATCGCCATGCCGACCTCTATATCAACGGAGAGTATCTCGGAAACTACCTGTTCTGTGAAAGTGTGGAAATCGGAGACAACCGTGTGGAAATCCACGATCTTTCAAAGGACAACGAAGCGGCGAATCCGGGGGTTGAAATTGAAAGCCTTCCGGTTCGCGGCACGGGAACAAACGGCGCGGTTGAGGGCAGCAATGCCAGAGGCAGCAAAAAATGGGTCGATCTGCCGAACGAACCGGAGAACATCTCCGGCGGCTATCTGCTGGAATGTGAGTTTGCAGTGCGTTATGATTCCGAAGTCAGCGGCTTTGTAACAAACGGCGGCCAGTGTGTTGTGATCAAAGAGCCGGAATACGCCTCCAAAGCGGAAGTGGATTATATCAGCGCCTTTTACGGCGCGGCAGAGGAAGCGCTGCGCTCCGAGAACGGCTGTAATGCCGCCGGCAAGCATTATTCCGAATATTTTGACGTCGCTGCACTTGCAAAAATGTATCTGCTCGAGGAATTCTCGATTGATGTGGACGCCGGACAGTCCAGTTGCTATTTGTATCTTGACCGGGATACGGACAAGCTGGTCGCTTCGCCGCCGTGGGATTTCGATCACGCAAACGGCGACCCGGCAGACAGCCGCTATGGACTGCGTATTGCCGATCCTTCCATTTGGTATGCGAACTCTCTGGACTATACACGAAGCTGGATGGGGAACGGAACGAATGCGCCAACGCTGTTTAAGCTGGCATACCGCCATGAAGATTTCAGAGATGCGGTGACGGGTGTTTGGCAGGATTACAATGAACGCTACGGTGCGCAAAGCCTGACGGAATTTGTGCTCGGCAACGCGCAACAAATGACGGCCACGGGCGCAATGAACGCGATTCGCTGGAATCATTTTTCCGGAAAACCTGTTTCACAAAAGGACGAGGGATATCTGGAGATGGTGGACGGTGCGTGCAGCTTTATTACGCAGCGAACCCGGTATCTGGATAAGGGCTTTGCACCGAATGCGGCCATGCTCTACTATGAGAACAACGGCGGAACGGGTCTTGTGTTCGAAAAGACCATTTCCGTCATTGGAGACACGCTTACAGTGCTTTCTTTGGACGCCAGCAGGGAGCCGTTGCAGCCGCCGTCGAATACTATGGAATTCACCGGCTGGAACACAGCGGCCGACGGATCGGGAACCGGCTATCAGCCGGGCGACAGCATCACGCTGAACGGCCGAACAACCATCCTCTATGCACAGTGGAAAAACAAGACCACCCAGCAGATCGTTGAGGAGATCGTCACGGAAAAGAACCGTACTTTCTGGCAAAAGCTCCGCGACTTCTTCGTGCGCATCCGCGATTTCTTTGTGCGGGTGTTTCATCTGTAATGCTTTTCATAGAAATCAACAAACCCCGCCACGGAACACATCCACGGCGGGGTTAAACTATTCTAATTGCTGACAGCTAACAGCTAACCGCTGTTACCGCTTTGCGGTGATTCACGCCTTCTTCGCGGTGATGGCCTTGATCACGAACAGCGTCGCGATCATCAGCACGATGGCGATCGGCAGAACGATGAGCCAGTTGCTCACAAAGCCCGCGATGATGTAGGCAACGGCGGAAACGCCGGCAACAGTCAGGGCGTAGGGAAGCTGGGTCGAAACGTGGTTGATGTGGTCACACTGCGCACCGGCGGAGGCCATGATGGTCGTGTCGGAGATCGGGGAGCAGTGGTCGCCGCAGACGGCGCCGGCCATGCAGGCGGAAACCGCAACGATGGTGATGGGTTCGCCGGCGGAGAAGACCGAGAGAACGATCGGAATGAGGATGCCGAAGGTGCCCCAGGAGGTGCCGGTCGCGAAGGACAGACCCACAGCGATCAGGAAGATGATGGCGGGCAGGAACTTTTCAAACGCGCCGGCCGAGCCTTCGATGAGCTGGGAGATGAAGATCTTCGCGCCCAGGGAGCCGGTCATGGAGTTCAGCGTCCAGGCGCAGGCGAGGATGAGGATCGCGGGAACCATGGCTTTGAAGCCTTCGGGAAGGGCTTCCATGATCTCCTTGAACTTCAGAACGCGGCGGCAGATGAAGTAGATCACGGTCACGACGAGGGTGAACGCGCCGCCGAGCGCAAGACCGACCGAAGCGTCGGAGTTGGAGAACGCGTCGATGAAGCTTTCGCCTTCAAAGAAACCGCCGGTGTAGATCATGCCGACCACGCAGGAGGCGATGAGGATGACGACCGGGAGAATGAGGTCGATCACACGGCCTTTTTCGTTGACCTTCATATCGGCAACGGCCTGCTTTGTGCCGCTGGTGAAGATGTCGCCGGCCTCGACCGCGTTGCGTTCATGCTTTTTCATCGGGCCGTAATCGAACTTGGAAACGGCAAGGAAGATCATCATGACGATGGTCAGGATCGCGTAGAAGTTGAAGGGGATCGAGCGCACGAACAGGGCAATGCCGCTGTCGGCGCCGGCGTCCTTGGCAAAGCCGGCAACTGCGGCAGCCCAGGAGGAGATCGGCGCAATGATGCAGACGGGCGCTGCGGTCGCGTCGATGAGGTAGGCGAGCTTTGCGCGGGAGACGTTGTGGCTGTCGGTCACGGGACGCATCACGGAGCCGACGGTCAGGCAGTTGAAATAGTCGTCGATGAAGATCAGCACGCCGAGCAGGATGGTTGCGAGCTGGGCGCCCAGACGGGACTTGATGTGCTTGACCGCCCAGCGGCCGAAGGCAGCGGAGCCGCCCGCCTTGTTCATCATGGCGACCAGAGCGGCGAGGATGACAAGGAAGATGACGATACCCATGTTCCAGGAGTCTGCCAGGTTGCCGATGAAGCCGTCCTGCACCACATGGTTCATGATGCCCTCAAAGTTGAAGCCGGCATAGATGACGCCGCCGGCGATGATGCCGAGGATCAGGGACGAATAGACTTCTTTGGTGATGAGCGCCAGCACGATGGCGATGATCGGCGGAAGCAGGGAAAGGAACGTTGCATAGCGCTTGTTGGTCTCGCGGACCTTGGCGATCGCGGTCTCAACGTGTGCGGAAAAGTCCGGGTCGGCCTCGATGTTGTCGGCATAGCTGTCCACATATGCCTGCGCGGAGTCCGCGTCGGTGAGGTCGTATTCCACAGCGTCGTCGCCTTCGCCGAGGGTGAAGGTGTTGCCCGCGGGGGCAGCCAGCAAGACTTCTTCTGCGGCGTCGGTTGCGGTTGCGGTAACTTCTGCTGCGGCTGCTTCTGCGGCGTCCAGCGTCGCGCTGTCGGTTTCCGCGTAAGAGAAGCCCACAAAGGAGACTGTCAGCACGAAAACGAGCACGAGCGCCAAAAGCCATCTGCTTTTTTTGCGGTTGCGTTTCATTTGGTGTTTCCTCCAAAAATAAAAATTTGTGAGACACGAAGTGCGCTCACAAACAGGCAGTGGATCTCGGTGTTGTGATAGCTCTCCGCAGATGCGACAGTCCGCAGGATGTTTTCCTGCGGCCCAGCTTCCGCCGCTCAAACAGCGGTCGCTTCGGCAAAACACCCTTTCGCGGGAACTTCGGCCTTTGCCGCGCCGTTTGAGCGGCTCCTTCCTGCTACTGATGCGCTTTGCGCCTCTATCGCTCTTCAACTCTCACGGGCTGAAGAACATACACATTATAACAGATTATGAAGAAAATACAAGAGCTTTCCCGAAAAAAGTCCGGAGAAAGCTCAAATAATTACGCGTTGTGCATTTGCTTCGCTGCCGCCGCGACTGCCTGCGCCAGTTGA
Source organism: Oscillospiraceae bacterium (assembly GCA_902774035.1). Taxonomy (GTDB): domain Bacteria; phylum Bacillota; class Clostridia; order Oscillospirales; family Acutalibacteraceae; genus UBA6857. Next base: position 52,168 of record CACYHA010000010.1, on the reverse strand, counting down.
TCGGGGCAGGAGGTGGGCTTGAATCCGCAGCGGATGCCGGCGAGCCTTTCCACGACCTCGTCCGGCGTCAGACCTTCCACAAGCCGCGCCACGCCCTGGGTGTTGCCGCTGCAGCCGCCGTCGAAACGGACGTTGCGGACTTTTCCGTCCACGATCTCAAAGGTGATGCCGCGCGAGCAGGTGCCGCGGGGAGAATACTGAAATTGCATAAGGGTTGCCTCCTTGTTCTTTTTATGGTATTATAGCATAGCTTTGACCGTTTGAAAACAGATTTCAAAAAAGTTTTTCGAAAATGTAACCTTCGGGGCCGTTCAGACGTATGGTTGGTGAAAGGCCTTTTGGTAACTGCTGATTCACCCAGATGCGCAAAGCTTGACGGCAAATCTTCCGCCATTTTACATAGAAATCCCTTGAAAGCCGACAGGCTTCCTGCGGAATTTCTGCTGCATCTGACGAAAGATTTTCTCGCCAATCTTCACACACCGGGTAAATCAGCAGTTACATGAACAGCGAGGAAGCACCATGAGACTTGACACACATCAGCTCTTTGAGACCTATCGGCAGAACATCTACGCGGCGGCGTTCAGCGTCTGCAAAAATCCGGACGACGCGGAGGATGTGACGCAGGAGACGTTCCTTCGGTATCACAGAGCAAACAAACAATTTGAAAGCGAGCAGCACATCAAGGCATGGCTGCTGCGCGTGGCGATCAACGGCGCAAAGGACGTTTGGCGCGCCGGGCGGCGCAGAAACGAGGTTCCGCTGGAAGACTATATGGAGTCTCTGCCGTTTGAATCGCCGGAGAGCAGCGCCCTGTTTGAAGCGGTGATGGCGCTTCCGAACAACTACCGCAGTGTGATCCATCTGTTCTACTATGAGGATTACACCGTCGGCGAGATCGCAGACATTTTGCATTTGACGCAGAGCAATGTCAAGGTGCGGCTGAACCGCGGCAGGGCCTTGCTCAAAGAAAAACTCAGGGAGGACTGGAACGATGACGAATCATGAAAAATACAAGGCGGCGTTTTCGGTGCTCCAACCGACACGGGAATTGGAATTGGAGGATCCGATGATGAACAACCAAAAGAAGATAATGAGCCATAAACGCGTGCTTGCCCTTTGCGCAGCGATCCTGATCCTTGCCGTCGCGGCGGTGAGCGTTGTTGCGGCCGATGTGGGCGGCATTCAGACCACGCTGAAAACCTGGTTCCACGGCAGAGAAGCGACCGTGGAAGTTACAGCCGGCGAAAACGGCGAATACGGCTTCGAAGTCAAAGACGAAAACGGCGACACGGCCGCGACTTTCGGCGGCGGCGGCGTGGCCATGGGCAAAGACGGAAAAGAGCGCCCGCTGACGCCGGAGGAAGTGCTGGCGGCGAACGAGCTGGAGGTCGTTGTGGAAGAGGACGGCAAGGCTACGCTGTATTTCCGCGACAGAACCTATGACATCACCGACTTGTTCAACGCGAAAGGCGTCTGCAAGGTCAAGCTGAAGGACGAGCAAAAGAAGTTCTTCAAAACGATCTATGTGGATGTGGAGCTGGAAGGCGAAGCCGACAACCCCTTCTCGGCCTATGGCGTTTCCACAAGCAGCGTTCCCCACGGCAGCTTCGGCTCCTATACCGCGCTGGACGACTGACCGAAGCGAATAACCGAAAACGTCCCTGCACGAAGCGGGGACGTTTTTTGCGCTGCGTCTTGATTTTTCGCGGGAGATAGAGTAAAGTAAGAGTAGAAGTTCAAAGGAGGAAGCCCGATGAAACGAAAGCAATGCAAAAAGATGCTGAGCGTTGTGCTCGCCGCTCTTTTACTGACAGCGTTTTTGCCCCTGTTCGGCACGGCGCGCGCCGTGTCCCAGCGGGAGGCGATTTTGCTCGTTGCCGCGGCGGAGCTCGGCTATCACGAAAAAGCGTCGAATCAGTATCTGAACAGCAAAACGGCCAACAGCGGCGATCGAAACTATACCAAATACGGCGCGTGGTACGGGATGAATCCGGCGGCGTGGTGCGCGATCTTTGTCTGCTGGTGCGCCCATCAGACCGGCCTTTCCGCCGAGGCGTTTCCGCGCTTCGCCCTGTGTGTGGATGACAGCTACCCCACCTCCGGCTCCAGACAGTTCAAGGATATGGGCCGCTGGGAGGGCCGAGATTATGTGCCGGAGCCCGGGGATCTGATCTTTTTGAGCCAGGGTCATGTCGGCCTGGTGGAATCTGTGACGGAAACCGAGATCGTTTCCATCGACGGCAACTGGGGTGACCGGGTGCAGCGCGTCACGCGCCCCCTCGGCGATAGCGGCATCGCCGGCTTCGGCCTGCCCCTCTATGACGAAACCGTGTCGATCGACCCGGAAACGCTCCCGCTTTCGGCGGACGAGGAAGAAGCGCCCGAGGTTTCGTCCGGCGGCGAGCTGAAATTCGATTTCTTCCAGCGCATCCTCCAATGGTTCCGTGATCTGTTCGCAAAGCTGTTTGGAAGGTGAACAGCGGATATAATTGAGGCGCAGTCGCCACTGCTCAGGCTTTTCCTTTGGAAAAGCTGTTATGTGTGAAACAGGCGGCGTCTTTCGGGCTTAAGATGTGTGCAGAAAAAATTCTATGCGTATCTGGAGGAGTTCGATATGAGAAAACGATTGTTTCCCTTTCTTTTGGCAATTTCTTTTTTGTTTACAAGCCCGTTGCTTGTCTTTGCCGAAACGTTGTATTTGTATGATTCCAAGGTGATTCCTGAAAACGGCATGACTGCAATCGCGCACCGGGGCTATTCCGCCATTGCGCCCGAAAACACGCTTCCTGCATTTCGCCTTGCCGGAGCGTATGGCTTTTGGGGTGCAGAGTGTGACATTTCACAGACTGCAGACGGTATTTGGATCCTGATGCATGACTCGACGGTTGATCGCATGACCGACGGCACCGGCAGAGTGCAGGATCTGAATTATGCGGAGATTTCTGCACTGACTGTGGATGCGGGCAACAATATTGAACAATATCCGGATCTAAAGGTTCCGATGTTAACAGAGTATCTTGACGTTTGCAAACAATACAGTATGCATCCGGTGATTGAGATCAAGCAAACTGTGCAGCCGGAGCAGCTGCCTTCGCTTGCCGAGCTTCTTGGCGCACGGGAAGAAACAGACCGTATGATTTTTATCAGCTTTGGACGGGAATTGATTTCCGAAATGAAAGCCCTAATGCCCGAAGTTCCCGCTTTTTTAATTGCGAGCCCTGCAACTTTGGATGATGTTGCCTTTTGCAGAGAAAAAGGTTTAGAAGGCTTGGATTTTTCCAGCCCGACGCAGGTTGACGTTGTGTGCGCCGCGCAGGAGGCCGGATTAAAAACCGCTGTCTGGACAGTGGACAGTCTGCCGTTGGCGGAATCTTTCTATCAAATGAACGTGGAATACATTACAACAAATGTTCTGGTTCCGGGCAAAACACCGGCGGCTGTTCCAACCACAGAAGCGCCTGCAACAGGATCTGAAGCCTCAACCGTAAACGACAAACCCGCCCAAAAGCTCAACTTCTTCCAGCGCATCATTCAGTGGTTCCGCAACCTCTTTGCAAAGCTGTTCGGCAAAAAGAGCTAACCCCGATACAACAAAAACGCCCCGCGATCTGCGAGGCGTTTTCTATTGCACAAACTCATTTCTGTTTGGAGTATTTCAGCCGGTACACCACGTTCATCAGCAGCGCGTCGGCCTTGCCGATGTTCTTCGCCTTTTTGAACAGGCGGGAGGAAACATAGGTCTTGCAGTTCTTCGCCGTGACCATTTCGCTCGCTTCGGCTTCATCGCGGTTCGGACCGACGCAGACGGCGCCGTTGTCCTTGAGCAGGGCGGCAGTGCGGTGCTTGCCGAGCGCTTTTGCAACGGCGGGCGCGGTCTTGACGGTGTAGTGCGGGTCAAAGGTGACGGTTTTGATCGTGGTGCCCGCGATCTGGGCAAAGTCGTCGAGCATCGGGCGCAGGACCTTCGTGATCTTGGAGGCGGCAACCACCGTTTCGTCCTGCGACTGGATGATCGCTCTGACGTCGGCGCGGCGCTTGTAGATCGCGCAGTGCATATCGATCTCGCTGCTCCATTCGCCGAGGATCATGTTTTCCTTCGCGAGGCCGAGGGTGGCCTTTTCGTTGCCGTCCTTGTCCTTAAAGATGACCACGTTGCCGGCGCGTTCGCTGTCGATCGCTTCGATGGGCGGGGCGGGCTGTACGGCGCGGCTTCTCAGGTCGGCCACATAGTCGCAGATGTCTTTGAAGCTCTCGGCGGCCTTGTTCGTGATCTCCTGATAGCGCTCGAACACATAGCGCTCACAGACCTTTTCCAGCTCGGCGGTGATGGCGAAGGCCTCGTCGTAATCCTTGCCGAGGCAGACGGCGCCGTGGTGCTTCATGATCACGGCCTTGGAATCGGAGCGCTTGAGGGCTTTGACGACGCCCTTGCGCAGCTTGCCGGTGCCGGGCAGACCGTAGGCGGCCAGCGGCACATTGTCGCCGATGATGGCGCGGCTCTCGCCGGTGATGTTGTTGATGTCGTAGCCAAGCACGCTGACGATGGAGGCGTTGGCCTGGTGCGTGTGGATCACGAAGTTGCACTCCGGACGCAGCAGATAGCACTGCGCGTGGATGCCCTTTTCGCTGGAGGGCTTCACGTCGCCTTCGTAGGTGAGGTCTTCCATGTTGACCAGCACGATATCGTCGGGCGTCAGACTCTCATAGGCCTTGCCGCTGGGCGTGATGACGAAGGAACGGTTGTCGATCCGGCAGCTCACGTTGCCCCAGGTTCTTGCGATCAGGCCGGAGGCGACGAGCTGCTTGCCGGCGCGGATCACGGTTTCTTTCGCTTGCAGAATATCCATAATCGTATCCTTTCTATTCAATCAATGCTGTCCCCGCTTTAATGGGGAAAGTGGCCGAAGGCCGAAAGGGGAAAAAGGGGCAGGGGAGACCTGCCCTTTTTGCGTTTAGTCGCTGATTTTGACGCACTTGGAGAAGATGCGGTCGAAGCGGCTGAGCGCGTCGTCGATCATCTCTTCGTTGTAGGCGGCGCTGGTGTAGAGTCTGGAACCGCCGACGGTCACGATGCCTTCGGCCATGTAGGCTGCGCCCATGTGCTGCATTTCGGCCTTGCGCACGTCGCTTTCCTTGAGGACAGCCGGGATCTGCCACGGCTTGTGCCAGTCGATGGAAAGGTGCATGGTACCGACGGTTTCCATGTGGCAGATGGAGCCCTGGTTGAACGCCACGAAGGGCAGGTTGTATTTGTCGATGATGGTCTGCAGACCTTCGGTCAGACGGTCGCCGAGGATGCCGGCGCGCTGGCAGGCGTTCTGCTTGTCGATCTCTTCGAGGGTGTAGTAACCTGCGACGCAGGAGATCGGGGTCGCCGCCATGGTGCCGCCGCAGAAAGCCTTCTTGACCTTCTGGCCGCCGTCCAGACCCGCACCCATGTATTTCATATATTCGCGCTTGCCGCCGAGACCGCCCGCGCCGGGATAACCGCCGGCGATGACCTTGCCGAAAACGGTCAGGTCGGGTTCGACGCCGTAGTAGCCCTGTGCGCCCGCCATGCCGATGCGGAAGCCCGTGACGACCTCGTCAAAGATGAGCAGCGCGCCGTATTTGCGGCAAAGACGCTCCACGCCTTTGTTGAAGTCCTTCTCCAGCGGAGTCGTGCCGCTTTCGGGGCCGACCGGCTCGATGAACACGGCAGCGGTGCCGCCGCAAAGCTGGTTGCGGCGCAGCTTGCGCTCAAGCTCGTTCAAATCGCCCGGGAAGAATTCCTGGGTGTCGCGCATGAGACGGATGGGAACGCCGTGCGCCTGGGTGAATTTTGTGCCGGGGATGCGGATGCCGTAGCCGAGCTGATCGGACCAGCCGTGGTATGCGCCGCCCATTTTGATGATGTATTTTTTCTTGGTTGCAAGGCGCGCCACACGGCAGGCGACCATGCAGGCCTCAGTGCCGGAACCGAGCATACGGAACATGTCGACGGTGGGCACGGAGTCGGAGATCTTCTTGGCGAGCTTGTATTCAAACTCGTGGAACAGACCCGTGGAGGGGCCGCAGGTGTTCAGCAGGTCGATGACCTGGTCGCGGACGACCTTCGGGTTGGAGCCGAGCACGGTGGGGCCGCCGGCCTGCAGGAAGTCGTAGTATTCGTTGCCGTCGATGTCATAGAGCTTGGCGCCGTCGGCTTTGCTGATCACGATGGGGAACGGATAGTTGAACGCAAGGTTGTGCTGCACGCCGCCGGGGATGATCTGCTTCGCTTCGTCGATCATCGCCTTGGACTTCTGGCACTTCTTGGCGAAGTATTCGTCCTCGTATTCCTTCAGCGCTGCGGGCGCGATGGAATAGATCGGGGATTCCAGCAGAGCGTCAAGCTGGCGGTTGATTTCCTTTGCATCGTGGTAATTCGTGATGGCGAATCTGGTGTCCATATGTGTACCTCCCAATTTTTCGGCGGCCGATTTTTGCGGTGAGCCGCCGCTCACTTATTTTCCTCAACATTATACTATAAATATATGGAAAAAGTCAATCCCCAATTTGTTGAAAATTCGGCCTGTTTTTGTGCAGGTTGCACAGAGGACAGGGCGTAGCGGTTTGCGGTTAGCAGTCAGCGGAACGATTTCGGCTGACTGCTTTTAAAGAAGGGTTTGCTCTTTTCTGTGAAGAATGGGTCCGTCACATCGCCGGAGCCTTCCCCTTGGAAAGGGAAAGGGGGACCGCTTGCGGTGGATGAGGTTGGAAAACACCAACCCCGCCGCGGCTCCAATGTCACGGCGGGGTCAACTTTACGCTATATTCTTCACTCTTCCCTCTTTTTCCTGAAGATCCAGAACTTGCTCAGCAGATAATTCACGATCACAACGATCACGTCGAGGATCAGCTTTGCGACGATCTTGCCGCCGAGCTGCACCACATAGAAGTCAAACACCTTTTCGTCAAAATGCAGAACCGCAACAAAGAACCACAGTCCGCCTTCCTCGATGAAGAAGGAACCGATGCGCGCCCCCACAAAGGCGGGCACTTCTTTTTTCAGCACGTGAAACGTCCAGTCCCGGCTTTCAAAGACAAAGGCTTTGTTGGTCAAAAACGAAAACGCAACGGCGAGCACCCAGGCGATGCAGTTGCTCAGCAGATACAGCTTTCCGCCCAGCAGCAGGTCAAAGAGCTTGAACGCCACGAGGTTGACCAGGGTGGTCAGCACGCCGAAGAGCACATAGAGGATCGTTTCCCGGGTGAAGACCTTGAAAAACAACGCTTTGAGCTTTTCCATGCGGCCCTCCTCAGATCTCGAACAGCTTGCGAAGCTGCCGTCCTGCCGCGCCGACGGTCAGGGCGGTCACGTCGTCGCCGGCCATGAGCAGGGTGTTGCCGCGGGGAATGAACAGAAGCCCGCCGCGCATGATGTAGATGAGTACGCAGTCCGCCGGAACGGCAAGATCCTTGAGGGCCGTGCCGGAACGCGACCATTTGTCGGGAATGTGGTATTCGCTGATGACGGCGTTGCTGTTTTCGATGTCGGCAACGAACTTGACCGGGGAGCCCTCGATCTCATGCTCGATCAGGTCGGTGATGATCTGCGAGGCGTCCATCACGATGTCCACCCCGAGGCGCTTCATCAGCCGAATGTTTTTGCTGTTGTTGCTCTGGGCGATGGTGCGTGCGATCCCGAATTGCTTTTTGCCGAGCTCGCAGGCGATCAGATTGTCTTCGTCCCGGTTTGTCACGGCGATCAGCACGTCGCACTTGCCCGCGCCGGCGGCCGCGAGGGTCTCGACCTGGGTCCCGTCGCCGCAGAAGGTCGTCACGTCAAAGGTGTTGGCGAGCTGTTCGCAGCGCACGGGGTCGCTGTCGATGATCGTGACCTTGTGGCCGGAACCCATGAGGCTTTTGGAAAGAAAGTAGCCGAGCTGTTCGGCGCCGATGATCAAAATTTTCATGGTGCGGCCTCCTTAGACTCTTGCGTAGACGAGCATGTCGCCCTCTTCGATGACGGTGGACTCCTGATCGGCGAGGATCAGCAGGCCGCTTTTGCGCCGCAGCGCAAAGAGCATCTCCGTTCGCCTGGTCACGATGTCGGCGATCTCCCGGCCGATCTCTTTTTTGTCTGCCTTTTCCATAAAGAAACGCACGCTCGTGCCGCCGATGTTGATGGAGCTCAGTTCCTCCGCGTCCTCGGTCACAAGGTCGAGCAGAATGTCTGTTTCCACCCGCGTGGGACAAACGGTGCGCAGTCCGAACTTGCGGAAGACCGCTTCGCGTGAGGGGTCGAGGATACGCACATAGGTGTTCTCGATCCCGAACTCCACGGCGAGGGTCTGGGCGACCATGACGTTGACGTTGTCCAGCGCCGTGACCACGATGGCGGTCTCCGCGTTTTCGGCGCCGGCGTTTTTCAAAACGTCGATGTCCGTGACCTCGCCGCAGACCGAAAGGCCGGAAAAGTCCGCTTTCAGCCGCAAAAACGCGTTTGCGTCCGCGTCCACAACGGACACGTCAAAGCCGTAATCATCCAGCTCGTTTGCAAGGCGTGCGCCGGTTTTTCCGCAGCCGACGATGAGAATGTTCATAGTGTAACCTCCGAATTGAGAGCAGTTCGCTTTTAGCTGTCAGATAGTAACGAGTTTTTGAACGTGACTTCGATGTTCTGCTTGCTGAAATCCAGAACGGCGTAGCACCCGTCGCACAGAGCGCCGGGATTCACGCACAAAACGCCTCGGGTGAGATCCTGCCGCGGAATGTGGGTGTGACCGTAAAGCGCAACGTCCGCGCGCACGTCCAGCGCTTTTTGCGCAAGATCCTGCAGACTGTAACGCACAGCGCAGCGGTGGCCGTGGGTGGCGACGACCGTGTGTCCCTCGATGAATTTGTAGGCAAAGTCGTCATAGCTGCCGTTTGCGTTCCAGTCGTTGTTGCCGTTGACGCAGACGAAGGCACGTTCGGGAAAGTCCGGACGCACCCGCTCCAGCTCCCGCAGACCGTCGCCGAGAAAGAACACAAGGGAACAGTCGGCTTCCCTGCGCAGGACCGTGCGCAGACGGACGGCCTGGCCGTGGCTGTCAGAGAGCACCAACACTTTCATGCATAAACCTTCCTTCGGCGAATATAGATAGAACGTATCTCTATTTTACCATAAGTTCGGAGGCTTTGCAATGGATAACGAAACAAAACTTTCGCCGCAGCAGCTCCAATCGCTGCTCGCCATGCTGCAATCGAAAGAAAGCGAGGAGGGCGTCGACGTGAACGCCTTTGTGAACGCCCATCTGACCGCCGGGCAGGCCGCCGCCGTCCGGCGCCTGTTGCAGAACCCGACGCTGGTCAAAGCGCTGCTGAACTCGCCGCAGGCAAAAAAGCTGGCGGAAAAATTCGGAAAACCCGGCGCTGACGCATGAGCGGCCAGGGGTTCGATCTCGGCGCGCTCGGCGATATGCTCTCTTCCCTGCGCCCGCAGGACATCGCCGCGCTGCAGGGCATGGCGCAGTCGCTGTTTTCCGGCGCGGGGCAGGGGAGCGGTACCGGCGCGGCCGGTGCGCCGCCGACCTCAGGCGCAGGCTTTGGCGCGGGCGCATCGTCCGGTTCCGATTTTGAAAGTCTCGCGCGCATGGCGTCGCTTCTGGAGCTGCTGCAGAGCGAAAGAGCCGACCCGCGCACGGCGCTGCTGCAGGCGCTGCGCCCGCTGCTGAGCGAACAGCGCCGCCCCAGGATCGACCAGGCTGTGCGAATGCTCCAGCTTCTTTCTCTGCTGCCGAAGATCCGGGGTCTGATGTGATGCGCTGTGCAAAAAAACGCATTCCGAATTAGAAAGGGGGTCGGTGATGATTTGACAGAGGATTTTAACGCCATGCGACGGCAGGCCATCCGGCAGATGAAAGAGCTGCAGGCCGCCGCCCCCGCGCCCGAAACAGCGCCGCAGGAGCCCGCCCAGGAGCCCGCCCGGGAGCCGCCGCAGGAACCCGCACAGGAACCCGCCGCCGCGCCGGAAGATCCGCCGAAGCCCGCGCCGGGACTGCCGGGCTTTCTTTCGCGCTTTCTGCATATGGAAAACGACACAGCGCTGATCCTGCCGCTGCTGCTGCTTCTCGGCCGCGAGGGCGCCGACGACGCGCTGCTTCTTGCGCTGCTGTATATCATGGGCTGATTTTTCCGAAAAAGTGCATGAAAAATGCATAAACTTGATATCTTTTGCATAAAAATAAAAATTATAAGAAAAATATTCAAAACCTCTTGACAAATATACACCGCAAGGGTATAATAGCGATCGAAATGTCTCGCAAACGGAGGTACTTGGAATGAAAAAGGAAAACATCAAAAAAGTTGTGCTTGCTTATTCCGGCGGTCTGGATACGTCGATCATTATTCCGTGGCTGAAGGAAAACTACAACGACTGCGAAGTCATTGCGGTTTCCGGCAACGTCGGCCAGGCCGACGAGTTGGAGGGGCTGGAAGAAAAGGCGCTCAAAACCGGCGCGTCCAAGCTCTATGTGCTCGACCTGACGGATGAATATGTGGATGAATACATCATCCCGACGCTGAAGGCCGGCGCGATCTATGAAGAATATCTGCTGGGTACCAGCACGGCGCGTCCCTGCATCGCCAAGGGTCTGGTGGACATCGCGATCAAAGAGGGCGCGGACGCCATCTGCCACGGCTGCACCGGCAAGGGTAACGATCAGGTGCGCTTTGAGCTTGCGATCAAGCACTTTGCGCCGAATATGCCGATCATTGCTCCGTGGCGCGAGTGGGATCTCAAATCGCGCGACGAGGAGATCGACTACGCCGAAGCGCACAACATCCCCCTGAAGATCAACCGCGAAACGAACTATTCCAAGGATAAGAACCTCTGGCATCTTTCCCATGAGGGCCTTGATCTGGAAAATCCGGGCAACGAGCCGACCTATGAGAAGCCGGGCTTCCTGGAAATGAGCGTGTCGCCGCTGCAGGCGCCGGACGAACCGACCTACATCACCCTCGATTTCGAACAGGGCGCCCCCGTTGCGCTGGACGGCGAAAAGATGAGCGCCAAGGACATCATCCTCAAGCTCAACGAGATCGGCGGCAAAAACGGCATCGGCCTGCTGGACATCGTGGAAAACCGTCTGGTCGGCATGAAGAGCCGCGGCCTCTATGAGACCCCGGGCGGCACGATCCTCTATAAGGCCCACAGCGTGCTCGAGACGATCTGCCTCGACAAGATGACGGCGCACGAAAAGCAGAAGCTCGCCATCACCTACGCCGAGCTGGTCTACAACGGCCAGTGGTTCACGCCGCTGCGCGAGGCGCTTGCCGCTTTCGTGGACAAGACCCAGGAGCGCGTGACCGGCAAGGTGCGTCTGAAGCTCTACAAGGGCAACATGATCAACGCCGGCGTCTGGAGCCCGTTCTCGCTCTACAGCGAAGACCTCGCTTCCTTCGGCGAAAGCGACTACGATCAGACCGATTCCGCGGGCTTCATCAACCTTTACGGTCTGCCGATCAAGGTGCAGGCCATCCTCGATTCCAAAAATAAGGCGTAACGAAGGACCGGCGAATTTCGCGAAGCGCGAAGAACGAAAAGATAAAAGAAGCAATCAAAGGTACAGGCGTTCTTTCCTGTACCTTTGATTTTTGATATATGATTCTATGTTTCTTTGGTCTTGTTTTCTTTTCTCTGCGTTTTCATTGAAATGCCACAGCCTCTGTGCGCAGCTTCGCTGCGCGGAAGGCGGCGGCGGGACGCCTCGTGCGGTCGCACGAGGCGCCATGTGCGCGAAAGCGCACATGGTTCGCGCAGCCTGGGCTGCGCGGTCCCGCCGCCTCGGTTCGCACGGCGCAGCCGTGCGAAAAAAACAGGTCGCATTGCGATCCGCTTCGCAACGCGACCCTGCACGGGGTTCTCACCGAATCATATGGACGCAACGCCTTCGTGCCCTTTTTTTGTTGTTGCAAAACCGATAGGATTCGTGTATAATATCCGCAGATGCAAAGGACCCGCTGTTTCCCGCAGATGCGCAAATCTTGACGGCAAAGCTTCACACATCGGGTGAATCGGCGGGTACTAAACGACCTCGTACACCAGATGCGATCCCTCCAGGTGCGCGGTGATCGCGCCGTCGTCCAGAAGCGCCTGCAGATAGCAGCGTGCGGTGAGGGAGGTCCTTGCGAACTTGTCCATGTCAAAGCGCATGTCAAGCCTTGCGCTGACCGCGGCGAAGATCTCCTCGAAGGTTCGGCCGCCGCAGACCTCGAGAAAGAGCGCCTTGCGTTCTTCCAGTGCGCGGATGTTGGCCAGCGCCAAAGGGCGGATGTCCTCCACGGCGGGCGCATGGGCCGGAACAAAGCAGACGCCGGAAAGATCGGCGATCCGCCGCAGAGTTTTGATGCTGGCGTTGATGTCATAGAAGGCCGGCAGTCCGTAATCGCGAAAGGTCGCTTCGCTCAAAACCGCGTCCGCAAGGAACCAGACGCCGTCCGGCGTTTTGACGCCGAACATGTTGAGGCTGTGGCCGGGCAGGGGAAGCAGCTCGAACCCGGCGGGCAGCACCTCCGGCGTGAGAATCTCGGCCTTTGTGCCGAAGGGCTTGAAGAAAAAGTTGCGCTTGCGGTTCGTCGGGATCCCGAGATAAAAATACATCGGCTCCAGCGTGGAATGCTCCACAAGAAACGCTTCCGTTTCCGGCGCAAAGACCGCGCAGCCGTCTTTTTCCAGAAAATGGTGGTTGCCGACAATGTGATCGGTGTGGCCGTGGGTGTTGACGATCAGCTTCACACGCCAGCCGCGCTCGTTCAGCGCCGCATCCAGATCGGAAACGCTCTTTTTGTGGTCGCCGCAGTCGATCAGGATTACCTCGCCGTCGCCGAGGTCGAAAACGCCGATATTGGAAAAGCAGCGCAGATACCAGGTGTGCGCCGCGCATTGCAAGAAATCAAACAAAAGGATCACCTCCGCGCTCGATGTAGTTATTGTAGCACACGCGGCGGCATTTGACAAGGGAGAATCAACATGAAAGTTGCGATCATCGGTTCCAGAACGCTGCAGATGGAGATCCCGGAGGACGCTGTGCCGAAAACAACCACGCAGATCATCTCCGGCGCTGCCAACGGCATTGACCGGAGCGCCAGAGCCTTTGCGCTTGCCCACGGTATCCGGATGCTGGAGGTGCTGCCGGATTATGCGCTCCACGGCAGGCGCGCGCCTTTGCGCCGCAACGACAACATCATTGCCATGGCGGATCTGGTGCTGGCCTTCTGGGACGGCAAAAGCCGCGGCACAAAGTATGTGATCGACCGCTGCCACGCGATCGGAAAGCCCGTGATGGTGTATCGGGTGGACAGTGAACAGTGAACAGTGAACAGTGGACAGTGGGCAGTGGGCGCGTTGCGCCCTGTTTTTCCGCACGGCTCCGCCGTGCGAAAGGCGGCGGCGGAACCGCGCGGCGCACTGCGCCGCGCGAAAACGAAGCAGGGTACCAAGCTTCGTTTTGAACCGTGCCCGGGGCACGGTTCGTTCCGCCGCCCTCACCGCGCAGCAGGGCTGCGCGGCAGCAGAAACCACGCGGACGAAAAACGTCGCGCCAAAGCAAGCAATAAAAAAACGCTTTCTTCACAGGATCAGTCTGTGGAAAGCGCTTTCCTTTTTTGTTGTTTAAGAAGCTGCGGCGCCTTTTTATGCTTCCTGCCGGGCGTTCCTGATCCGGGCGAAGATCCTGCTGCACACCGCTTCGTCAAAAACGGCACCCGAGGCGTCGGCCTGTTCGCGCAGCTCTTTTTCGACGGCGGGCAGCTTTTCCGCAAGCAGCACGTCGTCCCGCGCTGCGGCAAAGTAGGGCGCGTCTTCTTCCAGCAGGTCGATCTTCTGCAGCAGCACCAGCCGTGTGCCGTCTTCCAGAACGGCGGTCTCGTTTGTCTTCAGTCCGTGGACTTTTTCAAAAAAGTCGCCGCGCACTGTCGGGTCGCCTTGCCGGATCACCGTCACTTCAAGGTCGGTCGTCACCGGCAGCCCTTTGCTTTTGCTGTATTCCCGGTAGAGGCTGTTGAGCGATTCGCCTTTCTGCGCTCGCTGCTGCAGCTCGCCGAGGGCCTTGCGCAGCGCGGCCTGTTCCGTTTCGGAAAGCGGGGCGGTCTCGCCTCTGGCGTTGGCTTTGGTCAGCTCCTCCGAAAAGCCGAGATAGCCCGCGTAGGTTTCCGTGAACAGCGTTTTCAGCTTGCTTTCGGAGACCTCGTGCTTTCCCCCTTCTCCGTAGATGTGTTCCGTCAGCGCCTTTTTTGCCGCCTCCCAGGTCATCAGCCGGGTCAGGTCGGGCTTTTCTACGCCCAGGGCGCGGTAGTGCGCCGAAAAGAACTGCCAAAGGCCCCGGGTGCGCGCGGCGGCTTCGCTTTTGTGCGGCGCGGAAAGCTTGATGCCTTCGGTCTGCAGCCGTGCTTCCAGCGCTGCGTAAACGGCGCATTCCTCTGCGGCTTTTTGCTGCAGCTCCTCCCGGGTCGCGTTTTCGTCCGCGTTCCGGAGAACCTGATGCAGCACATAGGCGTAGACGCCCTCGCTGAACGCCGTTTCTCCGATCTGCAGCGTCGCGGCGCTTTCCTTTTCACATCCGCACAGCAGCAGCGCCAGCGCCGCCGCCAGCAGCAGAGCGATCCCTCGTTTCATGGCTTTCTTCCTTTCCGGCAATCCTGTTCTATATTATACATGATTTTTTTCTTCTTTGCAACCGCAGATTTTTCAAAAAAGCGCTTGACATTTTCCGAAAAGTCTGCTATCATCGTAGAACCGCAAATATGTCATGCGGATCCTTGGGGCAGGCCAATGCCCCCAATAGTCCATAAGGAGGTGCAAAACTATGGCAAACAGCTACGAAACCATGTTGGTATTTTCGGTTGCGAACGGCGACGAAAGCGTAGCCGCTCTTGTTGAAAAGTTCAAGGCACTGATCGAGGCAAACGGTTCGATCGAGAGCGTTGACGAATGGGGCAAGCGCAAGCTCGCGTACCCCATCAACTATGAGACGGAAGGCTACTACATGCTCGTCAACTTCTCGTGCGAACCCGAATTCCCGGCAGAGCTCGACCGTATCGTGAAGATCACGGAAGGCGTCATCCGCTCTCTGACCATCAAAAAGTAAGGAGAATGCAGTATGATCAACAATGTCGTTCTGATGGGTCGCCTTGTGGCCGACCCCGAGCTTCGCACGACCACCACGGGACGTACCCTCGTCAATTTCAGGATCGCCGTTGACCGTTCTTTCGTCCGCCAGGGCGAGGAGCGTCAGGCAGATTTCATTCCCTGCACGGCGTGGGAACAGACCGCCAACTTCATCAGCCGCTATTTCCACAAGGGCTCCATGATCGCCGTGATCGGCTCTCTCCAGTCTCGCACGTATGAGGACAAGTCGACCGGTCAAAAGCGCACCGCATACGATGTGATCGTGCGCGAGGCGAGCTTCACGGGCTCCAAGACGGACGCCGGCGCAGGCGGCTTTGCCGCACCGGCCGCATTCGCAGCGCCCGCACAGCCGGCGCCCGCGTTCCAATCGGCGGCAAGAACCGATTTTGAAGAGATCACCGACGATGAAGACCTGCCGTTCTGAGGCGCAGTCGGCGACTGGCTCGAACGCAACCCGAAAACACCGATAAGGAGGTAATACCATGGCATTTGAAAAAGGCAATCGTACCAACCGCAAGAGCCGCAGAAAGGTCTGCGCGTTCTGCGTCGATAAAGTGGATACGATCGACTATAAAGATGTTGCAAAGCTTCGCAAGTTCACATCCGACCGTGCGAAGATCTTGCCGCGCCGCGTGACCGGCACCTGCGCCCGTCATCAGCGTGAACTGACCGTCGCGATCAAGCGCGCGCGTCAGGTGGCATTGATGCCCTATACCAGCGACTGATTTGCCGCTGCACAGCGAAATTCCGACAGCGAAACGTGACGAAAGCCGCGCTTCGCTGTTTTTTTGTGCGCGGCGAACTTTTATCGACTTTCTGCTGCCGCGCAGCCCTGCTGCGCGGTGAAGGCGGCGGAACGAACCGTGCAGGGCACGGTTCAAAACGAAGCGCTGCTTCGTTTTCGCGCGGCCCGGGCCGCGCGGTTCCGCCGCCTTTCGCACGGCCCGGGCCGTGCGAAAAAATCACCAAAACGGCAATCCTTTCCGTAAAAAAACGTCAAAACCAAAGCAAAAAGCACGTTCGGCCAACCGCCGCCTCGCTCAAGCCTCTGACCCCTGTTTCCTGCCCCCTGACCCTTGTTTTTTGCTTCCTGAAACCGAGACCGAATGTTCTTTCTCTTCGGTCTTTTTTTCTTGCAAAAAAGGGTTGACAATTATCGCGGTCCTATGTATAATAATCAGCGTGGGGATGATGAACATCTCAATGGGGAATCGTGGGGCGACCACGATTTTTTGCCCGAACCCCGTGCGAACCTCAGCCGCGCGGGAGATCTACGGAAAGGCAGGTGTACGGGATGGAAGGCTTTATCGGCTCTTACGAACACAACCTCGACACAAAAAACCGTCTGTTCGTGCCGGCAAAGTTCCGCGAAGACCTCGGCGGCCGGTTTCTCATCAAGGCCGTGGCTTCGGCGTACCCGTGCATCGAATGCTTCAGCAAGGACGACTTCTATTCCGCGACGGAGGCGGAGCTTGCCAAGGTGCCGGATCCGACGATCCGCCGTCTGCGCCGCTTTGCCGCCTTTGCCGGTACCAGCGAAGTCGTTGTGGACGCGCAGGGCAGAATTCCCATCCCTTCCAAGATCGCGGAGATCGCGAAGCTGACGAAGGAGACCGTGGTCGTCGGCATGGGCGACCATGTGGAGATCTGGAACCCCGCAACCTTCGACGCATATTTTGCTCACGTTACCGAGAACTACATCAAGCAGGAATCGGCGAGCGAAAGCGAAGAAGAGATCTCGCTCGAACGCAAGGCTGCCGGCGCGTATCTTCCCGGCGGCGAAAGCTGAGACGATGGAATTTTCACACACCAGCGTACTGCTGGAAGAAACGATCGACGCGCTGCGCATCCGCCCCGGCGGAACCTATGTGGACTGCACGGCCGGCGGCGGCGGCCACAGCGCCGCCGTTCTTGAACGGCTGGAAAACGGGCGGCTGTTCTGTCTGGATCAGGATCCGGACGCCGTTCAAACGCTGCGGCAGCGCTTTGCGGGGGATGACCGCGTAACGGTCATCCACACAAACTTCGACGCCCTGCGCGATGTGCTGGCTGCGCGGAACGTGTTTTCCGCCGACGGCATCCTTGCCGATCTGGGCGTCAGCTCTCACCAGCTCGACACCGCCGCGCGCGGCTTTTCCTTCCATAACGACGCGCCGCTGGATATGCGCATGTCGCGGGAGGGGCCGACGGCCGCCGATCTGGTGAACACGCTTTCGGAACGGGAGCTTTCGTCGATCCTTTGGCGCTACGGCGAGGAAAAATGCGCCGCGTCCATCGCGCGCAACGTGGTCAGGGCGCGGGAAAAAGCGCCGATTGAAACCACGCTGGAGCTTGCCGAGCTCGTGAAGCGCTCCATTCCGGCAAAGCTGCGCCGCACAGGCGGCCACCCGGCAAGGCGCACCTTTCAGGCGCTGCGTATCGCCGTCAACGGCGAACTGGACCGGCTGGAAAACACGCTGGACACCATGTTTGATCTGTTGACTCCGGGCGGAAGGCTGTGCATCATCACCTTCCATTCGCTGGAAGACCGCATCGTAAAACAAAACTATGCCGCCCTGTTGCAGGGCTGCACCTGCCCGCCGGAGTTTCCGGTCTGCGTCTGCGGAAAAACGCCCCGCGCAAAGCGCTGCGGAAAGGCGGTCACGCCCTCGCGGGAGGAGTTGGAACGCAACCCCCGGGCGAGAAGTGCAAAACTCAGAGTGATAGAAAAGATATAAGGAGAGGGAATCATGGCAGCGGAACACGCATACGATCTGAACTATCCATACGCATACGGAAACGCAGCGCCCCAGCGCGCACCGCAGGAGCTTCCGCAGCAAACGCCCCGGCAAAAGCCCCATCTGCGCCGCGTGCCGAAACGCAGGAGCCTGCGCCAGATACGCCGGGCGCAGGAGCGCGTCACCAACCTGAAGGCCGCAAAGCTCTTCGTTTTCATGGCCGCAGCCATCGTGCTGCTGGGCGTCTGGTGCAACAGCTACGTTGCAAAGACCACCAGCCGCGACGCGCTGAACCGGGCCAACGCGCGCCTTACCGAACAAAAGAACATCGCCGAGGTGCTGGACAAAAAGAAGGGCGCTCTGGTGACCGCGGAGAACATCGACGAGATCGCGCGGGCGCTGGGCCTTGTGAAGCTCCAGAACGGCAGCGACAACTATCTGAATCTCAGCGGTGAAAACCGCGTGCGCGCCTATCAGGGAAAAGAACCCATCGGCGAAAACTACGAACCGTAAACGCATACATATATATCGGAATGAAAAAGGCGGACGTTTTAAACGCTCCGCCCCATTTGACTATAAAGGAGGCATTGATCCATGGCAGTGTTTTCGAAAAATGTTGTGAAAAACCGCAGCGACATGGCGTTCAAACTGCGTGCGCGCGCGATCACGGCGCTGGTGTTTGCGATCCTTGTGCTGCTGCCGATGCTGCGCATCGGATATATCATGGTCGCTCACGGAGACGAATACCGCGAGAAGGCGCAGAAAAATCAGCTTTACGATACCCAGATCCCCGCCGTGCGCGGCACGATCTACGACCGGAACATGAACGAGCTGGTCACAGGCGCTTCGGCGTGGATGCTGACCGTCTCGCCGCTGGAGCTGTATAAGTGTTTTGAGACCAACGTGAAAAAATACGAGACGGATTACGAGGCCGCCTGGAAGGAGTACACCAAAGAGATCTCCCGGGAGATCGGCCATATCCTCGGCGTGCGCATCAAGCCCCTTGTGCTCGAGCTGCGCAAAAAAGAAAAAAAATATCTCCGATTGCAGCGCAAGATCAACGCGGAGCAGAAATTTGAGCTTGACAAGCTCTTTGCTGCCGAGCACGTCTACGGCTATTACACGACGAAAGGCGGAAAAAGCAAGCCGGCCTCTTTCAAAGCCGCCCAGTTCTTCACCTTTGAGACCGACACGCTGCGGATGTACCCGAAGAACAACTTCGCTTCCACCATTATCGGCGTGACCAATGCCGACGGCGACGGGATCACCGGCGTTGAAAAGTACTACAACTCCACGCTGCGCGGCGTTGCCGGCCGTCAGGTCACGGCCAAGGACGCCAACCAGAACCCGATCGAAGCGGGCTATGAGTCCGTGATCGAGCCGACGAAGGGCAACGGCATCGTGCTGACGATCGACGAAAACATCCAGTATTATCTGGAAAACGCGCTGCAGACCGCGCTCGACGCGACCAAGGCCAAGGGCGTCTACGGCATCGTGATGGATCCGCAGACGGGCGCCGTTCTGGCGATCAGCGACAAGCCCGATTTTGACCTGAACGAGCCGCGCAAGCTCCAGGACAAGGCCGCTGTGGAAGAGCTGAAGGAATATGAGGGCACGAAAGCCTATAACGCAAAGCTCAGCGAAAAGCTCTATGAGCAGTGGGATTCCTTCTGCGTGACCAGCACCTATGAGCCGGGTTCGACCTTCAAGATCTTCACGGCCGCCGCTGCGCTGGAAGAGGGCGTGGCCGATCTGAACACCACCTATACCTGCGGCGGCGCCTATCAGGTGACGCCCGACACGGTGATCCACTGCGCCAACACCCGCGGCCACGGGTACCAGACCTTCACCCAGGGTTTGATGAACTCCTGCAACCCCTTCTTCATCAACCTCGGCCAGAAAATGGGCGTGGACACCTTCTACAAATACTTTGAGGCCTTCGGCTTCACCGAACGCACCGGGATCGACCTCACCGGCGAGGCGACGCCGATCTATCACAGCCACGAAAAAATGGGCAAGGTGGAGCTGGCGAGCACCTCCTTCGGCCAGTCCTTCCGTGTCAGCCCCATCCAAATGATCACCGGCGGCTGCGCCATCGCCAACGGCGGCCGGCTGATGACCCCCTATGTGGTGGACAGCGTCGTGGATGAGCACGGAAACCTGATCTCCAAAACGGAACCGAAGGTGCGCCGCCAGGTCATCTCCGAAGGGACGGCCGCCACGGTGCGCCAGATGATGGAGGCCGTGGTCGAAGGCGGTACCGGCAAGAACGCCTACATCGAAGGCTACCGTGTGGCCGGCAAGACCGCCACCAGCGAAAAGCTCGACAAGCGCAGCACCGGCCAGTTCCTGTATGTGGCCTCCTTCCTGTGCTTTGCCCCGGCAGACGATCCCCAGGTCGCCGTCCTTGTCGGCGTGGATGAACCGCCCGGAAACTACCGCGGCGGCGGCATTCTGGCCGCGCCCATCGCCAAGGATGTGCTGGAACCCACGCTGAAGTATCTGAACGTGGAGCCGCAGTACACGGCGGACGAACTCAAATCCATCAGCAAAACCACCCCGTCTCTGATCGGCAAAACCGCCGCCGATGCCCGCGCCAAGGCCTCTGCGCAGGGCTTGACGCTGAAGCTCATCGGCGCCGGCGAGACCGTGGTCTCACAGGTTCCCGCCGCCGGCCAGTCGATCCCCGAAAAAGGCGTGATCATTGCCTATACCGAAAAGAACGCGAAAAGCGAAAAGCTGCAGGTGCCGGATTTCACCGGCATGACCGCAGGCGAAGTCAACGAGACCGCGGCGCGGTACGGGCTGAACGCCACCCTCTCCGGTCCCTATAAATCCGCCGGTGCGCTGGCTTATAAGCAGAGCATCGCCAAGGATATCGAAGTGCAGGCCGGCTCCGGTATCACGGTTTATTTCCAGGCCACCGCCAACATGAACGACTGATTTTCACTTCGGAGGTTACGATGAAGCTCTCCCTTTTGCTGAAGGAAATGTCCGGAACAAAGCAAGAAAGGGACGTTGAAATCACCCGGATCACCGACGATTCAAGGACCTGCATCCCCGGCGCGCTCTTTGTCTGCCACCCCGGCGCGGAAGGCTTTTTGCCCGAAGCCAGGGCAAACGGCGCGTGCGCCGTAGTTGCCGCAGATGCTTCTGCGGGCGCGGATCTGGTCGTTTCCGATACCCGGGCGGCCTATGCACGCCTTTGTCGCGCCTTTTTCGGCTATGCGGACACGAGACTGCATCTGATCGCCGTGACGGGCACCAACGGAAAGACCACCACGGCCACCATGCTCGCCCACATCCTTTCCCTCGGCGGAAAGCGCGCAGGGCTGCTCTCCACCGTGACGAACGCCGCGCAGGGTCTCGGTCATCAGACCACGCCGGACTGCTTTTCCCTGCACCGTGCGCTGCGCGAAATGGCGGACAGCGGCAAAGAATTCTGTGTGCTGGAAGCCTCGTCCCAGGGCCTTGCCGAACACCGGCTGGACGGCCTGCACTTTTCCGTCGGGATCTTTACCAACCTCAGCCGCGACCATCTGGATGTGCACGGCACCTTCGAAGCCTATAAAAACGCCAAGCGCTCCCTCTTTTCCCGCTGCGACACGGCGGTGCTGTGCTATGACGATCCCGCCTGGCGCGACATGGCCTCGGCCTGCGACGGAAGGGTCCTGACCTTTTCGGCGTCGGACAACGAGGCGGATTTCACCGCGAAAGACATCCGCGTGTGCGAAGATCACATCGACTACGCCTTTGTGTCCGATTGCCTGATCCACCGCGTGCGTCTGCATCTGCAGGGAGAATTCAACGTGGAAAACTCCATGGCGGCGCTGATCGCCGCGATGCAGTGCGGCGTCTCGCTGGAATCGGCCGCCGCGGCGCTGGCCGCGTTTTCGCCGGTGCCCGGCCGGATGGAGCCGCTGGAGACGGCGGCGCCCTTCCGTGTCTTCCTCGATTATGCCCACACGCCCGACAGCCTGAAGCGCGCGCTGCGCTCCCTGCGGCGGTTCTGCCGCGGACGGCTGATCGTCGTTTTCGGCTGCGGCGGCGACCGCGACAGCGGAAAACGCCCGGAGATGGGGCGCGTTGCGGTTTCCTTTGCCGACCTTGTGGTCCTCACCAGCGACAATCCCCGTTTTGAAGACAGCGGCAAAATCATCGACGAGATCCTCTCCGGCACTGAGGACAGCAAGACCCCCGTTTTTCTGCAGCCCGACCGCAGGGCGGCGATCGCTTTTGCGCTGGAAACGGCAAAAGCGGGCGACGTCATCCTGCTTGCGGGAAAAGGACACGAGACCACCCAGATCATTCAAAACGAAGCGTTTGCATTCGATGAGCGCGAGATCGTGAAAACTATCATGAAAGGGATGTTTTAATTGAACACTTACATCGCCATCCTTATTTCTGCCGTCGTGGCCTTCGGCGCAACGGCGCTTTTGGGCTTTGTTCTGATTCCGGCGCTGCACAAGCTGAAGTTCGGCCAGAACATTCTCACGGACATCGGCCCGCGCTGGCACGCCAAAAAGCAGGGGACGCCCACCATGGGCGGCTGGATGTTCATCATCGGCAGTCTGCTGGCGATTTTCTGTGCGCTGCTGTTCTGCAAGCTGACAAAGACGGCTGTGTTCAGCGAGACTGCGGCCATTGCCACCGCCGCACGCGCCAAGCTCTATGCGGGGCTGCTTCTGGCGCTGTGTCTGGGGCTTGTGGGCTTTGCGGACGACTATATCAAGGTTGCCAAAAAGCGCAACCTCGGCCTGACCGAGATGCAAAAGACGGTGCCGCAGGCGATGGTGATTGTTGCGTACCTGACAACGCTGATGCTCTCCGGCAACAAGTCCATGCTCATTCCGCTGTTCGGCCGCATCAGTCTGGATTCCGTGCCGGGCATGATCTTCTATTATATCTTCGGCATCGCTGTGATCTACGGCACGGTCAACGCCGTGAACTTCACCGACGGCATCGACGGCCTTTGCGGCAGCGTCA
This sequence comes from Oscillospiraceae bacterium, assembly GCA_902774035.1. Taxonomy (GTDB): domain Bacteria; phylum Bacillota; class Clostridia; order Oscillospirales; family Acutalibacteraceae; genus UBA6857. Next base: position 29,329 of record CACYHA010000010.1, on the reverse strand, counting down.
CGGTTCCCGTGGGCGTCGCCTTTGCCGTGATGGCGATCCTCGCCAAATGCACCTCCATGTCCATCCTCGGCGCTGCCCTCGCCGGCGCCTGCGCAGGCTATCTGATCTGGAACCGCTATCCGGCCAAGGTCATGATGGGCGACACCGGCTCCATGTTCCTCGGCGGTCTGGTTGCGGCCCTCGCCTACGGGCTGGACTGCCCGCTGATCCTGCTGCCCGTCGGCATCGTCTATGTGGCGGAGGCGCTCTCGGATATCCTGCAGATCCTCGCCATCAAGCTCGCCGGACGCAAGATCTTCAAAATGGCGCCGCTGCATCACCATCTGGAGATGAGCGGCTGGAGCGAAAAACGCATCGTGCGCGTGCTGACCTTCGTCAGCGTCATCGGCTGCGCTTTTGCCGTTGTGGTTTTCTATAACACCGTGAAATAACAATCTGATTTTTTGAAAGGAGTGGTGATGTTGCAACCCAAACGACTGCCCAACCGACCCGTTCAGACCGAAAGGCAAACCGGCACGGGTCTTTCGCGTTTTTTCCATACCGGCAGTATGGACATCCCGTTTCTGGCGCTGGTGTTTTTGCTGTTTGCGGTCGGCATCACCATGATGTTCTCCGCGTCCTATGTCTATGCCATCAGCAAGAATGAGGCGCCCACGTTCTTCTTTTTCAAACAGCTCAAAGCCGGCATATTCGGCTTTGTCGCCATGGCGATCATCAGCAAGATCGACTACCGCATCCTCAACAGTTGGCTCACGCCGTTCGCTTTTTTTGGCACGGTGCTGGTCCTCGGCGCGACCTATGTCATCAATGTTCTGCAGCACAGAGAGATCAAACGCTGGCTGTACATCGGTTCAAAACAGTTCCAGCCCTCGGAGATCTCAAAATTTGCCCTGGTGCTCACGATGGCCTATCTCATCTGTATTTTCTACCGCGTTCTGCCGACGACCGGCCTGCGCAGGCGGTTCCCGCCGCGGGTCGCAAGGCTGACGCGCTTTGAACGCTTTTTCCTGAACCTGTTTGACAACAATTTAAAAGCGACGTTCCTGCTGGCCTGCGTGGTCGCCCTGTTCTGCTTGCTGGTCATGCTGGAAAGCCACCTTTCCTGCACGATCCTGCTGTTTGTGCTGGGCGTTTCCATGATGTGGGTCGGCGGCGTCAAGAAAAAATACTTTGTGGGGCTGGCGATCTTTGTCGCCGTTGCGGTGGTCATCGTCTATTTCAAGCCCGAGATTCTGAAAGCCATCAGCACCTTCGGCTATGACCGCGTCATGGTTTGGAAGACGAAGGAAGCCACGGCGAACGCGGACAACTGGCAGACTGAGCAAGGTCTGCTGGCGATCGGCTCCGGCGGCCCCTTCGGCGTCGGCTTCGGCAATTCCAAGCAGAAATACCTCTACATCCCCGAGCCGCAAAACGACTTCATTTTTGCCGTGATTGTGGAAGAGCTGGGTTATGTGGGCGGCACGCTGATCGTTTTGCTGTTTGCGGCGCTGGTCTGCCGCGGCTTCATGATCGCCACCAGGACCCACGATCTCTTCGGCGCCCTGCTGGTGATCGGCATCGTGATGCAGGTCGCCCTGCAGGTGATCCTCAACATCGCCGTTGTGACCGACACCATCCCCAACACCGGCATCGGCCTGCCCTTCTTCAGCTACGGCGGCACAGCGCTGTTCATCATGCTCTGCGAAATGGGCGTTGTGCTTTCGGTTTCGCGGCGGCTCCCGATGCGGATGAACGAAAGAGAGGGGGAAGCGGCATGAAGATCCTGTTCGCTGCCGGCGGGACGGGCGGCCATATCAATCCGGCGCTTGCCGCGGCGGGAGACATCCGCGAACGCTTTCCCGACGTGGAGATCCTCTTTGTCGGCACAAAGAACAAGATGGAGGCAAAGCTCGTCCCTGCGGCCGGGTTTGCCTTCGAAACCATTGACATCGACGGCTTCTACCGTCAACTGACACTTAAAAACATCAAGCGCGACATTGCGACGCTGTTCAAGCTCCTGCGCGCTTCTTCCCAGGCGAAAAAGATCCTGCGCGCCTTCCGGCCCGACGCGGTCGTCGGTTTCGGCGGCTATGTCAGCGGCCCGGTGGTGCGCATGGCGGCAAAGCTGGGCATCCCCACGGCCATCCACGAGCAGAACGCCTATCCCGGCGTCACCAACAAGGCGCTCGCCAGACGTGTGGATCTTGTGATGCTCAACGTGGAAAAAGCCGGTTCGCTCCTGAAGGCGAAGCATTCCCCGGCGGTGACCGGTCTTCCCGTCCGCGGCGAAATGCTGCGTGCCGACCGGGAGATCAGCCGCGCCGAGCTGGGCGTGCGCGACGATCAGACCCTTGTGCTTTCCATGGGCGGCTCCCTTGGCGCGCAGACCATCAACGACGCCGTGGTGCGTCTGATCTCCGACCACTGGAAGGAGACCGATCTTTACTTTCTCCATGCCGCCGGACAGTACGGCGACTGGGTACCCGAAAAGCTGCGGGAAAACGGCGTGGCGCTTGAAAGCGCGAAAAATGTCGAGATCCGCCCCTACATCAGCGACATGGACCGCTGCATGGCGGCGGCCGATCTGGTGATCTGCCGCGCCGGGGCAAGCTCCCTTTCGGAGCTGGAAGCCCTCGGCAAGGCGTCCATTCTCATTCCCTCGCCCAATGTGGCGGAAAATCACCAGTATCACAACGCCATGGCGCTTGTGGAACAGGACGCGGCGCTGCTGCTGGAAGAAAAGCAGTATTCGCCCGAGACGATGGAGGCGCTGTTCACCGGCGTGGTGCGCAACAAAGCGAAGCTGCGCACGCTGGGCGAAAACGCAAAGAAGCTCGGCGTGCCGGACGCCAAACGCCGGATCGCCGACCTGATTTTGGATCTTGCGCGTTCGAAGGAATCGTCGGCAACATAAAAACGCACAATTTTCCCGCCTTTACATAGAATAGAGCGTAATCTACTCCAAAAGGTGGGATTTTCATGGAAGAGATCATCATTCGCGGCGGACGCCGACTGGAGGGAAAGCTGCGCCTGCAGGGCAGCAAGAATTCTTCGCTGCCGATCCTTGCCGCCTGCGTGCTGGCCGACGGCGTGAGTGTGCTGCACAACTGCCCTGTGCTGACCGACGTTGCGGCGGCTGTGCGGATCCTGGAACATCTCGGCTGCACCGTGACGCGGGAAGGCCACACATTGACAGTTGATTCCCGCGGCGTTTCGTGCTATACTGTACCCGAGGACATGATGCACGAGATGCGCTCGTCCATCGTCTTTCTCGGCGCCATGCTGGGCCGGCTGGGAAAAGCGGAGCTTTGCACGCCCGGCGGCTGCGAGATCGGGCTGCGGCCCATCGACCTGCATCTGTCGTCCCTGCGCGCGCTGGGTGCGCAGATCGAAGAGCAGAACGCCTGCCTGCACTGTGTGTGCAGAGAAAAGCTCAAGGGCACGGTCATCAGCCTGTCCTTCCCTTCGGTGGGCGCAACGGAAAACATCATGCTTGCCGCCGTTCTTGCCGAAGGCAGCACAACGATCCTGAACGCGGCCCGCGAACCGGAGATCGACGATCTTGCCGCCTTTTTGTGCGCGTGCGGCGCAAAGGTGCAGATCTGTTCCGGCGGCGCGATCCGCATCGAGGGCGTGAAAAAGCTGCACGGTGCGGAGCATACCGTGATCTCCGACCGGATCGCTGCGCTGACCTATATGGCGGCTGCGGCGGCCTGCGGGGGCGACGTGGTGCTCGAACAGGTGCAGACCGCGCACTTTCTCTCGGTGAACCGGGTGTTTGAACAGGCGGGCTGCCGTGTGACGGCAACGCCCGGAGAGGTCCGCATTCAATCGCAGGGCCGCCTTTCTGCGGTGCGCGACATCCGGACCCTGCCGTATCCCGGCTTCCCGACGGACGCGCAGGCCGCGGTGATGGCGATGCTCTGCACGGCGAAGGGCACCAGCGTGATGGTCGAAACGATTTTTGAAAACCGCTTTCATCATGTGCATGAACTGAACCGGATGGGTGCGCGCATCCGCATCGAGGGACGTGTGGCGATCATCGACGGCGTGGCATCCCTCACCGGGACAGCCGTGACGGCGGTCGATCTGCGGGCCGGCGGCGCGCTGGCGGTCGCGGGTCTCGCGGCAAAGGGCGAAACCGTGCTGCGCGGCGTGCATCACATCGACAGAGGATATGAAAATATCGAAGCGTGCCTGCGCGCGCTTTGTGCGGATATGGAAAGGAGTGCCGTGCGTGGCAACAGACAACAGAAATTTCAGCCACCCGTTCGGCAATGCGGCGGGTGAAACCCCGAATGTTCCGCTGGATGTGACCAGCGATATGTGGACGCCGATCAGCACCGGCACACCCATGCCCGGCCCGGGCAAGCTCACCGACGCGCAAAGCACGGTGTCGCCCTCGCCGCGCGAGGAACAGCCCCGGCCTGCGCCGCAAAAAAAAGCGGCGAAAAAACCGCCCGAGAAAAAACCGGGCGCGAAAAAGCGCGGGAAAAAGGCAAAGAGCAAACCGAAGGCGGAAGATCCGCTCGCCCAAAAGCGGATGCCTTCGCCCAAGCGCGACACGCAGGCGCCGGAAAAGCAGCCCCGTTCCGGAAAGCAGCAGCGCCCCGTGCGGCAAAAGGCGACGCAGGTCGTCGCCCGCGCCGGAGAGCTGCGGGATCAGGGGGTACAGAGCCTTGAACGCAGACAGGAAGGCAAGCGCAGACGGCGCCGGGATAAATCCAACAAGAATTACCAGAAGGGCAGGCTGCAGGGCGATTCCGCCGACGATCTTCGCCGGAAAGAGGCGCAGCGCAAGCGCAGGCGCAAAAAGCTGTTCACGATCCTGACCGTGGCGGTCGTGCTGGCTGTCGCCGCCTTTGCCGCGCTGATCTACGCGCTGACCTGGGGCACCCCCATCAAGGAGGTCGTTGTCACGGGCGTGACCGCCTATTCGCAGCAGGAGGTCATTGACGCCAGCGGCGTGATGAAGGGCGACAATCTCTTCCGCGTGCGCGAAAGCGCCGTGAACAGGCGCCTGTGCGAAAAGCTGCCGTACATCGGCTCCGTGGATGTGAAATATCGGCTCCCCGACGTGCTGGAGCTGGTTGTGACCGAGACCACGGACAAATATCTGATCTCCGGAAAGAGCGTTTTCCTCTGCCTGGACGACGAACAGAAGATCCTTTCGCTGAAAAAGAAAAAGCCCGGGGACGGGCAGTTCCGTCTGGACGGATTCGACGACGCGGACGGGGAGATCGGCACACTGTATGAACCTTTGACCGAAACGGACAAAAAACGGTTCGAGGCGGCGAAGGAGATCGTGAAATGCCTGCTGGAAAACGGCCTTGAAAAGGCGAATGTGATCGATCTCAGCGACCTGGAAAAAATCGTCATCCGCTACGACGGACGCATCAATCTCTATCTCGGCACCACGAAAAATCTTTCCATCCGGCTGCGCGCCGCGGCGGAAACCCTGCGCGAAAAAGTTTCCGAAAACGTCATCGGCTATCTGGAGATCACCTACGAGGGCAAAATCTTCGTGAAAGAGGGCACCATGACCAAGGATTGATCCGCTTTTTTATAAAAAAAGTAAAATTTTTTTAAAGATATCGGGCAGAAGGATTGTCTTTTTGAAAAATGCGTGGTATAATAACTCAAATATTATATTGTAATTACTTTGGGATATCATAGTATCAGGAGGAAGTATAATGAGCTTTATTATGGACAATGACAACATGGCATACAACCAGATCAAAGTGGTCGGCGTCGGCGGCGGCGGCGGAAACGCGGTCAACAGCATGGTGGAATCCGGCGTTTACGGCGTGGAATTCCTCACGATCAACACCGACGCGCAGATTCTGGAAAATTCCAAGGCCACGCATAAGATTCAGATCGGCGAAAAGGTCACCGGACGCATGGGCGCCGGCGGCGACCCGGTCATCGGCAAAAAAGCAGCCGAAGAGAGCCGCGACGTCATTGAAGACGCGCTGCGCAACACCGACATGGTCTTCATCACCGCCGGTATGGGCGGCGGCACGGGCACGGGCGCCGCGCCTGTGGTTGCCGAGATCGCAAGAGAGCTCGGCGCACTGACCGTCGGCATCGTGACGAAGCCCTTCAAATTCGAAGGCAGAAAGCGCATGAAGCAGGCCGAGGACGGCATCCGTGAGCTGCAGAAGCATGTGGATTCTCTGATCGTCATCCCGAACGAGCGCCTCAAGCTCCTCGGCGACAAGTCCCTTTCCATGAAAGACGCGTTCGGCAAGGCCAACGAAGTGCTGTGGCAGGGCGTGAAGAGCATTTCCGACACCATCAAGGTGCCCGGCTATATCAACCTGGACTTCTCCGATATCAAGAGCGTCATGAAGGACGCGGGTCGTGCGCACATGGGCATCGGCCGTGGCCGCGGCGCGGACTGCGCCAACGAGGCCACCAAGCAGGCCATCACAAGCCCGCTGCTTGAGACCGCGATCGACGGCGCTTCCGGCGTCATCATCAATGTGACCTGCTCCTCTGACATGTCCCTCGACATGATCGAGCAGGCCGGCGATCTCATCACCCAGTCCACCAACCCCGACGCGAACATCATCTTCGGTTCCGTCTTTGACGAGGACATGGGCGACGAAATGCTCATCACCGTCATCGCCACCGGCTTCGGCAGCATGGAAGAGAACGACGCCGAAACCATGCGCGGCGCTGCCCCCGTGACCCAGAAGCAGCCGACCTCCAACCCGCAGCAGGGCGCGCCTGCTCGCCGCCCGGGTCAGAACACCGGCTTCATCAGCGGTTCCACCAAGCCCAAGAGCGAAGGCCAGTCCATTTTCACCGCCATGGGTTCCGAAACGTCGGAATTCCGTTCCACCGAGTTCGGCAGAACCTTCGTCTCCGCGTTTGAAAACGCAAAGCAGGCCGCTGCCCGTCCGGAAGACATCTTCCCCGGCGCACAGGCTGCCCGCCCGATGGATCCCGCAACGCCGCCGGCGCCTCCGGCCGCTCCCGCCGCTCCGGCGCAGAGCTTTGACGTGATCGAAACGCCGGCCAAGAGCAGCTCCATCTTTGACGACGCCGCCGAGGACGACAGCGACGAGCTGCCGATCTTCAAGGGCAGAAACATCTTTTCCAACAACTGAGCAGATTACAAGGAAAAAGGCTGTCACCGTTCGGTGACAGCCTTTTTTTCGCGCACGGCTTTGCCGTGCGCAGGCGGCGGCGGAACCGCGCGGCCCGGGCCGCGCGAAAACGAAGCAGGGCTTCGTTTTGAACCGTGCCCCGGGGGGCACGGTTCGTTCCGCCGCCTTCACCGCGCAGCGAAGCTGCGCGGCCCCGGCACAAATTGGTTACTTTGTTTTTTGAGATCCTTTCGGCTTTTTCGTGACGATCTGCATCACGGCGCTGACGCACAGAATGCCGACGGCAAGTCCGGCAGAAACGCTCAGGGTCTGCATCAGCATTTCGTGGAACTGTTCCATCTCGCCGATGATGAAGTGATACATGGTGTAAAACAACGCGCTTCCGGGAACCAGAGGAATGACGGCGCAGACGATGTAGGGCGTGGTCGGCGCCTTGGTCAGCCGGGCGAGCACTTCTGCAAAGGCTGTTGCAAACAGAGCGGGAAAAAGATTCTGGAAAAACAGTTGGACTGAATAGTGGACGCAAAGCACATACACGCCCATGGTCAGGCAGCCGGAAAGCACCGCCCAGAGGATCAGACGCTTGCGCATACGGAACAGCAGCGTGAAGCCGAAGGTGCCGAGGGTGCCGGTGAGGATCAGCGTCAGGATCTTTGTGATTGTCATGGCTGTCACCTCACTTGAAAATCAGGATCGGCACGGCAAAGCCGCAGGCGATGGCGAGGGCGAGAATGATGCATTCCAGCAGCCGCAGCAGGCCGCTGATCAGATCGCCGCAAAGCATTTCCCGCAGCGAGTTGACCAGCAGAAGCCCGGGAATGAGCAACATGATGTCGCCGATCATGACCATGGCTGCATTGTCGGCGAGGCCGATCTTTTCAAAGAAGACCGCAAGAAAGCCGAGCGCGGCCGACGAAAGCGCCGTGAAAAACAGCTTGCTCAGCCCCTGCACTCTCACAAAGGAGGTCAGCAGCCAGAGCAAAAGCGCGATCGCGGCCGAGACAGCGGCGTCCTGAAACGAGCCGCCGAAAAACAGGGTGAACGCGAAGCCGACGACGAAATAGCCGATCCCCACGTACCACAGCAGATGCCGCCGGTCGCTTTTGATCTGCGCCAGTTCCGCCAGAACTTCTTCGGGCGGCGGCGTTTCTTTGCAGATGCGGCGCGAAAGGGCGTTGAGCTTGTCCAGCCGGTCAAAGTCGGTGCTGTAGCCGTGGATGCGCCGGGTCTGGGTGTCGCTGGTGCCGTCCTTTCCGGTGGCGGTGGCAAGGATCATGGAAACGATGGAAAACACCTCGGTGTTAATGCCGCCGTAGGCGCTGCAGATGCGCGTGACTGTCTCTTCCACCCGGTTGGCCTCCGCGCCGCAGCGGATCATGCTTTTGCCGATGTCCATCGCCATGCAGAGCACCTGGTGGGTGTCCGCTTTGCTTTCAGTCATGGGATCGCCTTCCTTTTATAAAATCTGTCTGCATTATATGCCAATCAAAAGAGAAAGTCAAGCAAACTGGGCATTGACAACTTCAAAAAAAAGGGGTATAATATAGAAAACAATTAAAAGGAGGTCCATGCAATGAAAAACACATGGAAACGTACAATCGCAATTCTTTTGTCCGTGCTTCTTGTTTTCACGGCGCTGCCCATGGCGCTCGCGGCAACGGTGGAAGCGTCCGGAACAGACGGCGCAATCACCTGGTCGCTTGATTCCGAGGGCGTGATGACCATCTCCGGCTCCGGCAAGATGACGGACTACACCTCCGCCTCGCTCGTTCCCTGGAACAGCAAAGCGGCATCCATCCAGAAGCTCGAAATCACCGGCAGTGTGACCAGCGTCGGCAACTATGCGTTTTACGGCTGCGCCAATCTGGAAAAGGTGAAGATCCCGAACTCTGTTGTGACGATCGGAACCAGTGCGTTTGAAAACTGCACAAAGCTGCCTTCGGTGACCCTTCCCTCCGGCCTTCAGGAGATCGGCGACAACGCTTTCTACGGCTGCACGGCGCTGAACGATGTTTCCATCACCAGCACCAACTGCAAGATCGCGGGTCCCAACTGCTTCCCCCAGAAGACGGAGATCTACGGTTATCCCGGTTCCACCGCCCAGACCTTTGCGACCCAGAACGGCAGAAAATTCATCTCCCTGGGCGACGGCTCGGACAATGTGAGCACAGATACCCCGGCTGCGAGCACCGGTTTTGATCTCAGCAAGATCCTCGGCAGTCTTTCCACCTACATCCAGCCGCTCCTGAATATGTTCAAGGGCCTGATCTCCCAGCTCTTCGCGGGCGCGGGCAGCAACGCCGGCGACGCGACCAGCACCACCGGCAGCGGTACCGGCACGACAGCGACGAACAACGCTTCGACCGCCGACGCGATGTCGATGCTCAGCAGCATTTTCAGCAGCTTCATGGCCTTCGCTTCCAAAGCAATGGCGTCCATCAGCAATTCGCAGGCTTCCGGTGACGCAACTTCAACGACCGGAACGGCCGGCACAACAACCACCAACAACACCGGGAATCTTCTGAGCGGCATTGACTTCGGCTCTCTGCTTTCCGGCTTCACCGGCCTGTTGGGCGGTCTGGGCAATGCTGCCACGACCACAACGGCTCCCGCAAAATAAGAATTGGCATAACACAGGCAACGGGCAGGGGTTCCTGTCCGTTGATTTTTTGGGGCTGTTTTCAGAACAGCCCCTTTGCGTTCCGGCTGCCGCAGGGAGGCGGCGGGGCGCGCGCAGCTTCGCTGCGCGCCGGCGAAACGCGCGGCTGCGCCGCCCGCTTCGCCGCAAACGTGCGTCGCACGTTTGCCCCGCCGCGGCAGCTCCGGGAATCGCCGCATTCATCGAAAAAAGCAGGGCACAGTTCTCGCTGTGTCCTGCTTTTTTGGCTGGAAATCAAGCTGTCTTAAGATGCGCTCTCCCCGAGCAGCGCCAGAATCTGCGCCTCTGCCGCCGCATAGGTCATTGCGCCCGATTGGCGATAGACCACCGTGCCGTCCGGCGCGAGGAAGACCGTGGTCGGAAAGCTGTAAACGAGGTAGGCTTCCAACGCGCTGCTGTCCTTGTCGAAGCAGACCGGGAAGGTGTAGCCGTTTTCCGCAATGAACGCGCCTGCGGTCTCCACGGTTTCCCGTGCGCCGTCGGTGTAGTTTGCCATCAGGAAGTTGACTTTTTCTCCGTAGGTCTCATAGAGCCGCTGCAGGTCGGGGAACTCCTCTACGCAGTAAGGACACCAGGTGGCCCAGAAGTTGAGCAGAACGGGTTTTCCCAACAGAGAGGAAAGGGCGAACGGCTCTCCTTGCTCGTCGTACACGGTGCAGTCCGCGAAGGTTTCCGAAATCTGCGCGGGGGCAGTCGGAACGCCGATTTTGTCGCGCAGCGCATGGTAGCCCGCATAGGCGCCGCCGAGCACGAGCACGAGCACAAAGACGAGCAGAATGAGTCGAAGCTTTTTTTGCATAGGATCACCTCATGAAATAGCAGCCATCAGCGCGTTCAGCCAGCCGAAGCACATGCAGATCCCGACGGCGATGAGAAACCCGCCGCAGACGCGGTTGATGACTTTATAGTGCTTTTTGATTTTGGAAAACGCGGATTTGAATTTGTCCAGCAAAACGGCGGAAAGCAAAAACGGAATGCCCAGCCCGGCCGCGTAGGTCAAAAGCAGACTCACGCCCTGCAGCGCTGTGCCGCTGTTGGCCGCCAGCATCAGCGCCGAACCGAGAAACGCGCCCACGCAGGGGCTCAGGCTCACGGAATAGATCACGCCGAAAAGGAAGGCCGCCGCAACGGATCCGACTTGTTTGCCTTTGGCCGCGCCTTTGAAAAACGGAATGCGAAAAACGTCGAGGTAGGACAGGCCGAAGAGGATCACAATCAGGCCGCTGACGACGTTGACCGCGGTCTGATACCTGGAAAGCAACGCGCCGAGCGAGCCGGCAAACAGCCCCATCAGGCTGAACACCGCCGAAAAGCCGAGCACAAAGAACAGCACGCGCAGCAGCGTTTTGCTTTTTTGCCTGTTTTCTCCGGCAAAGTAGGAGAGATAGACCGGCAGCAGCGGCAGCATACAAGGGGAGAGGAAGGAACTGACGCCCTCCAGCGCGGTGATCAGATACGTCATGGAACCCCTCCTTTTTCTTTATTATAACCAACACGCCGGAAAAATGCAACCCCTGCCTTTTGGGCTTTGCATCGACTCGGTTGGATGATCCGTTGGAATGAGAGCGGGTAGAAATCAGTGAGCAGTGAACAGTTAGCAGTGAACAGTGAGCAGAGAACAGGGGACAGGGGTTAGAGATTTTTTCACGTTTCTATAAAAGCGAACGTGTGAAGCCTTCCCCACGGCGTGGGGAAGGGGGACCGCTCGCCGAAGGCGAGTGGTGGATGAGGCCGGGAACCTATCAATCAACCTGCTTCTTTCTATAGTATTATTTCTGCCGCTTCAATCATCATCTGCCGCAACCTTTACTTTCACATTTCGGAGCCTCCGGCGGGTCCATTCTTTCTCTTTGTCTTGTCAAAGAGAAAGAATAGACGAAGAAAGAGAAACCGCTAAGGTTCCGGTACGGCGAAAGAAGGACAGCCGTTTGCGCGTTGTTACGGATCCTTTCTCTCTTAACACAGCAGCTTTTTTCGCTTTGGATTTTCTCACACCTACGCCGCGCAAGCCGTCTGTCATTTCGCCTACCGCTGACAAACGGAATGGGCAGGGATTTTTTGTGCAACCATACGGAGAACTCTGTTTGGGTTGTTCGCTTTCACCTGAGAACGCCTTTGCGCAGCGTGAGACGTGGATTTGCAGCGTGACAAGATAACTTTAGATTGAAACCCGTCGACTGAAGCTGCGCATTTTCAAACACGAGGATAAATGAGATCACTGGCGGGGCATGGAGCGCGAACTTTTCCAATCTCCGCACGGGACCACGTCAATATACGCGCAAAGCGATCTTTTCTCTTTCTTCGTCTATTCTTTCTCTTTTCACAAGAAGAAAAGAGAAAGAATGGACCCGCCGGAGGCTTCGAAACGTGAACGCAAAAGCTCCGGCAGATGATGATTCGAAGCGGATAAAATATTATAGCGAGGAGCAGGTTGATTTTCAGGTTCCCGGCCTCATCCACCACTCGCCTTCGGCGAGCGGTCCTCTTGAAGGCGTCTTGCCGCTGCCGCGACAAGAGAATCCTATCGCAACGAAGAAACGCTCCGCCGGAGCCTTTCTTCTGCGCCTTCCCTACGGCGTGGGGAAGGCTTTCCGCGTTCGCTTTTTCGCAACGTGAAAGAATCCCTGTTCCCTAACCTCATCCCCCGACAACTGCATCCTAAATTCTCCCGGATTTGTTTTGATATTCCTTTGACAAGCTCTGCGTCCTGTTATATAATAGAAACGGAATCTCAACGGAAAGGGCGATTTTATGGAATCTCAATTTGTGCGCACCGAGCTTCTGCTCGGCAAACAGGCGCTGGAAGTTCTGGCGAAAGCCCGCGTGGCGGTGTTCGGCCTCGGCGGTGTGGGCGGCGCGGCTGCGGAAGCCCTGGCCCGCGCCGGCGTCGGTGCGCTCGATCTGATCGACAACGATACCGTGGCGCTTTCCAATCTCAACCGCCAGCTCATCGCCACCCATGAAACGCTCGGCCTTGCGAAAACGGAAGCCGCCGCCGCCCGCGTCAGAGCGATCAACCCTTCCTGCACGGTGCGCACCCACGCGCTTTTTTATCTGCCGGAAACCGCCGATGCGATCGACCTTTCCGCGTTCGATTACCTTGTGGACGCGGTGGATACCGTTTCGGCAAAGCTGTGCCTTGCCGAACGCGCGCGGGACGCAGGCGTGCCGCTGATCTCCTGCATGGGAACGGGGAACAAGCTCGACCCCACCGCTTTTCGCGTCTGCGATCTCTTCAAAACCAGCGGCGACCCTCTGGCGCGGGTGATGCGCAGCGCGTGCCGAAAGCGCGGCATACGCAAGCTGAAAGTGGTCTGGTCGCCGGAAGAACCGCTGCAGCCCTTCGGCACCTCGGCGCAAACACCGGCGCAGGGGAAACGCAGCGTTCCCGGTTCGGTCTCCTTTGTTCCGCCGGTGGCGGGCTTCATTTTGGCGGGCGAAGCGGTCAAGGATCTGATCGCGCTGTCAAAAAAGGCGTCTGTGTGAATGATCGGTTACCGGGGAAAAAACATATTGAAAAGATTTCTCTTTTCTCTTGATTTTTTGCATCTTTTCTGTTATTCTATATGATAAGTCAATTCGCGATTTTTTTTCGTAAAAAATAAAGGAGGTTTCATTCATGCGGCTTGATAAACCGAAGACGACGATCATCATCGTATCCGTGCTGACGATCCTTTGCGCGGGTTCGTTCTTCGCCGTTCGCATGATCAACAGGAATTTGCAGACGGAGCAGCCGGTGACCATTTCGGCGCTCGATCCCCAGTCTGTCCCCACGGAAAGCCAGCCGTCGGAAACGGCGGCGCCCCTGGAAACGTCGCAGCTCGCCGCGCCGACAGAGGACACCATGAACACCGATTTGTTCACGACCTTTGACATGGCCGACCTCACGAGCACGACCGAAACGACAGAGGTTCCCGAGCTTCCGACGATCGATTCCAACACCGTGACCACGACCGCGCCCACAACGCGCGACTTCACGTTGAACACCACGACCGCTAGGCAGACGACCGCTCAGTCCGAGGAGGAAGCGCAGCAGGTCATTCAGCGCGCCGCCGTGTTTTCCAACGGATTCCTCGGCTATCAGTACAACAAAGAGGGCAACTACTACTACACGGTGAACGACCCCTGGCAGCGCAACTTCGGGTTCAACACGCTGTATGATATCGGCGCGCCCTTCCTGAACTTCTACTACGACACCTTCCGCGTGAAATTCACCTATAAAAAGATGGACTGGCTCATCCAGTTCTGGAAAGGCCAGTACGGTCTGGTCTTTGTGGGCAGCGAGATCGGCTGCTACTACAAGCCGACCGGAGAAGACGGCGTCCATTACGACGCTGTGAGCGACGAAGACGCGCTGTATATGTCCATGAGCTTTTATCGCGACGGCGAGGAACGCCTGAGCCGCGACTATGCAAAATACTGGTGGTGCACCGGCTTCGTGCCCGGTTCGCTGGAATCCTTCCGCGACCGCTCGTCGCTTTCCATGCGCGCACGCCTGACGATGAAAGACAAAAAGATGCTCGGCCTGTTCTGCAGTTCCCTCGAAAAAAACGGCTTTGAAAGAGACCGGAACTATTCGGTCAGCGGTCTGGACGTCTATCTCACATGGAATTGACAAAAATCGGCAAAGATTTTTTTAAAAAACATTAGAATACCTATTGAATTTTGAAAAAAGATGTTGTATAATACATCAGTAATAGGGTAATATATTGCGGTTTACCGCTTTGAGAAGGAAAGGATGAAACTCAATGAAGAAAGTTTTCAGCATTTTGATTGCAGTTATGTTGTGCCTGTGCCTGATCGTTCCCTCGGCGCTTGCCGTCGACGGTCTGGATCTGGATTCCCTTGCAGGTGCGCTGGACGGCGTTGACATCTCCTCGCTGTCCGATTCCGAGCTGACCTCCATTCTGGAAGGCCTGGATCTTGAGGGCGTGGATCTCGATTCCCTCAAGGACAAGCTGGGCGATTCCTTCGGCGGCGACAGCTCTGAAACCCTCGGCCAACTGTCGGATGCCATCTCCGGCCTGACGAACGGTTCCGTTCCCGCTGCGGGCAGCGTTTCCACCGGTTCCGATTCCGCCCTCTCCAATCTTTCCGGTCTTCTGGGCGGCGTGGATATGTCCTGGCTTCCCGATGTGGTCTCCGATCCCAGCTCCATCACCTCGATGTTCACGAATGCATCCGCTTCCGGCGCCAGCTTTGATCCCAGCTCCATCATGGAGATGATCTCCGGCGCTTTCGGCGGCAGCGGTCTTGACCTGAGCGCCCTGACGAGCGGCATTGATCTCGGTTCCTTCGATATCTCCAGCCTGCTCGGCGGAATGGGCGGCGGCGCAGCCAGCGGCGTGAGCGACACGGTTGCCGGCCTTGCCGACAGCCTCAAGGGCGGCCTGCAGTCCATGGGCATCGACACCTCCTTCCTGGACGGTCTGATGGATAACGACATCGTGAACTTCTTCTCGAACCTGTTCATCGGTTTGGGTGACGTTGTCGGCGGTGGCGGCGGCGGTCTCGGCGATCTGCTGGGCGGCGGCTCCTCTTCCGGCAGTAGCAGCGGCAGCGATTACAGCGGCAGCTATTCCTCTGATTCCGTGACGCCGAACACCGGCGACACCTCGGCGGTTCTCGTTGCCATCGGCACGATCTCCGTTGCAGCGGCAGCAGCTTTCGTCTGCCTGATGAAGAAAGAATAATTTTGAATTTGATAAAGCTATGCGGATGAAAATTCGCGTAGCTTTTTTCTTTTTTTGTGAAATCTGCCGATTTATGAAAAAGCTGCCCAAACCCCTTGCATCTTTCGGCGTTTTGAGTATAATTCTCTGTGGTTACGGCAAGTATGATGAAAAGAGGAAGAAAAAATGTCTAAAATTTTCGGCCACAGAGGATTCAGCGGGAAATATCCCGAAAACACAATGCTTTCCTTCCGCAAGGCGATTGAGGCCGGCGTGGACGGAATTGAGCTGGACGTGCATCTGACAAAGGACAACCGCCTGGTCATCATCCACGACGAAACGATCGACCGCACCAGCAACGGCAGCGGATGGGTCAAGGATATGACCCTTGACGAGCTGCGCCGGTACGACTATTCCGCAGCGTATGCGGGTGTTTACGGATTCAACGAGATCCCGACGCTTGAAACCTACTTCGACCTTGTGAAGGATCTGCCGCTGATTACGAACATTGAGTTGAAGACGGGCATTTATGACTATCCGACGATCGAGCGCCGTGTGATCGCCATGATCCGCACCTATCATCTGGAAGACAAGGTGATCCTTTCCTCCTTTAACCACTTCTCGATCATGCGCTGCAAGGAGCTTGCGCCGGATCTGAAGTGCGGCTTTCTTTCCGAAAGCTGGCTGATCGACTACGGCGCCTATACAAAGTCGCACGGCGTCGAGTGTTGCCATCCGATCTTTTTCAATCTTCAGCCTCAGGTCGTGCGCGAAATGCATGATGCCGGCTGCGAGATCAACACTTTCACGGTCAATACGGCCGAGGATGTGAAGCGTCTTTCCGCCCTCGGCGTGGACGCGCTGATCGGCAATTTCCCGGATCTGATGATCGCCGCGCAGCGGGAGATGGCTGAGTAATCCTGCCGTTTGCTCTGCGCACGTTTTTCCGAAATGCGAAAAGTTTTTTCAAAAAAACCTTGACATTCTTGGGCCGCGTGTGTATAATATCACATGTTGTTGCGGATTTGTGTAAGGGTAGCACAGCAGACTCTGACTCTGTATGTCTGGGTTCGAATCCTAGATCCGCAGCCATAAGCTCTCCGGTGAGTACATCGGGGAGCTTTTTTGTGCCCTTTGCCCAATTGACAGCGGTTTTCCGTTATGATAAAATAAAAGCGGGCAAAAGCCCAAATACAGTATCGAAAGGATGCATACCCATGAAAAAACGAATCTTTGCTTTATTTTTGGCGCTTGTCATGGTGATTGCCGCCGTGCCCCTTGCTTTTGCGGAGGACGCCGCCGCAGAAGACGAATTTGAGCCGATTTCCGATTTCTGGGTCTCGGAGGAGGATCACCTGCTCGGCATGGGCTATTACGACTTGCACGACGGCTCCGAAATCGCTGTCGGCGACGTGCTTTGGGTGAGGTATTTCGACGAGACTCCGGCCGATGTTCTGGTCAACGGCACGGTCGTCCACAGCTTCTGCGCGTGGGACGCGGAGGATTACACCTACACCGTGAAGGATACCGGCGCCCTGTCGTTTGCGGTCCGCCGCGGCGAAGAAGTTCTGTTCTCGCGCAGCTACAACGTGATCTCTTCGGAAGAGATGTACAAGAAGAATGTGAAGGATATGTTCAGCAATCTGTTTTCCATTCGCCTGAAGGACTTCTTCCCGCCGATCTCCGAGCTGAAGGACGCCGCGATGAACGGCTTCCCGGTGGGCAATCCGTTTTTGCCGCTGGCATTCTTTGCGATGACCTGGTGGAACGTGACCAGCGTGCTGTTTTCCTTTGTGCGGATCGTGCGATAAATCATAGTTTTTGGGGCTGTTTTGAAAACAGCCCTTTTTTTTGCGCAGGTTTCCTGCGCAAAAGAGCCGGCGGCGGGACCGCGCGGCTCATTGCGCCGCGCCCACCGGGACGCTGCGCGTCCCGGTGGGCCCGTGCCGGGGACACGGGCCGTCCCGCCGCCGCCCCCGCGCAGCGAAAAACGGGGCTGTTGCATTTAGATGAAAACGGCGTTTTCTTCGGCCGAAGGCTGTACAAAAGTACGCCGAGGGCGAAAAAACGTCGAGTCAAAGCAAAAAATCCTACTTCTTTTGAGTACCCAAAAGTATAGAAAGCGCTATCTTCACAGAGCAAGTCTGCGGAAAGCGCTTTCTCTTTCGTTTGCTTTGACGTTTTTCGCTAAATGCGACAGCCCCCGATCGTATCTTTTTCAGTTTTCCGCCGTTTCCCCCGGGAACGTGTAATAGTGGTGTTCCGGCACGGCGTGTCCCTCGGCGCCGATGGTCAGCGTGGTGCAGCCGTTGAGCTTCGGGTGCCAGTAGCAGCCCGGGCCGTCCTTGAGCGCAAAGGTCAGGCGGATGCCCTGGTAGACCAGGGAGTAGCTGTTGCAGTGGTCGTGGCCGCAAAGCACGTTCTTCGTGCTGCCTTTTTCTTTCAAAAGCGAAAAGAAGCCGTTGTTTTTTTCCGGCCAGCCGCCGGGGTCAAGCCGGATGCCGAAGCTGTCCTCGGCGTAATCGCCTTTGAACGAGCCGGGATGGCTGGCGCTCCATTCGGTCAGCCCCGTGGCTTCCTCCCACGCGGTCTTGTATTCATACAGCGGAATGTGGAACAGCACCGTGCTTTCCACCGGATGTCCCGCCGTCACGGCGATCCCGTCGATCGCCCAGGCGTACCACTGCATCTGGTTTTCCCAAAGGTGGTCAAAGTGATGGAAGCCGGGCGTGCCGTTGAGGTTTTCTTCGGTCACGTCGCAGTGCGTATCCATGAGGATCAGGCTGTGCAGGATGTCGCCGTTCTGGGTGATGTTGAGGATGTAGTTTCCGTAGCCCATGTCCTTTGGGCCGTAGCGGAACAGGCAGTGTTTCGCTTTCGCCATGTTATAGGCGGCCCAGAACGGCCCGGGGTTGCGCTCCGGGTCGTGGTTGCCGAAGACCGGCGCCCAGGGAATGCCGTAGCTGTCGATCCATTTGATGAACTCCACATAGGCGAAGTCTCCCCATGCGTTGTCGCCCGTGAGGGTCAGCAGATCCGGCTGCAGGTCGGCGATCATCTGATCTGTCTGGGCTTTGACCTGCTGAAACAGTTCGCCCAGCGTTTCGTTGTTCGAAAGCTGCGGGTCGGCGATGTTGAGAATGACGAAATCCCGGCCGGGATCCTTCTCGATCTCCTGCGCGTAGCTGCGGCTGTAGGTCTGCTCCGGCGACCAGCTTTCAAAAAACGCGCGTTCGCCGCCGCGGAAGAACGACACGATCTGCGGCTCGATGAACATGGTCAGAGATGTGAGAATCACAACAAGCTTTTTGAAAAACAGTTCCATGGCACTGCCTCCGTTAAAATGAAATGTCGCAGCCGGTATGCAGCGCACGCAGCCGGTCGCCGAGGACTGTTTGCATGAGCGCGAACGCTGCTTCGCCGGTGCAGTGGCCGCTGAAGAAAACGGTGTTTGTTTCTTTGAGCGCCCGCGCCGTTTGAAGGATGGTCTCTTTTTCCGCTTCGGTATGCGGTCCGCTGCGTTTCATCATGTGAAAGCCGCTGATCACAACGTCCGGTTCGCCGCCGAAAAGCACGCGGAACCGGTCGAGGATGTTGAGAATCCCGTTGTGTGCGCAGCCGGAAAGGAGAATACGCTTTCCGTTTTGCGTGAGGACAAGGTACTGCTCGTGGACAAAGTCGTCGGGCGTCTGCCTGCCGTTTTCCAGCCGTGTGAGCGTTCGGTTCCCCGGCGGGAAGCAGCGGCGGCCCGTGACGCCGGAGAAGAGAAACAGTTCGTCGTCAAGCTTCGTGTCGCCGTCCAGCAGCCGCACGTTTGGGAGCTTCGCAACGGCGGGGTCGATGCCGATGTAACGTTCGCCGTTGAAGTGCGGTTCCGTCGCCGCACGCTGAAGATAAATCACCGCCGTTTGGTTGCGTTCGCAAAGCGGCAGGATGCCGCCGGCGTGATCGTAGTGCCCGTGGCTGAGGATCACTGTGTCCACAGCGGCAAGCTCCACGCCGAGCACATCCGCATTCTTGAGCAGCGCGTCCGTCTGTCCGGTGTCCAGCAGGAGCTTGTGCTTTTCGGTTTCCAGGTAAACGGAAAGCCCGTGTTCGGCGATGCAGCGCGCGTCGCCGCAGGAGTTTTCCACCAGCGTGAGCATTCTCATCTTAAAACGCACCCAGCAGCATCAGCAGCGTAAAGCACGCCGACCAGTTGAAATCCGTAATGGAGTGATAGAGAATGCGGTAATCCGGTTCCGGGGGCTGCTTTCCTTTCCGCTCCAGATACCAGGGCTCCGTTTGATCCATCGGATCGTAGAACTCAAAGATCTCACCGGTCTGTTCAAACCAACGGTTGACCGATTCCAGCGTTTTTTCGCGCAGTGTTTTCGCCAGCTCGTCAAAGCCGCTGCGCCGCAGGCCGCGAAAGATGAAGCAGTTGAAATTCAGCCACACGCCGCCGCGCCACATGTCCGTTCCGAAATCCGGGTGATCCCGGGAGATCGACGGCACGGGGAGCGGCGTGGCAAAGGCGGTCTCGTCCTGCAGCAGGGCGGCCAGCCGTGCGGCTCTTTCTTCGCTGCAAACGCCGGCAAACAGCGGCAGGAACGAACAGCAGGAACGCACGCCGGTGGGTTTGCCGGAAAGTGCGCGGTCGCAGTAAACGCCCTGTGTCTCGTCCCAGAGCAGGGCGTTGATTTTTTCCGCCACGTTGTCCGCGATCGCTTCGAAGGCTGCGGCGTCGTCGGCTTTTTCAAGAATGCGGTAGATCTCCGCGAGACACCGGCAGTCGTGCACCATGAAGCAGTTGCAGTCGATCGCGTCAAGCGTTTCCGTGGTGTCGAACCGCGGCGAATTGTCCATGCCGCTTTCGTCGCAGCGGCAGCGCACGTTGGAATAATCGGTCTTCCATTCGAGCAGTCCGTTGCCGTCGGTGTCGCGGTTTTTCAAAAACCAGAGCAGGAAGGCGGCGATCTTGTCGGCGCATTCGGCAAGGAAGGCCTTGTCGCCGGTTTTGGAATAGACCTCCAGCACCGCCCAGGCAATGACCTGCGGCTGGGTGATGGCGGAATGGTCGGAAGTGCTCTTCATCATATGCGGGATGAACCCGTCGTCCTGCTGACACTGCAGAACGGCGCGGATGCTGTTTTCGGCCATCTCCGGGTTGTAGTGCGCGAAAGCCATGGCGTGGAACATGGAGTCCCAGAGCCACATGTGCTTGTGGGGCAGGCGGTCGGGCGTGGTGAACCGGCAGGCGATGCCGTCCTGCGGGCTGTAGACGTTGACCTTGTTGACGCTCAGACATTTATAGTACAGCCGTTCGTATTCCGGTCGGGGGCAGGGGGGCAGCGCTTCGTAGTAGGCGAGCTTGGCGTCCCGCAGCGCGTCGATGTCGCGGCATATTTTCTCTTTTGCCGCCGCGGCTGCAGCTTTTGCCGTTTCTGCGCGGCAAAAGGCGAAACGGTCGCCCTGTACAAACAGGGCATAGGCGAAGCCGTTGCACAGCAGCACCTGCGCGCCGCCGGTTTCGAGCGCTTCTGCGCCTTCGGCAAAGCTCGTGACCGGGGCCGTCGTGCGGCCGAGCACGGTCGTTTTGTCGGCGAAGACCAGCAGCAGCTCCCTGCTTTGCAGCGCGTCGCTGAGCACAAAGTCCATCTGCGTGTCTTCCAGCGCGATCGCCAGCGTGACGGGCGTTTTCGCGTCAAAACGCAGAGAGACCGGGCGGCGCATGGTCATGGCGATGAAGTCGCCGTTATGGTCGTTTTCTCCGTCGAGGCCGCTGAAGCCGAACAGAGTTCCGTAGCAGTATTTGTTTGGAAGTTTCATATCAGGATTCCACCTTTTCTTCTGCCGGTTCCGTCGTCTGCGCAGCGTCTTCTGCGGCTGCCGCGGCGCGGATCTCCTGCAGTTCTTTCAAAATCGCTTCTTTCTTCTTGCCGGTGTAATCGTCAAAGCGCATGATGATGCCGGGCAGAATGTTGCCGAGGATGCCGGGCACGACCACGAGCCAGAAAATGCCTTTGAGGGTCTGGGGCGTCTGTTGGACCTCCACGCTTTTGCCGTCCACGACTTCGGCGCTCTTGTAGCCGATGATGCGCAGGCCGATGTCGATCATCAGGTCCTTCCAGAGCTGCGACATGGAGTTCACCATGTTGCTGAAGGAGAAGACCATGCCTTCGTTGCGCACGGCCACGCCGAATTTTTTGAAGCTCTTCCATTCCATGTAGTCGGTGGAATCGGCCAGAAGGATCCGTCTGGCCGCGCCCATGCCGCCGTTGGGGAAGCCCGCGAGGGCGATCAGCACGCCGACAAGGATCTTTGATCTGTAGCCGACCAGCATCAGAATGATGTAGCAGATGCCCGTCCAGAGGTAGCCGTAGGAGATCATGTCGCGCGAGGAGAGCTTTTTGCCGATGAACGGCACCGAAGCCAAACCGATGTAGGACAGGGTGCCGGAGAAGACCTCCACGATGGACTTCATGGAAAAGGCGTTCAGCGTCTGCTTATAGAAGAAGGGTAGGGCGTTGTAGCACACCTGGCGCACGGAGTCGATGAGCTGGCTGAGAGAGAGCAGCAGCAGCGGCTTGTTGAGCAGGATCATCTTGAAGTCGATCGCCGTCTTCTTCTCCGTGACCTGCCGGACGATGACCTTTTCGCGCAGGGTGAACGTCGGAACGAGCATGGAGATCAGGCCGAGGATGCCGAAGGTCAGCGCCACAACGAAATAGGCGTTCTTTTCGTTGGCGATGTTCAGATCCACCACGACCGGAAGGATCCACCCGGGCAGCATGGAGCCGAGGGTCGCCGCGAAGGACGCCACGGTGTAAAACGTGCGCCGCGCGTCGGTGTCCTTCGTCATGCGGGCGGAGATGGTCAGCAGCGAGATGTCATAGAAGGTATCCGCCACATGGAAAAGCAGATACAGCAAAAAGGTCCAAAGGAAGCGGAAGGTCAGCGAGCCGTGCGGCACGGTGAACAGCAGGACCGACGCGATCGTCAGCGGGATCGCGGAAAAGGCCATGAATTTGACCGAGCGGTTCTGCCCGGGCTTGCCGCTGTCCAGCAAGGCGCCGACAATGGGGGAGGTGAAGATGTTGACGACCTTCGTCACGGATTTCAGCGACAGGGTGTGCGCTGTTTCCAGTCCCATGTGGTCGCGGAAGAACTGGTCGGTGTAGGTGCCGACGGAATCCTGCCCCATGGCGTTGCCGAAGGAGCCGGAGGCAAAGCCGAGCTGCTCCTTCATCGTGAAATCGGGGTTGTTTTTGAACGCGAGGAATTTTTCTTTCAGCTTGCCCATCTCAGGGCACCTCCTTCGTGAGCGGTGAACTTGCCATGCCGTAGGCGTTCTCCGCCGTGACGGCGACGGCTGCAGCGCCCTCGGTCAGCGGCAGGGTGAGCGTGTAGGCTGTTTTTTCGCTTCGGAACCAGGATTCATGCAGAACCCAGGCTTCTGCAAGCGCTTTCCCGTTTTGATCCAGCGCTTTGGCGCGGTAGAGGAACACGGGGAAGCCGTCGGTGCTGCTTGCGGCGGGAACGGTGACATTCAGCCCGCTTTCGCTCCTTTTGATTGCAAGCGCCGCGTTTTCAAAAAAGCGCGGGGCGCTGCTGCGCGCCTTCTGCAGGGCCGGGCTCAGGGTGAAATGCGCCTTGTCAAAGGGCGGCGCGATCACATAGCTGCACAAAAGCGCGCCGGAAAGGAAATCATAGCCCTGCAGGCGCACGCGGTTTGCCGCGTCGACCTCGACGACCCAGCCCTGCGCGATGGTCTCGCACTGCGCCGGGTGCACGGTGCGCTCGTTGCCGACGGTGAATTCCGCGTAGCTCAGCGCACCGGTGCCGACGGCGGTGAAGTCGATCTGCGTCACGGAGCGCGGATCGTTCAGCGGATAGTGGGAATGGCCGGAAAAATGCACGATCTGCGGAAACCGCTGAAAAATCCTTTTGAACCAGGCGTTGCCCCAGCCGTCAAAGCTGCTGCTGCCGTAGACCGTTTCGCGCACATGCTCGTGCTGCATCACGAAGATCGGCGCGTTCGGGTTCGCCTTTGCCGCCTGCTTCAGCGCAGTTTTCAGCCGGCGCTTCTGCCTACGGCTGTAATAGCGGCCTTTCTTTTCGCAGGTGGAGATGCCGATGAAGTGCAGGCCGCCCAGCGTGATGTGCGTGTCGGCGGAAAGGCCGGTGATCTCCCGGTAATGCCGCAGGCCGGTCTTTTCGCCGTTGCGTCCCTTTTCCCAGTTGTCGTGGTTCTTCGCGATGACCGAGATGATTTTGGTCCCGCTTTGCAGCTCGGCCTGTACGGCGTCCCAAAACGCCCGGAACTGCGCCGGTGTTCCGCCGTTCGTCAGATCGCCGGCAAACAGAAAGGCGTCCACATCCTTATAGGTCTCGTCCCGCGCCGCAAGGGCGTACACAGTGCGCATCAGCGTTCGAAGGCGCCGCACGTGTTCGTCGTTTTCCTCTTTGATATGCAGATCCGAGCACACGGCGAAGCGCAGCACCGGTAAAAATGCACGGTCTTCCATCAGGTTCCCTCCCGTCGGACAGTTTTCTGTTTCTATTATATAACGAAATCCCGGAAAGTCAAGAAACTGCCGAAAAACTTTGGCGGAATGATTGCAATTTTGTTAAAATATGCTATAATAAAAGCCGAAAAGAAGCAGGCCAAACGATTCGGCCGCTGTGAAGGAGTGATCCCCGTGAAAAAAAAGAACATCATCCTGTTGTGCTGCGCGGCGCTCGTGTTGGTCGTGCTGGTCGTTGCGGCGGTCGTCGTGCTGAAAAAGCTGCCCATGCCGCTGAACTACCCGATTGACGAGATCGAATCCGCCCATTCCGAGGGACAGACCGTTTCCGTGATCGAAGACGGCCCGGACAGCGTGACGCTGCAAAAAACGGTTCCCGGCGCGTTCAAGGTGCTGATGTTCACCGATATGCACCTGGACGGCAAGAACAAAACCTCCTATACGACCGTGGACCGCATGGTCAAGAGCATCCAGAAGGAAAAGCCCGATCTTGTGCTGCTGGGCGGCGACAATGTGACGAGCGGCAAGAACGAAAAGCGCTCCCACCAGCTCGCGCAGATCTTTGAAAACCTCGACGTTTACTGGGGCGGCGTGCTCGGCAACCACGAGGGCGACAACAAGTTTTCCGTCACCCGCTCCGAGATGGTCGACATCTTCTCGTCCTATGACCACTGCGTCATGCGTCCGGGTCCGGCGGACGTGGACGGCGACTGCAACTATGCGATCCATCTGCTCGACAGCGACGGGACGCATATCCAGACCGTGTTCTGTCTGGACACCTTTGACGAGATCAGCGAGGAGCGGCAGGCCGAACTGACGCTCTTCGACAAGCGCACGGCCTACGACGGCGCGCATGAGAACCAGGTGGAATGGTACCGCGCCAAAGCCGAAGCGCTCAAGGAAACCTGGGGCGAAGACAGCAAATCCGTCCTGCTCGTGCACATCCCGCTGCACGAATACGACGTGGCGATCGAGTCCGAAACGCCGCTTTACGGTGAAAAGCGCGAGGACATCTGCTCCACCGCGTATGACAACGGCCTGTTCAAGGCGATCAAGGACGAAGGCGTCACCCAGGCGGTCTTCTGCGGCCACGACCATCTGAACAATTTCGGCGTGCTGCATGACAGCGTGATCCTCAGCTACATCGAACCCTCCGGCTACGGCGCCTACGGTATGGGCAAGCGCGGCGCGCCGGAGTCCGAATGGCTGCAGGGCTACACAGAGCTGCAGATCCTGCCGGACGGCACCTTCTCCCACGGACAGGTGCGCTATGCCGAGGTGTTTGAAGTCGATGCGTAACTACGAATCCTTCGATCTGCTGCAGAGCGCGCGGCTCGTGCATCACTATATCACCCACATGGTGGACCCGGCGCAGGACAATCTGCCCTACTGGCTGCTGCTGCCGAACAAAAAGCCCGCGGAGGCCGCCCACTGCCGGGTGGACGA
Organism: Oscillospiraceae bacterium; assembly: GCA_902774035.1. Classification (GTDB taxonomy): domain Bacteria; phylum Bacillota; class Clostridia; order Oscillospirales; family Acutalibacteraceae; genus UBA6857. The sequence continues at coordinate 3,945 of CACYHA010000010.1, read as the reverse complement.
CGCGGAGCTGGTCGGCTCGTGGTATGAGGGTCTGACCTGCGCGATGAAAATGCTCGGCACAGCGGACGGCGACGACGTCAAGCAATCCCTGCGCCGCCATCTGATGCGCTCCTGGGGCGAACACGGTCTGCGCTTCTGCGAGCCCTACCCCTGGACCCACACCGTCCACGCCTCCTTTCACGAGATGGGCTACATCCTGCCCGCGCTGAACCTCATCACCGAGGAATACCCCGACGACGCCGAGGCCGAGCGCCGCGCAGACGAACTGATCCGCGGGATGCGCTCCCTTGTGATCGAGCGCAGGGTGCGCACGTTCTGGTCGGGCGACTACACGGAGACCGAGCCGCTCTATGAGTTTCCCAACGACGTTTACCTCAAGGACGGCGGCTTTGATCTGACGAGGCACACCGGCAGGGGAGAGCAGTCGATCCGCAACGCGCTGATGCTGCCCGCTCTCGTGCGCCGCTATGAGCTCAAGCACGACGAAACCGCCCTCGATCTTGCCGTGGGTCTCGCGAACGACGTCCTCGGTCCGTCGCGCTATTTCAACTATAAAATGGAATTTTTCGGCCACGTGCATTCCGCGGCCTGGTTCGCCTACGGTCTGCTGCGTCTGTCGCGCGTGGCCGGGAACGAAGTCTATTTCCAGAAGGGCAGGGCGATCTACGACTACATCCGTTCCCTCTCGTCCTCCTTCGGTTGGGTGCCGGAGTATGCCCAGTGGCATCCGCCGGAAGAGGAGCACTGCGAGACCTGCTGCGTGCGCGACATGATCTTCTGCGCCGTGGAGCTTGCAAAAAACGGCTTTCCGTCCTATTGGGACGACGCGAACCGGTTTGCCCGCAACCAGCTCATGGAAAATCAGGTGCGCTATGCCGGCTATGTCACCGTGGACAACACGAAGCCCGACGCGAACGGCATCACCTACCGCGACATCGACAAGCGGATGCTCGGCGGCTTCACCGGCGGCAGCGAGCCGAACAGCATCTCCCTGCAGCGCTTTCGCTCCATCGCCGGCTGCTGCGTCGGAACGGCGCCCACGGCGCTCAAGCTCGTCTGGGACAACGCCGTCACGAACGAAAACGGCGTTTACACGGTCAACATTCCGCTGAACAGGGAAACCGACACGCTGCGTCTGACGTCGCTGCTTCCGAACGGGGGCGAGCTGAATCTCACGGCAAAGCAGCCCTGCGCGGCCGGGTTCCGGCTGTATGACTGGATGGGCAAAGCGCCCGCCTTCTTCCTGAACGGCGCGGCTGTGACGCCGAAAAAGCAAAACGGCGCCGCGTTTCTGGAGCTTGCGCCCGGGGATGTGTTCACCCTGCGCTTTGAAATCACGACGAAAGAGGTCAAAGAGACGGTCGGCGGCCGGGAATTCACTGCGCTCTGGCGCGGCTGCGACGTGGTCGATCTGCTGCCCCACGGCGAGCATGTGCGCCTTTACCAGCGCGATCTGCGCGTGCCGAAGGTCTATCCCACGCCGGACGACGTGGTCTATACCGGCGCCGTCAACTACGGCCCCACCCAACAAAAAACCGCCGTCCCCTCCGGCGGCGAAAGCAAAGGAGATCTGACATGAGATTCGGTGTGAGTTTTTATATGGGCCTGCCCGAACAGGTCGCGCTTGCAAAGCAGGCGGGCTTCGACTATGTGGAATGCGGTTTTCAGCAGTTCGTGCGCGGCGGCGACGCCATGCTGAACGATTACCGCGCCGCGCTGCGGGAAAGCGACATTCTCTGCGAGGCGGCGAATTGCTTTTTGCCGGGAGATCTGCCGATCATCGGCACCGACTTCGCCCGGGAAGAGATGCGCGAATATATCGACACCGGGATGCGCGTCGGGAAGGAGCTGGGGCTGCAGACAGTCGTTTTCGGTTCCGGCGGCGCGAGAAGACTGCCGGAGAACGTGCCCTTTGCCGAAGGCCTGCGTCAGCTTGCCGCCTTTTTGCGCGAGGTGGTCTCGCCGATCGCCGCGCGCCATGGGATCACGGTCGCCGTGGAGCCGCTGCGCCGCAGCGAGTGCAGCATGATCCACACCCTCGATGAGGGTGCCGCGCTTGCCGCGATGGCGGATTGTCCGAACATCTCCGTGCTCGCCGACGTCTATCATATGTGGGGCGCGGGAGAGGGCTTTGCCGATTTGCGCCGCCTGAAGGGCAGCATCGTCCACGGCCACATCTCCAACCCCGAAACGCCGAACCTTGAAGCAAAACGTACCTTCCCGCTGGAAGAAAACGAATTCGATTACCGGGGCTTCGTGGACGCGCTGGCCTTTGTCGGCTGCAAACGCTGTTCGATCGAGGCGCGGTGCTATGATTTTGCCGCGGAGATCGCAAAAGCCGGTCCGCTGCTGAAAGCACTGTAAGAAGGGAGAACACTTATGAAAAACGCTGTGAAACGAACGCTCGCACTGCTGCTGAGCCTTTGCCTGCTGCTTTCCGCCTTTGTGTGCGCCGCTGCCGCGAAGGAAGAACCGTTCGTGCCCGTGCTGCGGTTTGTCGCGTCGAGCGACACGCATATCCGCACGGATGACGACCGAACCTTCCTGCGCATCGGCAAAATGATGGACGAGGCCTACGCCCTTGCCGGGAGCGACGGGAACTATCAAAAGCTCGACGCCCTGCTGATCTGCGGCGATCTGACAAACGACGGCACGCCGGCGCAGTTTGACCGCTTCGCCGCCGCGATCAAAGGCGCGCTGCGCGGCGACACGCGCTTTTTGGGCGTGGTGGCCCAGATGCACGACGGCGTGGGGATGCTGCGCACCAAAATGCTGGACACCTACAGCGCCCTTGCCGAAAACACGCCCGATTTTCACGCGGTGATCGGCGGCTTCCACTTCATCGGCCTGTCCGTCTCGCGCGATCTGCTGGAGCACTATGATCTCGGACAGCTTCGCTGGCTGAAAAAGCAGCTCGACGCCGCTGTGGCCGAAGATCCGATCAAGCCGGTGTTTGTGATGCACCACGAGCACAATCTCAATACGGTCTACGGCAGCTCGTCCTATGACCGCTGGAGCGTGCCCTACTTCAACCGCATCCTGAAGCAGTATCCGCAGGTGGTGGATTTTTCCGGGCACTCCCATTATCCGCTGAACGATCCGCGCTCGCTCTGGCAGAAGGAATATACCGCCATCGGCACCGGCGGACTCTATTATGCGGAGTTCACGATCGACGGTCTGCGGAAATACCGGCCCGCGGATGCGTATGACACCGCTGCCTGCTGGATCGTGGAAGTGAACGCGCAAAACGATTTGCGCCTGCGCGGACTGGATATCGAGGCGGATCGGATCCTGTGCGAATACACCTTGCGAAATCCTGCCGATCCCGCCAACCGCGACTATACCCCGGAAAAGCGAAAGGCCGCTTCGTCTGTGCCCGTTTTCGCCGCCGACGCTGTTTTGACCGCCGCGCCCTCTTTCGGCGCCTGCACCTTGCAGATCCCGGCCGCGCAGCCGACCGACGGCATGCCGGTCGTGCTCTATCGTGTGAAAGCCGTGGATCGTTACGGCGTCACGGTCAAAAGAGAATGGGTCATGCCGTCCTACTACCGCGCTGTTTCTCAGCCCGTAATCGAATATGAACTGGACAACCTTGCCGCCGGAACCTATGCGGTCAGCGTTTGCGCTGAAACGGCCTATGGCGTTCAGTCCGACGTGCTCGAAACCGAGGTGAAGATCGAGGACGGAAAAAGTGCGTTTGCCGCGTTCTTCCTTCGCATGTTTGACGCGATGAAGAAAGCGTTTGAATTTTTGATCAAAATCTTCTGAGAAACGAACAGTTGACATTTGTCGGCTTTTTCCGACAGAAAAGGATGCTGCGCACGCGGACCGTGGGCAGCATTTCCTTTTTCTGCATTTAGTCGCACAGCAGAGAAAACAAAAGGAGATACAAGATATGGTGTAAAAATGTGAGGGATACACAAAAACACCCGGCGGGGTTTACCA
>CACYHA010000009.1 GCA_902774035.1 Oscillospiraceae bacterium | reverse complement strand
TGTGGTCGGGCTTTGCGGTGAGTTTTTCGGCGAGCGGCTCGACGCCTGCTTCGGCGTGAACGAGGAGCGCGAGCGCAAGCCCGCCCCGCTGACCACCCTGCGCGCGATGGAGACCCTGGGCGTGACCCCCGACGAGACGCTTTATGTCGGCGACAGCGAGGTGGATGTCCAAACGGCGAAAAACGCCGGGCTGCGCTGCGTCGGCGTGACCTGGGGCTTTCGCGGCCGGGAAGAACTGGAACGGGCGGGGGCGTGGCGGATCATGGACGCGCCGGAAGAATTGATCCATGAATTGAAAAATGAAAGTTGAAAATGGAAAATTGCCCGCCGCGGGATGATTTTCGCGGCGAGCGATGTTTCTTCAAAATCCGCAGATGCGGCCTGCGGCCGCCTTCGGTCTCAGCTCCCGATTCGGTCGGCGCTTTGCCGCGCAAAGGCGTCCGCAGGACACCCGCGCCCCATGCCAAGGGGGGGGAGGCCGTGTTATGACTGCCGACTGCAAAAAACTAACCGCCGGAAGGAGCCCCTTCCGGCGGTCATTTGCTTTTTTAAAGCGCATCGATGAACGCGGCGACGTCGCCGATTGATTTCAGGTTTTCGATCGCTTCGTCGGGAATGCTGATGCCGAAGGCATCCTCCACAGCGGAGATCAGATCCACAAGGTCGATGCTGTCGGCGCCGATCTCTTCCCAGGTGGTGTTTTCGGAAAGGATCAGATCGCTGATCTCAAAGTGTTCGTTCACGATGGAGCAGACCTTTTCGAGCGTGTCCATGCAACAACCTCCTTCCAAGGAATGATTCTATCACTATTATTCACAAAAGCACACGTTTGTCAATAGAAAAACGCAAGTTTTTTTCGCGGCGGCAGAAATTTTTTTCGGGTGTATGATTCCGCTTTTGCCGGCCAAGACTGAGGTAAGCGATGATTCACGCGGATGTGCAAATCTTGACGGCAAATATTTCACGCCGAGGGAATCATCGGCGACGAAGAGAAGGAGGCGGTTCTTTTGAAAAACAACGGGCGGCTTTTGGAGCTTGCGGCGCTGACGGCCATGGCGCTCACGGTGCTCGTTTCGGTTTTCGCCTTTCGCGAGACCTGCGGCGAGGTGCGCGCGGCGGTGCTGCGATTGCACGTTGTGGCGAATTCCGATTCCCCGGCCGATCAGGCGCTGAAGCTCAAGGTGCGCGACGCGATCCTGCGCGAGAGCGGCGATCTGTTTGCCGCGGCAGAAGACAAGGCCCGGGCTTTGCGGGCGGCCGAGACGGCGCTGCCGGCGATGGAAAAAACGGCGCGGCGCGTGGTCGCGCGGAAGGGGGTTCCCTATGCGGTACATGTGGAACTGGGGCAAAGCGCGTTTCCCACGCGCACCTACGGGGACGTGACGCTGCCCGCCGGCGTTTACGACGCGGTGAAGGTCACGCTCGGCAGCGGGGCGGGGCACAACTGGTGGTGCGTGATGTTTCCGCCGCTGTGTCTGCCTGCGGCGAGCGATGCACCCGGAGCGGAGGATGTGCTTGGGGAGGCGGCGCTTGCGCTGGTGCGCGAAAATCCGAAGCTGGAGCTGCGGTTCTGGCTGGTGGAGCAGTGGGAGGCCCTGCGGGAACGGTGGAAGCGTGGATGAGCGGCGCGGGGTTCCGCCGGACGTTCACAGGAGCAGGGGACGGGAAACGGAAATCGCGGCGCTCAATTCTGTTTTTCCACCATCTTGTATTCGTCGTAGAGCTTGAAGTACGGGCAGTCCGACGTGGAAGCGCCGAGGTAGCGTTCCATTTCGTCTTCGTCGAGCGAAACGTCGCAGTATTCCACGTCCGCCTCCTCGTCATATTGGTTATGGGCGCAAAATTCGCAGGCCTTCATCTTTGGCCTCCTTTCGGTGCAATCTGCGGGAAAAGTAAAACGCACACGGGAGACCGCGCGCGTTTTACTTTAGGAGAAAATACGAAGAAAACAATACGAAAACCATCTGATTCAAGCGGTCGGTGAGTTCTCGCTCACTCAACTGCGACTACATCATACCGCAAAAAAAGAAAAAATGCAAGCCTTTTTGCGCATTTTCTTTCGATTCTACTTACTCGTCAAAACACATAAAGAAGAACGATCTTTTTTGTTGAAACTGACGAAACGGGGGCGAAGCCTGCCGGGGGAAACAGGGGCTGATTGACAAGCGTGGCGGATTATGGTAGAATATCGATAGATTCCGCAGAGGGGGTCCTGTTCATGCAAAGCGAAAAAAGAAAAGTGCTTTTGATCGTGAATCCCTGCGCCGGGCGGTCCAAGTCGCGCGCGGGCACGTTTGATATCATCAACCAGTTTTCCCAGAACGATTTTGAGTTTTCCGTACATACCACAAAGGGCAGGGGCGACGCCACCGAGATCGTGAAGAAGCACGCCCCGGGCAAGGATCTTGTGGTCTGCTGCGGCGGCGACGGCACGCTCAACGAAACGATCAACGGCGTGATGGTTTTGCCGCAGCGCATCCCCATCGGCTATGTGCCCACCGGCTCCACCAACGATCTGGCCAATACGCTGGGCATCCCCTCCGACATCAACAAGGCCACGGCGCTCATCATTGACGGCAAGACCCAGAGCTACGACATCGGCCTGTTCAATAACCGCTACTATTCTTATGTCGCCTCTTTCGGCGCGTTTACCCGCGCCTCCTATTCCACCAGCCAGCGCATGAAGAACCTGTTCGGTCACGCGGCATATATCATCAACGGCGTGTTCCGCGAGTGGACAAACATCGGCTCCAACCATCTGAAGATCGAATATGACGACGGGGAGATCGAAGGCGATTTTTCCTTCGGCGCAATCTCCAATTCCACCTCCGTGGCAGGTCTGTTCCGCTTCAACAAAAACGAGGTCAAGCTGAATGACGGCTATTTTGAAGTGCTGCTTGTGCGCAAGGCCACGTTTTCCGAGGCGCCCTCCCTGCTGAACAAGATCCGCAAAAAGGAGTACGATGGCCAGCGTATCATCTTTTTGAAAACGAGCAAGGTCAAGATCATCTCCGACACGGAGATCCCCTGGACGCTGGACGGCGAATTCGGCGGCGCCCACAAGACCGTGATGGTGCATGTGCTTTCCAAGGCGGTGGATATCTGCGCTTCCGAAGACAATGTTCTCTTTGAACCGCCCCAGCCGGAACCGAGCTCGGAGCCTGTGGTTTGAGTTTTTTCAGTCACTTTAAAGAAGTTTTAAGGAGCATGTGAAATAATAGGATCATGAACCGGAAGTGTTTCCCGCTTCATGATCCGTTTTTTATAATTTTCGGTATTTTTTAACTTTTTTTGAATAAATCATTGACAAATCAAAAACAACAGGTTATAATAAAGATGTATGACGGCAACGGCTCTCGCAACGCGATGCGGCCTTATAATTGCTCAGAACGAAGGAGGCATCTGAATGGATTATATTCTGTATATTCAGGTTTTGATCGACTTCGTCATGAAGGTTTTGTCTTACTTTAAAAGCAACGACAAGGATGACGAGGAAGCGCCCAAGAGCGGCAAAAAGAAATAATCCGAACGGTGAAGAAACGAATCTCTTTGAGGTTCGTTTTTTTATATCAATTTCCAGGGAGCCGGCAGAGGGATTTTGACGGAATCTACAAAATGAATGTTTTCGGCGTTCAGGGCTTTACTTTTGGTCATGATTATTGTAAAATGAGGACAGTCTTTAAGAGCGGTACAGCGAGACCGACAAGATGCAAAACGATGAATGCGCGCGTGCGCCCAAATGCTCTTGCCGGAACGCAGGAGCTTTTACTTTTACCCGAACGGGGAAGGGGGATGCACATGGGCGCGGAGATCATGGACGAAGTCGGCATGGGCCGGGTGCTCATGCGCATCGCGCACGAAATCGTGGAAAAGAACGAATCCACCGAAAACCTCTGCGTGGTCGGGATCGAACGGCGCGGCGCGGTGCTTGCCCGGCGCATTGCCGAAAATCTGGCGTCGCTCGGCGCGGCCGTCAACCTCGGCACGCTCGACATCACCCATTTCCGCGACGACCGTGTACCCGGCGGCGAGGAGGCGCATCTGAACAAGACGGAGCTGCCCTTCGACGTGCAGGGCAAGATCGTGGTCATTGTGGACGATGTGCTGTTCACGGGCCGCACGGCACGGGCCGCCATCGACGCCATCCTCGCCTGCGGAAGACCGGCACGGATCCAGCTTGCCGTTTTGATCGACCGCGGCCACCGGGAGCTGCCGATCCGGGCGGACTATGTGGGCAAGAATGTGCCCACGGCGCTGGAGGAGCGCGTGCGCGTCTGCGTGCCGCCCTATGAGGACGTCTCTTGCGTGAAGATCGAAAAGAATCCGTAAATTTTGCGCATTGCGCATTGAAATAACAGGAGGTCAAAAAATGAAACTCGTGTATGGAATCAAAGACAAACCCAAATTCGGCCAGTTGCTTGTGTTCGCGTTCCAGCAACTGCTCGCCATCCTCGCCGCAACGATCGCCGTCCCCGCCATTGTCGGCAACGGCATGAGCCAGTCTGCGGCCCTCTTCGGCGCCGGCGTCGGCACCATCATCTACCTGCTGTTCACCAAGTTCAGAAGCCCCGTGTTCCTCGGTTCGTCCTTTGCCTTCCTCGGCTCCATGTTCGCCGCCTTTGCTGGCGCGGTCTCCACGGAAGCCGGTTACGCCGGTATCATCCTCGGCGCGATCTTCGCCGGTCTGGTCTATGTTGTGATCGCGATCATCGTGAAATTTGCGGGCGTTGCGTGGATCAACAAGCTCATGCCCGCGGTCGTCATCGGCCCCACGGTCGCCATCATCGGACTTTCCCTTGCGGGCAACGCCATCGGCGACGCGCTGCACTTTGCGGAGAATGACGGCAGCGCTTATGTGATGAGCGCCCACGGCTGGGTCGGCTTCATCTGTGCGCTGGTCACCCTGTTCACCGTGATGATCTGCTCCGTCTTCGGCAAGAAGATGGCAAAGCTCATCCCCTTCATCATCGGTATCGTCGCGGGCTACGCGGTTGCCGCCATCTTCACCGTGATCGGCATCAAGACCGGCAACGAAAATCTGATGATCATCGACTTCTCCCTGTTCCAGCATATCCAGTGGGTGCCGGACTTCACCTTCCTGAACGCTGCGAAGGGCCTGTCCGCCATCAACGGCAACTACATCGCCACCATTGCCGTGGCCTATGTCCCGGTCGCCTTCGTCGTGTTCGCAGAGCACATTGCCGACCACAAAAACCTTTCCACCATCATCGACCACGACCTGCTGGAAGAACCCGGCCTGCATCGTACCCTGCTGGGTGACGGCGTCGGTTCCATGGTCGGCGCGTTCTTCGGCGGCTGCCCGAACACCACTTACGGCGAATCCGTCGGCTGCGTGGCGATCACCGGCAACGCTTCCGTGGTTACCATCCTCGCCACTGCCATCCTCGCCATTGTGGTCTCCTTCTTCGGCCCCTTCGTGACCTTCCTTGCAACCATTCCTTCCGTTGTGATGGGCGGCGTTTGTGTCACACTGTACGGCTTCATCGCGGTCAGCGGTCTGAAAATGATCCAGAAGGTCGACCTCGGCGAAAACAAAAACCTCTTCGTGGTCTCCGTGATCCTGATCGCCGGCATCGGCGGCATGACGCTGAAGATCTTTTCCGTCACCCTGACCGAGATCGCCTGCGCGCTGATCCTCGGCATCATCACCAATCTGATCCTTTCCCGCAAGCAGGACGAAAACGTCACGGCTGCGTAACGGATCCGACAAGGAGCGAATCATATCATGAAAATTTCCTCCCTTTTGAAGCTCGGCGCCTTCGGCGCTGCGGCAGTCTGCGGCGCGGGCCTGCTGGTGGATGACCTTTTGGTACACCGCAAGTTCGAACTGCCGGAGACGCTCAAGACCTTCTTTTCCGGCACGGATATGTCCGAGACCCGGGTCATGGCCGATGATTTGACCGCATGGCTTGAAGATTACGGCTATGAGCGCTTGACGCTGACCAACAAGGACGGCCAGAAGCTGGCCGGCTATCTGATGCGCCCGGCCGAACCGTCGAAGATCTATGTTTTCTGTTCTCACGGTTACCGCTGCAACGGCAAACGCGAATTCTGCGGCTTTGTGCAGTATTATCTGAATCGCGGCTGTAATGTGCTTCTGGTCGATCACCGCGCCTCCGGGGAAAGCGAAGGCACCTACATCGGCTTCGGCTACTATGAAGCCCAGGACAGCATCCGGTGGCTGGAGTACCTGAACGAGACCTTCGGCAGCGACATTTCCATTATCGTCCACGGCGTTTCCATGGGCAGCGCAACGGTCATGCTGATGAGCGGCGCCGAAAACCTGCCGGAAAACGTGAAGCTCATCATCGCCGACTGCGGCTTTACCAGCGCGTGGGATGAGTTCCAGGCCAAGCTGCAGGGACTGAAGATCCCGGAGTGGCCGTTGCTGCCGCTGGTCAACGCGGTCAACAAGCGTATGGCCGGTTATGATTTCAAGACCGACACGGATGCGGTCGCTGCGGTGAAAAAAGCCAAGGTGCCCATGCTGTTCGTGCACGGTACCGATGACGGCTTCGTGCCCTGCGACATGGTCTATGAGGTCTACGCCGCCTGCGGCAGCGAGCACAAGGAGCTGCTGCTGGTGGAAGGCGCACAGCACGCCGGTTCGATCGTCACGGATCCTGTCTCTTATGAGGCCAAACTGGACGAGATGATCGAAAAATACGTGCGCTGAACCGTTTGACGCCGATCGTTTGTAAATTTATTGTGAATTAATGCCAAAAAAACTATGAATTTTTGGGCACTCTTTCCCTTGACAAAGATACAGCCTGAGACTAAAATAATGGTATCAACAAATTGGGGAGGAGGAGCAGTATGAAAAATCCGTTTGACGCGATCGGCGAAGTGATCAGTCAGGTGGTCGGCAAGATCGTTGAGGCCATTGCAGGTGAAATGATCAAAGCGTTTGTTCAGGGCCTGATCGACGGTATCGTGAACCAGAACAAATAAGCAGTTTTATCAACAACGGAACGGGGCAAGCGCTCTGTTCTGCCGGGGACAAGGCTCACGCTTTTGTGGGCTTTGTTTTTTTTGTTGCCGATGAGTTGCGCAAAAGTGCGGATCCTTTCGGCCGGCAGGGCGCCACGGCGGGCCCCTGCGCCGCAGGCGCAGGGCGGGGCGCACAGGCGCACGGTGGTTTCCTTGCACCGGTTTTGCGCCCCGCAAAAGCGCAAAGCGCTTTTGGCCCGCCGCGGCGTCCTGTCGGCCGAAATGCCGAAAGAAAAGGCGGCTTTTCGACCGTTTAAACTTTATTCACATTTCCATGGTAAAATATATTGCTGTTCTTTATGGCAGAAAACCCGGACAATGAAACAACGGAGGTCGATTTGATTTGACCAGACTTTTGAGCTATCTGAAACGGATCAAAGGCGATGTTGCGGTGGCAATGCTTTTCGTGGTGCTCTCGCAGATCTCCACGCTGATCCTGCCGGTGCTGATGAGCCAGCTCATCAACAAGGGCATCAAAAACGCCGACATGGCGTTCATCAAGCAGATGGGGCTTGTGATGCTCGGCGTTTCCGTGGCAGTGATCGTGATCCATTCCGTCAACAGCTTCTTTTCCTCCCGCACCTCCACGCGCTACGGAAAGATCCTGCGCGAGGAGCTGTTTTTGAAGGTGGAATCCCTTTCCCAGACCGACATCGACTGTATCGGCACCCCGTCGCTGATCACCCGCTGCACCAACGATGTGAAGGTGATGCAGGACTTTATTCTGCAGTCTCTGCGTATGATCATCTCCGCGCCGATCATGCTGGTGGGCGGGACCGTTATGGCCTTTTTCCTGAACGCGCGGCTGGCGCTGATCATTTTTGCCGTCCTGCCGGTGATCGCGGGGCTGGCCTTTCTGGTGATCAAACTGGTTTTGCCCCTGTTCCGCAAACGGCAAAAGATGGTGGATTCCCTCAACCGCTTTCTGCGGGAAAAGTTGGGCGGTATCCGTGTGATCCACGCCTTCAACAAAGAGGCGTATGAGGACGCCCGCTTTGAAGAGCAGAACCACGCGCTGTCGGCGCTGGTGCTGCGTCTGCAGCGCTTGATGGCGATCCTGCTTCCAGTGGCGATCGTGCTGGCGATCCTTGCGCTGGACGCGCTGCTTCTTGTTTCCGCAAAGAGCATCGACGCGCTGACGGATCCGGCGAAGATCCAGAACGCGGTGGGCGATCTGCAGGCCTTCGTGATCTATATGATCATGATCGTCTTTGCCCTTTCCATGGGCGCGGCGATGTTCGTGATCGTGCCGCGCGCCAACATTTCCGCCAAGCGCATCAAGGAAGTGCTGGACATCGAGCCGGCGATCCGGGAGCCGGAAGCGCCCCTTGCGCCGGACGAAAGCAAGCGCGGCGAGGTGGAATTCCGCCACGTGACCTTCCGCTACCGCGACGCTTCCCAACCCATCCTCAGCGACATCACCTTCACTGCGGAGGCGGGCAAAACCACGGCCATCATCGGCGGCACAGGCAGCGGCAAAAGCACGCTGGTCAACCTGATACCCCGCTTTTATGACGCAACACAGGGCGAAGTGCTCTTCAGCGGCGTGAATGTCAAACAGCTCGCCCAGCACGAGCTGCACGACCGGATCGGCTATGTGATGCAAAAGGCGAACCTGTTCAGCGGAACGATCGAAGAAAACCTGCGCTACGGCGACGAAAACGCCACCGAAGAACAGCTTTGGCACGCGGTGGAGCTCTCCCAGAGCAAATCCTTCATCGACGAGCTGCCGAACGGCCTGCAGAGCTTTGTCAGCCAGAACGTGACGAACCTTTCCGGCGGCCAGAAGCAGCGCCTTTCCATCGCCCGTGCGCTTGTGCGCGACGCCGACGTCTATATCTTTGACGACAGCTTTTCCGCGCTGGACTTTTTGACCGAGGCGAATCTGCGCCTCGCCCTGCAGCGCGAACTGAAAAAAACCATGATCATCGTGGCGCAGCGTGTGGGAACGATCCTGCACGCAGACAAGATCCTGGTGCTCGACGGCGGCAGGATCGTCGGCGAAGGCCGACACGAGGAGCTGCTGCAAACCTGCGCGGTCTATCGCGAGATCGTTGCGTCGCAGCTTTCACAGGAGGCTTTGCAATGAACACAGAGAACACTGCTGCAAAACCGAAAAAAGAAAAATACGCCGGCTACCGCGACACCAAGCAGAGCGAAAAGCAAAAGGTCAAAAACTTTCGCCAGACGGCGCTGCAGCTCCTTGCCCTGCTGAAGGGTCACCGGGTGCAGATCACCGTTGTTACGCTCCTTGCGGCGGTTTCGGCGGCGCTGAACGTGATCGGCCCGCGCTACCTCGGCGACATCATGGACCTTGTCAACACGCAGGTGGATCTGAAGCTGCAGACCGGCGCCATGGATTTCGGCGCGATCTTCGGGATCCTCGGCACGATTCTTCTGATCTACGGTCTGTCCTCGGTCTGTATGTTCTTTTTGAACTTCATCATGGCCGGGCTGACCCAGTCCATGATCACAGCGCTGCGCAGCAAGCTGAACGCTAAGCTTTCCCGTCTGCCGCTGAAGTTCTTTGACAGCCACAACAAGGGCGATCTGCTCTCCCGTGTGACGAACGATATCGACAACATCAACAACACCTTCCAGCAGATCTTCATCCAGTTCATCTCCTCCGTTGTGACCTTTGTCGGCGTCTTTGCCATCATGCTGGCCTACGACCCGACCCTGACGCTGGCCTCGCTCCTGCCGCTGCCGGTCTGCGCGGCCATCGCCTTTTCGATCCTCGGCCGCTCCAAACGCTATTTCCGCGCCGCCTGGCGCAGCACCGGCGACATCAACGGCCATATTGAGGAGATGTTCACCAACCACAACATCGTCAAGGTCTTCGGCCGGGAGCAAAACGCGATCGACGAGTTTCGCGTTATTAACGAGGAGCTTTACGAGACCAACCGCAAGGCGCAGTTTCTTTCCGGGCTGCTCGGCCCGATCGTCAACTTTTCCTATAACATTTCCTTTGTGCTGATCTGCATCGTGACCGGCTACCTCATCCTGAACAAGGGCTATTCCGTGGGCGCCATGACGGTGTTCATCACCTATGCCCGCCTGATCATGCAGCCGATCATCGACCTTTCCAACATCATCAACAACCTGCAGTCCTCGCTGGCTTCGGCGGAGCGCGTGTTCGAGATCATCGACGAGCCGGACGAGACGGCGGATACCGTGAAAACCGAGATCACCGATCCGCAGGGCGCTGTGACCTTTTCGCATGTCAACTTCGCCTATGAGCCGGATAAGCCGCTGTACCGCGACTTCAGTCTGGACGTGCGGCCCGGCCAGCTCATCGCCATCGTCGGCCCCACGGGCGCGGGCAAGACCACGCTGGTCAACCTGCTCATGCGCTTCTATGATGTGCAGAGCGGCCGCATCCTTGTGGACGGCGTGGACATCATGGACATCTCGCGCAGGAATCTGCGCAGCATTTTCGGTATGGTTCTGCAGGACACCTGGCTTTTCCGCGGTACGGTGCGCGAAAACATTCTTTACGGCAAGGACGAAGTGGATGAGGAAGCCTTCCGCCGCGCTGTCCATGCCGCAAGGGTGGATCAGTTCATCGACACCCTGCCCGACGGCTATGACACCGTGCTGGACGATGAGGGCACAAACCTTTCCGCCGGGCAGAAGCAGCTTTTGACCATCGCCCGCGCGATCATCTCCGATCCGAGCATCCTCATTCTGGACGAGGCCACCAGCTCGGTGGATACCCGCACGGAGCTGCAGATCCAGGCCGCCATGAACAACCTGATGAAGGGGCGCACGAATTTCGTGATCGCCCACCGGCTTTCCACGATCAAAAACGCCGACGCGATCATCGTGATCGACAACGGGCGGATCATGGAGGAAGGCACGCACGAGGAGCTGCTTCGGACCGGCGGCGCCTATGCAAAGCTCTATCAGGCCCAGTTTGCACAATAAAAAAACACCGCGCACTTCCTTGTGTGACAGCCCGATCTGTCGGGCGGCCAGCCTCTGCGCGGTTTTCTTTCACAAATCAAAAGGAGGGTTCCCATGGCAAAAATCGCAGTGATCGGTTTCGGACAGGGCGGCGCTGTCGCCGCAATCAAGCTATCGCAGCAGGGGCACGCGGTGTCGCTGTTTGAACGCGCAGCGCGGGAGGGCTTCGGCCACCCCTGGTATGACGACATCCGTTTCGATATTTTTGAATTCTGCGCGCTGCCTTTGCCGCCGCGGGAATGCTATACCAACAAGGGGAAGCGGCTGTTCATTTCGCCCGACTGCAAAAACAGCCTGCGCGTGCCTTCGGCAAAGCCCATGGAGGAGATCTCGATCTCCCGCCCGGCGCTGAACGCCCATCTGGCCGCCCTGTGCGAGGCGGCTGGCGTACAGCTTCATTTTGAAACGCAGGTGGAGCATCTGCTGGTGGAAAATGAGCGGGTCACGGGCGTTGTGATCGGTGAAACAGCGCTGCGGTTTGACCTGGTGATCGACGCGTCGGGTCTGTTTTCGCCGTTTCGCGCCGAGCTGCCGGGTCGCTTCGGCGTCCGGGCCGAACCCGGAGAGACCGACGTGATGACGGCGTGGCGCGGCTTTTTCAAATGGGAACCCGGAACGGCGGCGCCCGACCCAGACCGCAATATCTATATCAAGCATCAGGGCTCCGTGGGCTTGAGCTGGTGCAACCTCAACGACCGGGGCGAGGTGGATGTTTTTGTCGGCCGGATCGGAACCATGAGCGAGGACGAGCGCAAGTCCGCCGTGGCGCAGCTTCAGGCGGCGAACGCTTTTTGCAGCCGCGAGGTTCTGCGAGAGGGGGTCACGGCGAAGATCTCCCTGCGCGCGGCGAATCCGGGGCTGGTCGCCGACGGCTGCGTGCTGCTGGGCGAAAGTGCGTTCATGACCATGCCGATGATGGGCAGCGGGATCGAAGCCTCGATGAAGGCGGCGATCTGGCTGACGGAGCTGATCTCCCGCACGGGTATGACCGATTTTTCCGCGGCGAACCTCTGGCCGTATCAGGTGAAGTATTACACGGAGCTGGGCGCGAAATACGCTTTTGTCGACGTGGTGAAGCGCTGGGTGCTGGGCATCGACACCGAATTGCTCAACTGGCTGTTCGGCTGCGGCGCCGTGACAAACGAGGACATGGGTCTGGTCTCCACCGACCCGAACAATCCGAACAAGCTCACCGCCGGAAAGATTTTGAAAAAGGCCGCCATCGTTCTGCAAAAGCCGAAGCTGATTGCCCAGACCGCCCTCTGGATGCGCCGCGCTCTGCATGTCAGGCGTGTGGCATCCGCCCTGCCAACAGTCTATGACCCGGCAAAGGTGCAGGCGTGGCAGGAAAAATATCATGCGGCACTGGGGAAAGCAGTTTGAAATTCGGAATTCGGAATTCGGAATTCGGAATTGAGGTCGCGGGGAATGCTCCTGCGGCCTTTTTGTTCGTTCCGCGAAGGTTTGAAGCAATTTACTTTCGGATCCGGCAATTCTGTTTTCACAAAGCTTGAGCGCTGTTTTTTAATAACATAATCGCCGAATTTGGCGATTGTTCGCATTTGGAAGCACAAAAAAGATCGCGGGGAATGCTCCTGCGGCCTTTTTTGTTCCGCGAAGGTTTGAAGCGATTCGCTTTCGGATTCGGCAATTCTGTTTTCACGAAGCTTGTGCGCTGTATTTTAATAACATAATCGCCGAACTTGGCAATTGTTCGCATTTTCCTGCGCGAGAAGCACAAAAAAAGATCGCGGGGAATGCTGCCCGCGACCTCAATTCCGAATTCCGAATTCCGAATTCACAGCAGCGGCGCTCCGTGCGCTCTGCAGTAGTCGACCGTTTCCTGATCCCAGAACGAGGACTGCACCTCGCCAATGTGGGCCTTGCGCAAAAAGAACATGCACATACGGCTCTGGCCGATGCCGCCGCCGATCGTCAGCGGCAGCTCTCCGGCGAGCAGGGCCTTGTGGAAGGGGAGGGCGGCGCGTTCCTCGCAGCCGGCAAGAGCAAGCTGCTTTTTCATCGCCGCTTCGTCCACGCGGATGCCCATGGAGGACAACTCCAGCGCAATGTCCAGCACCGGGTAATACACGATGATGTCGCCGTTGAGATCCCAGTCGTCGTAGTCCGGAGCGCGGCCGTCATGGGGCTTGCCGTCTTTCAGCGCGCCGCCGATGCCCATCAAAAAGATCGCGCCGTATTCCTTTGCCGCGGCGTATTCCCGCTCCTTGCGCGAAAGCGACGGATAGCGTTCTTCCAGTTCGCGGGCGGTGATGAAATGGATGTCCTCCGGCAAAAGGGAGCCGATGAAGTTGTATTCCTTCGTGATGTAATACTCCGTGTGGCGCAGCGCGGCATAGATCAGGCGCACCGTCTGCTTGAGCGTTTCAAGATTCCGCGTCTGACGGGTGATGATCTTTTCCCAGTCCCACTGATCCACAAAGATGGAGTGGATGTTGTCGGTGTCCTCGTCGCGGCGGATGGCGTTCATGTCGGTGTACAGACCCTCGTTCTCTTCGAAGCCGTACATCTTCAGCGCGTAGCGTTTCCATTTGGCAAGGGAGTGGACGATCTCAAACTGTTCGCCGCTGAACACGTCGAACCCCACGGGGCGCTCGACGCCGTTGAGGTTGTCGTTGAGGCCGCTGGCGGCGTTGACAAAGAGGGGCGCGGAAACGCGGGTCAGATTCAGTTGAATGGCAAGGTCGCGCTCAAAAAAATCCTTGACCTTTTTGATCGCAAGCTCGGTCTGCCGCAGGGAAAGGTGCGATTGATAGTTTTCCGGAATGACACAGTGAGACATAAAGCACACCTCGGTTTTCAAAATTCAACCGCTATTATAGCAATAAAAAAGAGCGCTGTCAACTAAAATTTTTGAAAGAATGAATAAAATTACGAATATTTATGTATATTTCATGATAATTGTGCATAAATATCATTTTTTCACGAAAAAAGGCTTGACAAATGCCGCGCTTTGCGTTATACTTCATCCATGCGAAAAAAGAGCGCTGAAAAACAACAATAAAGAAAGGTTGACTCTTATGAAAAAAATCCTTGCAATCGTCCTTGCACTCGCATTCGTTCTGGGCTGCTTTGCCGCCTGCGGAAAAACCGAATCCGGCACAGCGACCGATAACTCCCTGCAGAACGTCCTTGACGCCGGCAAGATCGTCATCGCTACCAGCCCGGACTTCCCGCCGTTTGAAAACCTGAACGACGACGGCACCATCACCGGCATCGAAGTGGACATCATGAACCGCATCTGCACCAAGCTGGGTGTGGATCTTGAGATCGATCAGTATGATTTCGACGCCATCCTGACCGGTCTGGACGCGGGCAAATATGACCTTGCAGTTTCCGGCATCACCGCCACGGAAGAGCGCAAAGAAAACGCGCTGTTCACCGACGCTTACTGCCTGAGCGCGATCTCCCTCGTGGTTCCCGAAGGCAGTGAGATCAAAACGAAAGACGACATCACCGACAAGACCATTTCCTGCCAGAACGGTACGACTGCGGAGCTGTATTGCAACAGCAACAATTTGAAGAACAGTGCTTTCGCCGCCAATGCGGACGCGCAGATGGCTTTGACCACCGGCAAGGTGGACGTTTGGGCCATCGACAAGCTCACCGCGCTTGACATGGTTGCCGCCTATAACGACGAGCATGAAGACAAGCTGGTCGTGCTGGAAGAGCCCTTGACCTATGAACCCTATGCGTTCGCGTCCAAACTCGGCAACAACGCGCTGATCGAAGCGATCAACGGCGCGCTGGCCGAACTGATTGCCGACGGCACTGTGAAGAGCCTCTTTGATTCCTATGGCGCGGAGTATGTCGATCCCTCCGTGGATCCGACCGTTTGAGATCCCCATCAGCATATCACAGAGCGATCTGTTGTTTCGCTGCATCGGTCGTCGATGCAGCGAACTTTCATATAAGGAGGGAAAGCATTGTCTTTCTTTGAAAAGTTTTATCAAATCTTTGTTGAAAAAGGGTATTACACCCTGATGCTCGACGGCTTTAAAAGCACGCTCATCATCACGGTCGGCGCGCTTGCCATCGGCCTTGTGATCGGCACGATCATTGCCGTCATCAAATATTTCGGCGACGACAGCAAGCCGATGCGTCCGTTGGTCTGGCTGTGCGATCTTTATACCACCGTGGTGCGTGGCATTCCCGTGGTTGTGCTTTTGCTGATCTTTTTCTTCGTGATTTTTGCCAGCAGCAAAAACGGCATCGCCATTGCCACGCTGACCTTCGGCATCAACTCCGGCGCATATATGGCGGAGCTGGTGCGTTCGGGTCTGAACGCGGTCAACGCGGGACAGATGGAAGCCGGCCGTTCGCTCGGTCTTTCCAAGCTGCAGACCATGCGCAAGATCATTCTTCCCCAGGCCATCCGCTATATCCTGCCCGCCATTTTCAACGAGCTGATTGCCCTGCTGAAAGAGACTTCCGTGGCCGGTTATGTGGCCGTAGTCGATTTGACACGCGCAGGCACGCTCGTGCGTAACAACACCTACAACGCCGTTGTGCCGTTGACGCTGGTCGCCGTTGTGTATCTGGTGCTCGTGGTGCTGCTGACGCGCCTGCTCAGACTGCTTGAAAGGAGGATGTCCACCGATGATCGACGTCGTAAATCTTGAAAAACACTTCGGGGGCGAAAACGTCCTCAACGGGATCAATACCACCATCCATAAGGGCGACGTGGTCTGCGTGATCGGCCCCTCCGGTTCGGGCAAGAGCACCTTTTTGCGCTGCCTGAATATGCTGGAAAAGCCGACCGGCGGCAAAATCATTTTTGAGGGCGACGACCTGATGGACAAGCGCGTGGATCTGAACGCCCACCGCCAGAAAATGGGCATGGTCTTTCAGCAGTTCAATCTGTTTCCGCATATGACGATCATGGAAAACCTGACGGTCGCGCCGTTGCTGCTTAAAAAATTCGACAAGGGCAGGGCGCAGGAAAAAGCGCTGGAGCTGCTGGACCGCGTGGGTCTTGCCGACCGCGCAAACGATTATCCGAGCCAGCTTTCCGGCGGCCAGCAGCAGCGTGTGGCAATTTGCCGCGCTTTGTGTATGGAACCGGACGTGATGCTCTTTGACGAGCCGACGAGCGCCCTTGACCCCGAAATGGTGGGCGAGGTGCTGGACGTGATGAAGGAGCTGGCCAAAGCCGGCATGACAATGGTCGTTGTGACCCACGAAATGGGCTTTGCCCGCGAGGTGAGCAACCGGGTGCTGTTCCTTGACGGCGGCGTGATCGCCGAAGAGGGCACGCCCGACGCGATTTTCAACCATCCGCAGTGTGAACGGCTGCAGTCGTTCCTCGCAAAAGTTCTGTAAGGAGGCGCGTTATGGTCGATTTGAAGGGCAGAAGCTTTCTCAAGCTGCTCGACTTCACCCCCGAAGAGATCGCTGCCATGCTGGACACGGCGGCCGATCTGAAGGCAAAGAAAAAGGCGGGGATCCCCCACCGTTTGCATGAGGGCAAAAACGTGGCGCTCATCTTTGAAAAAACCAGCACGCGCACTCGCTGCGCCTTTGAGGTCGCCGCCGCCGACCTCGGGATCCATCCGGTCTATCTCGACCCGAAAGGCTCCCAGATCGGCAAAAAGGAGAGCATCGCCGACACCGCCCGTGTGCTCGGCCGGATGTTCGACGGCATCGAATACCGCGGCTTCGGTCAGCGCATCGTGGAGGAGCTTGCTGCCCAAAGCGGCGTTGTGGTCTGGAACGGTCTGACGAATGAGTTCCATCCCACGCAGATCCTCGCGGACTTTTTGACGATCCGCGAACACTTTGGCAGGCTCTCCGGCCTGAAGCTCGTCTACATGGGCGATGCGCGCTACAATATGGGCAATTCCCTGATGGTCGGCTGCGCGAAAATGGGCCTGCATTTCGTGGCCTGCGCGCCGAAAAAGTACTTCCCCGACGCGGCGCTGATCGCGCAGTGTCAGGCGGTCGCGAAGGAGACCGGCGCGGTCCTGGAGTTTCTCGAGGATCCGATGGAGGCGACGAAGGACGCCCATGTGATCTATACCGACGTCTGGGTCTCCATGGGCGAGCCGGACGAGGTCTGGAAAGAGCGCATCGGCGACCTGCTGCCCTATCAGGTGAACGAAGCGCTGATGGAAAACGCCGGGCCCCGGTGCCGCTTCATGCACTGTCTGCCGGCCTTCCATGATCTCGGTACCTCCGTGGGCAGGGAGATCCACGAAAAATTCGGTCTTGCCGCCATGGAAGTGACCGACGCGGTCTTTGAAGGCCCGCAGTCCATCGTGTTTGACGAGGCGGAAAACCGGATGCATACCATCAAGGCGGTCATGGCTTTGACGCTTTGAGCGTTTTGGGGATTCGGGAGCGGCGCTGCTTCCTTTTCCCGGCCTGCCGACCTCTACGGAATCAGCGATTCCCGACTCCCTACTTCATAAAAAAGGAGTGCTCCCTTATGTCATATCTTGTATTAAGCAACGGCGTTGTTTTTGAAGGACAGCGCATCGGCGCCGCAGGGGATTCCATCGGCGAGCTGGTGTTCACCACCGGCGTGGTGGGCTATCTCGAAACCCTGACTGACCCGAGCTACGCCGGTCAGATCGTGATGCAGACCTTCCCGGTGATCGGCAACTACGGCGTGATTGAGGAAGACTTTGAAGGACAGACGGCGGTCAAGGGCTATGTCGTGCGCGAGCTGTGCGACACACCCTCCAACTTCCGCAGCCAGTATCCGCTGGACAAATTTCTCAAGGACAACAACATCCCCGGCATCTGCGGCGTGGATACCCGCCAGCTCACGCGCATCATCCGCGACGAAGGCGTGATGAACGCCATCATCTGCGACGAGATCCCCTGCGACCTGACCCCGGTGCGGCAATACCGCGTGCGGGGCGTGGTGGCCGATGTGAGCTGCAAGCATTCGCAGCAGTTCTGGGCGGACGGCAAACGTCGCTACAGTGTCACCGTGATCGACTACGGCGAAAAGCGCGACATCACCGTCGCTCTGCAGCAGCGCGGCTGCGATGTGATCGTTGTGCCGCAGAATACGACTGCCGAGGAGATCTTGAAAAGCGGCACGGACGGCATCATCCTTTCCAACGGCCCGGGTGACCCGAAGGAGAACACCTTCTGCATCGAACAGATCAAAAAGCTGCTCGGCAAAAAGCCGGTATTCGGCATCTGTCTGGGTCATCAGCTTGTGGCGCTGGCCATGGGCGCCGACACGGAAAAGCTGCCCTACGGCCACCGCGGCGGCAACCAGCCTGTGAAGGATCTGCTGGGTACGCGCACCTATATCACCTGTCAGAACCACGGCTACGCGGTGGTGGCGCAAAGCCTGGAGAACAAGGGCATCGTCAACTATATCAACGCCAATGACGGCAGCGTGGAGGGCGTGCAATATCCCTCGCGCCGCTGCTTTACCGTGCAGTTCCATCCGGAGGCCTGCGCAGGCCCCAACGACACCGGCTTCCTCTTTGACCGGTTCATCACAATGCTGGGAGGTGACAACTGATGCCGAAGGATATGACGATCCGCAAGGTACTCGTGATCGGCTCGGGGCCGATCGTGATCGGGCAGGCGGCGGAATTTGACTACGCCGGCGCCCAGGCCTGCCGCGTTTTGCGCGACGAGGGCATCAACGTCGTCCTCGTGAACTCCAACCCGGCGACGATCATGACCGACAAGAACCTTGCCGACGAGATCTATCTGGAGCCCCTGAACGCGCAGACCGTGCGCCGCATCATCGAAAAAGAGCGGCCGGACGGCCTGCTTGCCGGTCTCGGCGGCCAGACGGGTCTGACCATCGCCATGCAGCTCTCGCGGGACGGCACACTGCGCAAATACGGCGTGCGGCTGCTGGGCACGGGCGTGGAAGCCATCGACAAGGCGGAGGACCGCGAACTGTTCCGCGACACGATGCAGGCCATCGGCCAGCCCTGCGTGCCCTCCGACATTGCGCAGGATGTGGAAAGCGCTCTGCGCATCGCAAAGAAGATCGGCTATCCGGTCATCGTGCGCCCGGCCTTTACCCTCGGCGGCACCGGCGGCGGCATCGCGCAGACCGAAGAAGAATTGCGCGTGATCGCCAAGACCGGTCTGGATCTTTCTCCCATCACGCAGGTGCTGATCGAAAAATGCATCTCCGGCTGGAAGGAGATCGAATTTGAGACCATGCGCGACTGCGCCGGCAACGTGATCGCCGTCTGCTCCATGGAAAACGTGGACCCCGTGGGCATCCACACCGGCGATTCCATCGTCGTTGCCCCGGCGCTGACGCTTTCCGACAAGGAATATCAGATGCTGCGCACCGCCGCGCTGGAGATGATATCCTCCATCGGCATTGTCGGCGGCTGCAACTGCCAGTTCGCGCTGAATCCCGATTCCTTTGAATACGCCGTGATCGAGGTCAACCCCCGCGTGTCGCGCTCTTCCGCGCTGGCCTCCAAGGCCACGGGCTACCCGATCGCCAAGATCACGACCCGGCTCGCCCTGGGCTATACCCTCGACGAGATCAAAAACGACATCACCGGCAAGACCTGCGCCTGCTTTGAACCGACCGTGGACTATGTGGTCGTCAAGTTCCCGAAGTGGCCGTTCGATAAATTCGCCGGTTCCTCCCGCACCCTCGGCACCCAGATGAAGGCCACGGGCGAGGTCATGGCCATTGCCCAGTCCTTTGAGGCGGCGCTGATGAAGGCCGTGCGCGGCGCGGAGATCTCGCTGGATACCCTCGATTGCCCGCCGCTGAACGACAAGCCGGTGCGCGAGCGTCTGAAGGAGCAAAACGACCGGCGCATCTTCACCGTGTTCGAGGCTTTGCAGGCCGGCGTGACGGTGGACGAGATCTTTGAGATCACGAAGATCGACCGGCTGTTCCTTTACAGGATCAAGAACCTTGCCGACTTCCAGGCGCACCTTGCAGCCGACGGTCTCGGCGAGGGCGACTATAAAAAAGCGAAAAAGCTCGGCTATACCGACGAGGCGATCCGCCGCATCTCCGGCAGCAGCGATTTCACGCCGCGCCCGTTCAGCTACAAAATGGTGGATACCTGCGCCGCGGAATTCGACGCCGAGACCCCGTATTTCTATTCCTGCTGCGACGATTTCTGCGAGGCGCGCACCTTCAAGCGCTCCGGCAAGGACGTCGTCATGGTGCTCGGCTCGGGGCCGATCCGCATCGGGCAGGGCATCGAGTTCGACTACAGCTCCGTCCACTGCGTGTGGACGCTGCGCAAGATGGGCTATGACGTGGTCATCGTCAACAACAACCCGGAGACGGTCTCCACCGACTATGACACCGCTGACCGGCTGTACTTTGAACCCCTGTGTCCGGAGGATGTGATGAACATCATCCGGGTGGAAGACCCCATCGGCGTGGTGGTGGCCTTCGGCGGCCAGACCGCGATCAAGCTCACCCAGTTCCTTGACAGACAGGGCATCCCCATTCTCGGCACCAGCGCGGAAAGCATCGACGTTGCCGAGGACCGCGCCCGGTTTGACGCGCTGCTGGAGCAGTTCGGCATCCGCCGCCCGAAGGGCATGGGCGTGAACACGGTGGAAGAAGCCGTTGCCGCCGCAAAGAGCCTCGGCTACCCGGTGCTGCTGCGCCCGTCCTATGTCATCGGCGGCCAGAATATGACCATCTCCCGTTCCGAGGAACACACCCGCGCCTACATGGAGACCATCCTCTCCGGCGGGATCGAAAACCCGGTGCTGGTGGATAAATATATGCCCGGCACCGAGCTGGAGGTGGACGTCATCTCCGACGGAAAGGACGTGCTCATCCCCGGCATCATGGAACACATCGAGCGTGCCGGCGTGCATTCCGGCGACTCCATCGCCGTCTATCCGCCCTACAATCTTTCCGACAAGTTCCTGCACAAGATCTGCGACTGTTCCGAAAAGCTGGCCCTCGCCCTCGGCACCAAGGGGCTGGTCAATATCCAATATCTGATCTATGACAACGAGCTGTATGTGATCGAGGTCAATCCCCGCGCGTCGCGCACCGTGCCCTATATCAGCAAGGTGACAAACGTGCCGATGGTCGATCTCGCCTCCCGCGTGATGCTGGATGAACCGCTGGCTTCCCTCGGTTACGGAACCGGGCTTTACCGCACGCCGCCGTACTGCGCCGTGAAGGTGCCGGTCTTCTCGTTTGAAAAGCTCAGCGACGCCAACTCCATTCTCGGCCCGGAGATGAAATCCACCGGCGAAGTGCTCGGCATCGGCAAGACCATGCCGGAGGCCCTGTTCAAAGGGCTGACCGCCGCGGGCTTCCATGTGCCCTCCGCCTGGGAAAAGACCGACGCGGGCGTGCTCATCAGTGTGGAGGAGAGCGACTATCAGGAGATCATCGCCGTGGCGAAGCGCTTTGCCGACCTCGGCATGACCCTCTTTGCCACCCGCGGCACCGCGGAGGCCATCTCTTCGCTGGGCACCACGGTGGTTCCCGTTGCCAACGCCGGCGAAAGCGACGAGATCACGAAGCTCATGGAGAGCGGCAAGCTCCATTACATCATCTATACCGGCGCCGTCAAGGACGCCACCGTGGGCGATTACACGCTGCTGCACCGCCGCGCCATGCAGCTTTCGATCCCGTGTCTGACCTCGCTCGACACGGCGAACGCGCTGGCGCAGATTCTGGAAAGCCGCTACAATCTGGACAACACCGAGCTGGTGGACATCAACTCCATGCGTCCGTGGCGGCAGCGCATCCGCTTTGCGAAGATGCAGTCCTGCGGCAACGACTATATTTTCATCGAAAACTTCGACGGCAAGATCACCTGCCCGGAATCCCTGTGCGTGGAGCTTTGCACCGAGCACTACGGGATCGGCGGTTCGGGGATCGTCCTGATCGAGCGTTCGGGCATTGCCGACGCAAAGATGCGCTCGTTCAACCGCGACGGCAGCGAGGGCCGCATGGCCGGCAACAGCATCCGCTGCGTGGCAAAGTATCTCTACGACAAGGGTTATGTCCGTTCCGAGGTGCTGAATATCGAAACCGTCAGCGGCGTTCTGACGCTCAAGCTCTATCTGCGCGACGGCAAGGTCAACTCCGTCTGCGTGCAGATGGGCAAGGCGGATCTTTCTCCGGCAGCTTTGCCGGCAAAGATCGGCGCCCACCGGATGCTGCGCTATCCGATGCGTGTGCTGGGCGAAGATTATGAGGTCACGGGCGTTTCCGTGGGCAACGGACACTGCGTGGTGTTCTGCGACGCGATCGACGCGATCGACCTTGAGACCGTCGGCTCCGCGTTTGAACATGCCGACATCTTCCCGGAACGCATCAACACCGAGTTTGTCCGCGTGATCGATTCCACAACGCTGCGCCTGCGTGTTTGGGAGCGGGGCAACGGGGCGACCCTTGCCTGCGGCACCGGCGCGTGTGCGGCTGTGGTTGCGGCAGTGGAAAACGGCTATTGCGAAAAGGGCAAGGACATCATTGCGAAGCTGCCCGGCGGCGATTTGACCGTCAATTATACCGACAGCGGCGTGCTGCTCACCGGGTCCGCCGTTCTGGTGTATGAGGGCGAATTCGAGTATTAACATCTCTTTTGGGGGGGAAAGGCGTGAAACGCAGAGGCAAAGGCTTGCTTGCGCTGCTGCTTTCGGTGCTGATTCTGCTGTCGGCGCCTGTTTCGGTGTGCGCCGAAGGCAGGACCGACCTGAAAGTGCCGGTGATCGTGATCCACGGCATGGGCGACGAGATCCTCGATCCGAATGGAGAAAATGTCTATTGGCGCAATATGCCGAAGGTGGAGATCTCCAGCGTGATCAAGGATTGTGCGCCGCTGCTCTTGCGGGCGCTTTTGACGGAAAAGAAAGAGGACTGGAAGGCCTGCCGAAAAAAGATCGTTCCGCTGGTGATGTCCTGCTTCGGCCCGTTCTTTCTGGATAAAAACGGAGAGGCCTCCGACGGCACGCACAGCTTTTGGGACTGGGAGCACGGCAATCTGCCCGATCTGAAAACCGCGACCGGTTTCGGCTGGGAGGGCTATGACTTCTATTACGATTGGCGGCTGGATCCCTTTGTGCTCGGAAAAACCCTGCGGGCCTACATTCAGGATGTGAAAAAGGCGACCGGCTGCGACAAGGTGGATATCATTGCCCGTTCGGCCGGCAATCTCCCGCTGATCGGGTACCTTGCCAAATACGGCTGCGACAGTATCCGCTGCGCTGTGTTCAAGGTCTCGCCCCTGAAGGGTATGGACCTTGCGAGCGCGTTGCTGAGCGGAAAGCTGAATTTCAACGCCGCCGCCCTGCTGCGCTATAAGCAGCTCGGGGAAGACGTGCAGATCGGCGACGAGCTGGTGAACGAGGCGGTGAATCTGCTGCTGGCCATGGCGTATGACGTTCTGGCGCTGGATTTTGTGGCGTTCTCGCTGAACCGTGTGGTCAAGCGCCTCTATACCGAGATCCTGGTTCCGATCCTGCGCAGAACCTTTGCGACCTTCCCTTCCACCTGGGCAATGGTGGACGCCGAGGATTATGAAACGGCCCGTCAGAA
The DNA here is from genome assembly GCA_902774035.1 of Oscillospiraceae bacterium. Classification (GTDB taxonomy): domain Bacteria; phylum Bacillota; class Clostridia; order Oscillospirales; family Acutalibacteraceae; genus UBA6857. The sequence goes on along the minus strand of CACYHA010000009.1, from coordinate 44,598 downwards.
TATCTTCGGCGGCCGTGAAAAGGAATACGCCGGTCTGTTGAAAAAGATCGACCGTTACGACAGGACCGTGCGCCGCCAAGTGGAAGAGATCATTCTCAACGCGCAGGCGGACGGTTTGAAGGTTGCCGTTCTGGCAAAATACGGCAACTATCAGTCGCCGCCGGTCGGCAAGCACAGCAACGACATCAACGACAACATGATCGCGCTGGAGGAGACCTCCTTCGGCGCAACGGTTGCAAAATTCGGCGAGACGCTGCCGGTGGCCCGTTATCTGCTGACAACGCTCAAAGGAAAAAAGCAATACATTTCTCCCGATAAAATGGTCGACGCTTCCAGTTGTCTGCTGCCGGACACCACATGGTTCATCTATGGCAGCGGCCATGCCCAGCATTCCGGAATGATCGAAGACTACATCTGCAGATTTTTTGCCGCCGACGGCAAGCTGACGGTGTTCGACGACCCGGACATGCCGCAGTTCGCCATGGATAACGGCGCGGGTGCGCTGGTGCCGATGACCGCGGAAAACGCGCCGCATCTGCGCACACCGAAGCATTCGCCCATTCGGGAAGGCGGCAACTGGAAGCTGCTGCGTCTGGTGCGCGTCGCGTTCCGGCTGCTGCTGCGAAAACATGACAAGAGCGGTGCCGGAAAATAAAAAAGCATTGCTGCAATAAGATCCGGCGGCAATTCGCACAAAGAATGCAGAAAAGAAGCAAAGAGAAGACGCTCTTCGGCGGTGGTTGGCCGCTGAAAGCGTCTTCGTTTTTTGAACGGTCTATTGTCCTTTTCGGCTGTTTTTGCGCTTCTTTTCTGTGCGCGGCGGCGGGACGGCGCGGCGGCACGCCGCCGCGCTCCCGGGCAGAAGTCTGCCCGGGGAACCGCGCTTCGCGCGGTTCGTCCCGCCGCCTTTTGCGCACGGCGCAGCCGTGCGGGAGCGTCACAGCCCCAACGCCTTTCTTTTCTTTCGCCGCACACGGTTGATATGCCGCTCAAAGTCGCCGTTTGTCAGCAGCCGCGCCAGCACGAGCTGCAGATATGTCGGCACGGTGCAACTGTAAAACCCGACCCTTTCCCGGAACAGCGGGACGAGCTGGGGCGGCAGCACCAGATAGGCCGCGCGCAGGGCGGGGGAGATTGTGGCCGAAAATGTGTTCAAATAGAGCACGCGGTCGTGGTGGCTGTGAGCGAACAGCGTTTCTTCCGCTTTCTTTGCAACGGAAAACTCCGATTCGAAATCATCCTCCACCAGATACCGTGCGTTTTTCGCAGCCCATTGGAGATAGGCCGCGCGCTTGGAGGCCGAGGCGCGGCCGCCGTTTGGCGCGTCACGGTAGGGAGAGATGTGCAGAATATCGGTGCGGCAGGCGTTCAGTGCTTCGGTCTCGATCCCGTCGGCGCCCAGGGGCAGCCGCTCGGTCGCAAGGCCCGCTCCGCGGTAGACCTGCTCGATCTTCGGGTAGGAGGGGGTCTCCACAGCGATTTTGCTTTCGCGCCCGAACAGCTCCGCGATCAGGCGGTAAAGATATTCCGCCCCCGCGCCGACGACGATCTGTTCCGGCGCGGCGTGAATGCCGCGGCTGCGCAGCAGATAGGCGCTGAGCGCCTCGCGCAGCGCGGGAAGGCCCTGCGGCGGCGCAGGCTGGAGGATCTGCGTTTCGTTGTCGCTCAATACGCCGCGCATGGCTTTCGCCAGAACGGAAAACGGAAAGTCGCTGTCCTGGGGTTCCGTCGGCGGCTCCGATAGCTGCCGCTGCGGTGCTGCAGCGCCGGAAAGAAAGCTGTCTCCGGTGCGAAAGGATACGAAATAGCCGCTGCGCTCCCGGGAGCGGGCGTAGCCTTCGTCACACAGCAGCGCGAAAGCGTGCTCCACAGTGACGAGGCTCAGCCCCAGCTCCGACGCCAGCAGCCGTTTGGAGGGCAGGCGGCTTTCGGGCGGATAGACCGCCCGGGCAATGTCGCTGCGAAGCTGCTTGTAAAGCTGCAGATAGGCCGGTTCCTTTCCGGCTTTGTCGATTTGATAGTTCATCTGGTCTTATAAAAAACTCCTATTTTGATACTTTTCATAAGTTCAAATACAGTATATACTAATGCAAACAAAAAGACAAGGGGGCAAACGAAAAATGCAGTTGAAAAAACCGGACGCAAGAAAAACAACGCTCTGGCTCACTACCACGGCGATGTTCATGGCGATGACCGTTGCCTGCAGCACATTCAGCATCCCCGTACCCGGCGGCCACCTGTATCTGTGCGACGTTCCCATCTGTCTGGCGGCGGTTCTGCTGGATCCGCCGGCGGCGTTTCTGGTCGGCGGCGTCGGCTCATTTCTCGGCGATCTGCTGTTTTATCCGCTGCCTATGTTTGTCTCTCTGGTCTCCCACGGTCTGCAGGCGATCCTCATCTCCCTGATCTCTCGCTATGTCCTGCGTCAGCGCCCGGTGCTTTCCTCGATCCTCGGCGTGATCATTGGCGGTATCGTGATGATCGTCGGCTATTCTCTCGGCCGCGCGTTCCTTTACGCAACGCCGGAGATCGCCCTAGTCAAGCTGCCCTATGAGATCCTGCAGGCGGCGATTGGCGGGGCAGGCGGCCTGCTTTTGTGCTGGAAAGCCGGCGTCCGCAAACTGTTCAACCGGCTGAGTCAATCAGCGGGCACCTGAAGACGGAGGAACGCATTGATTGTTTCAGGGCTGTTGCATTTCGCGAAAAATGTCAAAGCAAAAAAAGAGAAAGCGCTTTCCACAGAGTGATTCTGTGATTTCAGCGCTTTCTTTTCTTTGTGTTTTTTCTAAAAAGTAAGATTTTTTGCTTTGACTCGACGTTCTTTCGCGAAATGCAACAGCCCCTAAGGCGGCGGCGGGACGCCTCGTGCGACGCACGAGGCAAAAAGGCGCAGGCTGCGCCTTTTTCGCGCAGCTTTCGCTGCGCGGTCCCGCCGCCGCGGCCCGCACGGCGCAGCCGTGCGGAAAAAAGGGCGTGTTGCGGGTTTATCCTGCAACACGCCCCTGCTTTTTGAAAGCCGCTTCTCAGAAATTGAAATTGTTGTAGCCCCAGTGGGAGACTTCCTCATACTTGACATAGATGCCTTCCGGGTCGATGCCCAGCTCTTCGGACAGCAGGCCGCACACGGCTTTTGTCATCTTCTCGTATTGGTCGGCGCTCGCCTTGCCGAACAGGGAGATCTCCACCATGGCGAGGGGTGCGCTGTTGTCGCCGCGGAACCACAGGCGGCAGTTGTCTTCGAATTCCAGCATCAGCCAGGCTTCGCCCTTGCCGAGGGCTGTGATCGCGCTGCCGAGCTTCGCTTTGAGCGCGGTTTCCTTCTCTGCGGAAACGGGGACGGATGTTTTCGTTTTGATATAGGGCATATCCATGACCTCCGATGATATTATTTCTGCTATTCTATCATGTTTTTGCAAAAAAAGCTATAGAATATTTGACGTTTTTCAATTTTTGTAGTATAATTACTCTATTAATCTATTGTTTCAAATCGAAAGGAGCGGAAATCCTCTATGGATGACCCCGGAAGTCTGGTTTTCAAACTGATCTTATTGTTCGTTCTGATCATTGTCAACGCCTTTTTTGCCATGAGCGAGATCGCCATCATCTCCCTCAACGACAACATGATCGACAAGATGGCGGAGGAAGGCAACAAAAAAGCGAAGCAGGTCAAGCGCCTGACGGAAAACCCCAGCAATTTTCTGTCCACGATCCAGATCGGCGTGACATTGGCGGGCTTTCTGACCTCCGCTTCGGCGGCAACAAACTTTGCCGCCCTGCTGACAAACTGGTTCGTCGGTCTCGGCACGAAGATCCCCGCAACGGTGGTCAGCGCGGTCTCCGTGGTGCTGATCACGGTCGTGATCTCCTTCTTCTCCCTCGTGTTCGGCGAGCTGGCGCCCAAGCGTATGGCAATGCAAAAAAGCGAAAAGATCGCCTTTGCCGTGGTCGGGATCCTGCTCGTTTGCAAAACGGTTTTTGCGCCGTTCGTGAAAGTCCTTTCCGGCGCAACGAACCTTGTGGTGCGGCTGTTCGGCTTTGACCCCAACGCCAACGAGGAGAGCGTGACGGAGGAAGAGATCCGGATGCTGGTGGACGTGGGCCGCGAAAAGGGCGTGATCGAGGACCAGCAGCAGGAGATGATCGACAACATTTTCGATTTCGACGACATCGACGTGTCCGACATCATGACCCACCGCACCGACATGGTCGCGGCGGAGGACACCGATTCCCTCAAGGATGTGGTCAAGCTCTCCATCGACGAGGGCTATTCCCGGATCCCGATCTTCCACGAGGATCCCGACAACATCATCGGCATCATCTATATCAAGGACCTGCTCAAATATATCACCACCTCGCTGCCGAAGGACAAGACGCCGAAGGACGTGATGCGCAAGGCGTATTACGTGCCGTTCAGCAAAAACTGCGGCGAGCTGTTCAACGAAATGGGCGAAAAGCGGGTGCAGATGGCCGTGGTCGTGGATGAATACGGCGGCACGGCCGGCATCGTGACGATGGAGGACCTGCTCGAGGCCATCGTCGGCAACATTCAGGACGAATACGACGACGAGGATGAAGAGATCGTCGCTGTCAACGACAACCTGTTCACCGTGGACGGCACGACGAACATCGAAGAGGTCAACGAGCTGGTGGGCGACGTGATCCCCGAGGGCGACTATGAGACCATCGGCGGCTTCATCATCAGCAAGCTCGGCTATCTGCCGAAGAACGGCGGCATGGACGTTGTGGAATATGAGAACCTGAAGCTGACCATTCTCAACGTGGAGGATCGCCGGATCGGCAAGGTGCGCGTGGAAGTGCTGCCGAAGGAGGAAGACGAAGCGGACGATTGATTCGCTTTTTCACAAAAAAGGAAAGGGTGGCTTTTATGAAAAAATGTCTTGCTATGCTGCTTTGCGCAGCGCTGCTCGCCGGAATGCTGTGCTTCGGCGCGGCGGCAAAGGAAACGCAGACCGCCTGCAAAGGCGCCTGTGATTATTATCCCACGATCATCATCCCCGGGCTGGGACAGTCCAGCGTGGTCATGGTGGACGAAAACGGCGCGTTTATCCGCGACAGGAACGGAAAAAAGGCCTCTGCCTTCCCGGCCTATCTGCAGACCGGAAAGCTGATCAAAACGCTGGCCAAGCCTTTGCTGCTTTCGCTGATGCTGCAAAGGGACGCCGGGCTTTCCGAAGCGTTCGCGACCGCGATCGACGACGCCTTCGGCGTGAATGCCTGCGACCTGAACGCGCAGCCGATCGGTTCGATCGTGACGGAAAAATATCCCTATTCCTACGCGAACTACAACGACGAGGAAAAGGAAGTTACAAACAGCCATGTGCCGTTTGAGATGTATCCCACGGATCTTCCGCGCGACCATCTGTATTACTTTGCCTACAACTCCTTCGGCAACCACATCGGCCTTGCCGAAGAGCTGTTTGCCTTTATCAAAACCGTACAGCAGCAGACCGGCCACAAAAGAGTCAACCTCGTGCCGCTGAGCCAGGGCGCGAGCATCGTCAGCGCCATGCTGGGCTATCACCCGGAGGTGGCGGATGCGCTCCATAAGATCCTCTTTGTGGTGCCTGCGCTGGACGGCTCAAAGATCATCGGCGACGTCTTCACCGGCCGCATCACCTTCCTCGACAGCGACTACCTCTACCACGGCTTTCTTGAAAACATCCGCCTGCTCGATGCGCCCACGGCAAGTCTGCTGGAGCTGGTGCTGCGCGTGCTGCCCGACGAAGTCTGGATGGCGACGCTGAATGCGGGCGTGAAGCATCTGGTGGAAAACGTGATGATCCGCTCCACAGGCATGTGGGCGCTGTGTCCCTCCGGCGATTACAAGGCCGCAGCAAAGCGCTATCTCTCTTCGCCTGAGATGGCGAACATCAAGGCCCAGACTGATCGCTACTATCAGGTGCAAAAGCAGTCTCGCGCCAACATTGCCGCCCTGAAGGACAAGGGGGTGCAGGTATTTTGCGTTGCGGAATATGACTATGCGCTGATCAACGTCGGCGAGCGCTGGAACGACCAGAACGGCGACTTCATCATCCAGCTCGATTCCACCTCCATGGGCGCAACGGCGGCCAGAGTGGGTGAAACGCTGCCGAAGGGCTATCAGCAGCAGAACACCTTCTGCACGAACCCGGCGCACAACCACATTGGCCCCGACCGGGTGGTGGACGCCTCCACCGGCCTGCTGCCGGACACGACCTTCTATTTCAAGAATCAGCGCCACGATCTGACGCAGCACAACGACATCATCCTCAAGCTCGCCATGCAGCTCATTGCCCACGACGAGATCACCGACGTCTATTCCTCTCCGGACTTCCCGCAGTTCAACTACGGCCGCGATGTGCGCAATCTCCACGCTCTGCTGGAGAAGGCCGAGGGCGTGAACACGAAGCTGCTGCTGCCTTCCGTGAAGAAGGAGCTTGCCGCCGCGGTTGCCCTGGGCAAAGAGACGCTGAACAAAACCGTGGATACGGCGGACGCTCTGCCGAAGGCCGAAGCCGCGCTTTCAACCGCGCTGCTCCACGCCGGCGCAAAGCTGCCGGAGCTGCAAAAGCCGAATGTCTGCGCCCCGCTGAGCGAATTCTTATACAAGCACTTCGGCTCCAACGGCTATTCGGAGCTGTGGAAAGCAGCGGTCAGCAGATAGCAGCCAGCAATTAGAATAACAACGCCCGCCGTGGAAACACATCCACGGCGGGCAATTTTCAATTTTCAATTTTCAACTTTCAACTGCAGCGAAGCTGCCTCACATCGCCTTCACGTCGTCGTCCGACAGCGTGTGGATGCCGGCGGCCTTGAGGATCGCTTCGGCGGCGGGGGTGTTGTCCACGCGCAGAACGACGTAGGCGCCGAAGGCGGCCGCGCCGGTAAAGGCGTACATGTATTCGATGTTGATCTTCGCTTCAGCAAGGATCTGCAGAATGCCGGAGAGGGCGCCTGCGGTGTCGTCCATCTTGGCGGCGATGACGTCCGTGGTGAGAACGGCGCCGGTGTCGCGCAGGGCGTTCTTCGCGCTGGCGTTGTCGGTGGTGATCAGGCGCAGGATGCCGAAATCGCGGGTGTCGGCCACGCACAGGGCGCGGATGTTGACGTTTGCGCCGGAGATGGCCTTGATCGCTTCTGCCATCTTGCCTTCTTTGTTTTCAAGAAAAACGGAAATTTGCTGAATGGCCATGGGAATTCTCCTTTCTCAGTCGTGCAGCTTGCGCTTGTCGATCACGCGGACCGCCTTGCCCTCGCTGCGGGTGATGGAGTGCGGCGGCACCAGGTGCACCTTCGGGCCGATGCCGATCATGGTGCGCATGGCGATTTCGAGCGCGCGTTCTTTTTTTTGGTTCTCGGCAACGATGTCGGAGAACTGCTCGGGCAGAAGCTCCACATAGACGTCGAGGGTGTCGGAGTTGTTGACGCGGTCCACTTCGATCTGATAGTTCGGCGTGTAGCCCTCGTTGAGCAGCACCGTCTCGATCTGGCTCGGGAAGACGTTGACGCCGCGGATGATCAGCATGTCGTCGCTGCGGCCCATGGGCTTGCTCATCTTCACATGGGTGCGGCCGCAGGGGCATTTTTCGCGCGTGAGCACGCAGATGTCGCGGGTGCGGTAACGCAGCAGGGGAAAGGCTTCCTTGTCCAGCGAGGTGAACACGAGCTCGCCTTTGCTGCCCTCGGGCAGGACTTCGCCGGTGTCGGGGTCGATGATCTCGGCGTAAAAGTGGTCCTCGTTGATGTGCATACCGGTTTGGGCCTCACATTCGAAGGCCACGCCCGGGCCGCTGGTCTCGGTCAGGCCGTAGATGTCGAAGGCTTTGATGCCGAGGCTCTGCTCAATGCTGCGGCGCATCTCTTCCGTCCAGGGCTCCGCGCCGAAGATGCCGGCCTTGAGCTTGTTGTCGGAGGGCTTGTAGCCCGCTTCGGCGAGGGTCTCGCCGATGTAGGCGGCGTAGGAGGGCGTGCAGCAGATAATCGTTGCGCCGAGATCCATCATGAACTGGATCTGGCGTTCCGTGTTGCCGGAAGACATCGGCAGCGTCAGGCAGCCGACTTTTTCGGAACCGCCGTGCAGACCGAAGCCGCCGGTGAACAGGCCGTAACCGTAGGCGACCTGGCAAACGTCGCCGCAGGAGCCGCCGGCCGCAACAATGGCGCGGGCGCAGCAGTCGTTCCAGAGGTCGACGTCGTGCTGCGTATAGAAGGCGACGACGCGCTTGCCGGTGGTGCCGGAGGTGGAGTGGATGCGCACGCAGTTTTTCAGGTCGGTGCCGAGCAGACCGTAGGGATACGCGTCGCGCAGATCGGCCTTGGAGAGGAACGGCAGCTTTTTGATGTCGTCCACACTTTGAATGTCTTCGGGCTTCACGCCCTTGGCGTCCATGAGGTCGCGGTAATACTTCACGTTCTCATAGACGTGTTTGACCTGTTTGACGATTTTTTCATTCTGGATGGCGAGGATCTCCTCGCGCGACGCGGTTTCGATTTCCGGTTGGAAATAGCGGGACATGGAAACCAATCCTTTCAAATGGTATTTAAAAAGTATCTTATGGAAAAAGCTGAAAAAAATCTTAAAATGTCAGAAGTTATAGCCCAGTTCAAAGGCTTTCAGATTCACGTCCACAAACTGGGGCTTGACGATGCGGCGGATCTCGTCGATCCATGCGTCATAGGGAATGTCGAAATACTTTGCCAGCCGTCCCATGAGCACGATGTTCACGCTTTTGGCGTTGCCGGCCTGCTGCGCAAGGGCGAGGGCGTCGATGGAATCCACAAACACGCCCTGCTTTTTCAACGCGCCGAGAATGTCCGCGGGGTATTCTGCCGCGCCGGTGATGACGGGCATGGGGTCGATGGCCTGGGCGTTGACGATGATCTTGCCGTCCTGCTTCAGACAATCGAGATAGCGGGCAGCCTCGAGCTGTTCAAAGGAGACGATGAAATCCGCCTCGCCGGTGGAGATGACGGGGGAGCAGACCTTATCGCCGAAGCGGACATAGGTCACAACGGAGCCGCCGCGCTGGCTCATGCCGTGGACTTCGCTGACTTTGACGTCATAGCCGCGCCCGATCAGAAGCGCGCCGAGCAGTTTGCTGGCGAGCAGGCTTCCCTGGCCGCCGACGCCGACGATCATGACATTTTTGGTTTCCATAGGTTAGCGGTCTCCTTTCTCAATGGCGTTCAGTTTGCAAAGCTGGGTGCACACGTCGCAGCCGATACACTGGGTCGGGTCGATGCGTGCCTTTTTGTTTTTGAAGCTGATGGCCGGGCAGCCGAGCTTCATGCACTGGCGGCAGCCGACGCATTTTTCTTCGTTCACCTTTACCGGCGGCTTTGCCTTGACATATTTCAGCAGCATACACGGACGGCGGGAGATGATGACTGAGGGCGCGTTTGCAGCCAGCTCCTCGCGCACAGCCGTTTCGCAGGCCTGCAGATCGTAGGGGTCCACCACGCGCACACGCTCGATGCCGACGGCGCGGCAGAGCGCTTCGAGATCCACCGCATGGGCGGGCTCGCCCTTGATGTTTTTGCCGGTGGTGGGGTTCTGCTGGTGGCCGGTCATGCCGGTGATGGAATTGTCGAGAATGATGACGGTCGAATTCGAACCGTTGTAGGCGATGTTGACCAGACCCGTGATGCCGGAATGCATGAAGGTCGAATCGCCGATCACGCAGACGGTCTTTTCTTCGCTGGCGGCGCCGCCGGCCTTGTTGAAGCCGTGCAGACCCGAAACGGAGGCGCCCATGCACAGCGTGGAATCCAGCGCGTTCAGCGGCGCGGCGGAACCGAGTGTGTAGCAGCCGATGTCGCCAAGGCAGGTGACCTTGAGCTTGGCCAGCGTGAAGAACAGGCCGCGGTGCGGGCAGCCGGCGCACATGATCGGCGGACGCACGGGCACGGCGGGCGCTTCTCTGTGTGCGGGCACGGGCAGGCCGAAAGCCTTGCGGATGCTCGTCTGGTTATATTCGCCAAGCGGCGTGAACATCTCTTTGCCCACGCAGGGGATGCCGAGGTTTTTCAGGTGGCTTTCGATCACGCCGTCGAGTTCCTCGATCACATAGAGCTTGTCCACGGACGCGGCGAAGCGCTTGCAAAGCTCGGTCGGCAGGGGATTGACCATGCCGAGCTTCAGCACGGAGACGGAATCGCCGAAGACCTCTTTGACGTATTGATAGACCGTGCCGGCGCAGACGATGCCGATCTCGGTGCCGCCCATCTCCACACGGTTGAGACTGTCGGTCTCGCCGAGAGCCGCAAGCTTCTTCATGCGTTCTTCCACAAACGGATGGCGGCGCACGGCGTTCGCGGGCGCCATGATGAATTTTTGCGCATTCTTTTCATAGTTCGGCAGTTCCTTTTCCACGCGCTCCTGCAGCTCCACAACGCTCTGGGAGTGGGCGATGCGGGTGCACATGCGCACGATGACGGGAGTATCGAATTCCTCCGAGAGTTCAAACGCGCGCTTGACGAAGGCTTTCGCTTCGGCGGCGTCGGCCGGTTCGAGCATCGGCACCTTCGCGGCGATGGCGTAGTGGCGGGAGTCCTGCTCGTTCTGCGAGGAATGCATGGCCGGGTCGTCGGCCACAAGGAGCACGAGACCGCCGTTCACGCCGGTGTAGGAGAGGGTGAACAGGGGGTCGGCGGCGACGTTCAGGCCGACATGCTTCATGGCGCAGGCGGAGCGCACACCGCGCAGGGACGCGCCGAAGGCGACCTCGGCGGCGACCTTTTCGTTCGGCGCCCATTCGCAGTAGATCTCGTCATATTTCGCGGCGAATTCGGTGATCTCCGTGGACGGGGTGCCCGGATAGCTGGAAACCACTTTGACGCCGGCTTCAAACAGGCCTCTGGCAACGGCTTCGTTGCCCAACATGAGTCTTTTCAATGCGTTGTCCTCCAATTTTGGCCGCGCCGAAACGCGGAAAATTCAAATTACCTATCATTATATACGATTCCAAAGGAAAAAGCAAGATTTTTCGTCGGTTTCCTTGCGTTTCGCCCACAAAAATACCGCCCTTTCGGACGGTTGGTTACTTGACTGGTTGGCAGTTTGAGTGTTGTTGATTGATGATTTTGTTTACTGCCAGTGCTGCTTACAAGCCAAGCACTGTTTTTTGCTATTTTTTATGTCATCTGGCTTAACATCGTCTTCTATTGTCCACTCTGGCGCCAGACCTTCAACGACCATACAAATATCAAAGCAATCATCCACGGAGATTTCCTTATTAGTGAGCGGACAAATAAATCTAACGTCTCGCATCTTCCGCTGCTTTCACCGCCTTCTCAGTGTCTTCGTTAAATTGATTTCTTTTGAACGATGTGCGAATAAGATTTTTTGATTTATCAACATATGAAGCGCCCTCTGACGAATAGTAGTTTGTGTATATTCGTTCTGACTGGTGCTGACGTTTTAAGGAAAACAGCGCATTGTCAATAAAACCTTTAGCTTCTCCAAGCGTGACAGCATGATCTCTTTTCTTAATATGATCTTCATCAAGGCTCAGAATTGAAACTTCTATCGGCTCTGGAGGAACACGAACGGTTCCATATATTCCAGTTTCCTTAACTGCTTTGTAAACCTGATAATCCTCTTTCGTCGCTTCCGGCACGCGCTTTCTATATCGTGCATAATCGACAAGTTGCTTGTATTCGTCCGGCGCTGTGTACTTTTTGTCTTGGAACGCCTCGAAGCTTCCAACGCCTTCCTCTTTAAGAACGGGTTTCCAGCGTTCATACTGCTCCCTGTCTGCAATTTTATTATACGCCTTTTTCCTTGCGTTGTCAACAGCTCCGGCGCCGTATTTCTCCTCCTGGGTCGCCTTCCACTCCTCATAGGTCATGTCCCGCGGCACCCAGTAGCCCTCGCCGGATTCAACGTCTCGCGCCCAGCGCTCTCCGATCCCCTTCAAGTCCTCGTCATACGGAGCGTCGCTGCACCGACAGTTCGGATGAAACGGCGGCGCGTTCTCGCCGATCTTGCGCTTGCTTTCCGGAAAGTGCTGGCCGTTCATCTCGCCGCAAAAGATCGCAGAACAAAATTCCCGTAAAAATGAATTTTTTTGAAAGAATGTATTGCAAAAGATGGCGAATTTTGATAGAATAGCAATATCAAGAGTCGGAAGGCGGTTTTGCGCAATGCAGCTTTTGGAGGAACGCATCCTGAAGGACGGAAAGCTTTTTCCGGGCAACATTCTGAAGGTGGATTCGTTTTTGAATCACCAGATGGACATCGGTCTGATGAATGAGATCGGAAAGGAATTCCATCGCCTTTACGGGGACTGCGGCGTCAACAAGATCCTCACGATCGAATCCTCCGGCATCGGCATCGCCTGCATCGCCGCGCAGTATTTTGACTGCCCGGTGCTCTTTGCAAAAAAGACGAAAACCAAGAACATCGCCTCGACCGTGTTCAAGACCCAGGTCAAGTCCTTTACCCACGGCACGACCTATGATGTGATCGTCTCCAAAGAATTTCTTCACAGGACCGACCGCGTGCTCATCATCGACGATTTTCTCGCCGAGGGCAACGCGCTGCTCGGTCTGATTGATCTTTGCCGCCAGGCGGGCGCCGAGGTCGTCGGCTGCGGCATCGCGGTGGAAAAGGCCTTCCAGCCCGGCTCGGCGCGCATCCGCGAAAAGGGCGTGCGCGTGGAATCCCTCGCCGTGATCGAATCCATGAGCGGCGGAGAGATCCGCTTCAAACATACATAAATACCGTTGCGAAACGGATTTATAAAAATCTATCTTTTTCAATGGAGGTACCGAACATGAAAAAACTCCTCGCACTCGCGCTTGCCGCATTGCTGCTGTTCTCGCTGGCGGCTTGCGGCGGCAACACCGACAAAGGCGGTTCCGATTTCAAAGCCGGCTTTATCTTCCTGCACGACGAAAACTCCACCTATGACCTTAACTTCATCAACGCTGCGAAGCAGGCCTGTAAAAACCTCGGCGTGACCCCGATCATCAAGACCAACATTGATGAATCCAACGACTGCTATGAAGCGGCTGCCGACCTTGCGGATCAGGGCTGCGGCTTCGTGTTTGCGGACTCCTTCGGCCATGAGGACTTCATGATCAAGGCTGCCGAGCAGTTCCCCGAAGTGCAGTTTGCCCATGCCACAGGCACCCAGGCGCACACCAAGGGCCTTGCGAACTTCCACAACGCCTTCGCGTCCATCTATGAGGGCCGTTATCTTGCCGGCGTCGCCGCGGGCATGAAGCTCAACGAGATGATCGAAAGCGGCAAGATTACCCCGGAAGAAGCGAAGATCGGTTATGTCGGCGCCTTCACCTACGCGGAAGTGATCTCCGGCTACACCAGCTTCTATCTCGGCGCGAAGTCCCAGTGCCCGAGCGCAACGATGGAAGTGCAGTTCACCGGTTCCTGGTATGACGAGACGGCTGAAAAAGAGGCCGCCACGCTGCTGATCAACGACAAATGCGTGCTCATCAGCCAGCACGCCGACTCCATGGGCGCTCCCACTGCCTGCGAAAACGCCGGCGTCCCCGACGTCTCCTACAACGGCAGCACAAAAGAGGCTTGCCCGAACACCTTTATCGTTTCCTCCCGCATCGACTGGACCCCGTACCTTGAGTACGCGATCAAGGCCGCGATGAACGGCGAAGAGATCGACGCCGACTGGACCGGCACCCTTGAGACCGGCTCCGTCGCCCTCACCGAGATCAACACCGCCGTTGCCGCGCCCGGCACGGTCGAAAAGATCGAAGAAGTCAAGGCCGGCCTTGCCGACGGCAGCATCAAGGTGTTCGATACCGCTGCGTTCACCGTTGGCGGCGAGACCCTGACCTCCTATCTTGCAGACGTGGATTCCGACGCTGCTTATACCCCGGACACCGAGGTCATCGCGGACGGTTACTTCCATGAATCCGAGCATCGTTCTGCGCCGTATTTCGATCTTCGCATCGACGGCATCACCCTGCTCAACGAAAAATTCGGCTAATTTCAACCAGCTCAAAGCGCTGCCGGGCGGATGCAGTCATCTGCACCGCCCGGCAATTTAGATTTTAGATGTTAGATTTTAGATAGCAGATAGAAATATTATCTGAAATCTGACATCTAAAATCTGTTTCTGATAGGGGGAATACTGCTTGGACAAATCACCGGCCATTGAACTGAAAAACATCACCAAGGTTTTCGGGCAGATCGTTGCCAACAAAAATGTTTCGCTGACCGTGTATAACCACGAGATCCTTTCGATCCTCGGCGAAAACGGCAGCGGCAAGACCACGCTGATGAACATGATCTCCGGCATCTATCACCCGGACGAGGGAAAGATCTTCATCGGCGGCAGGGAGGCGGTCATCCATTCGCCCAAGGACGCCTACCGCTATAAGATCGGTATGATCCATCAGCATTTCAAGCTGATCGACGTGTTCTCTGCGGTGGAAAACATTGTGCTGGGCATCAACGAAGGCAAGTTCGATCTCAGGGCGGCGACAAAGGTCGTGCAGGAGACCTGCGAAAAATACGGCTTTGAGATCGACCTGACGAAAAAGATCTATCAAATGTCCGTTTCGGAAAAGCAGACCGTGGAGATCGTCAAGGCGCTCTACCGCGGCGCGGACATCCTGATCCTCGACGAGCCGACGGCCGTGCTCACCCCCCAGGAGATCGACAAGCTCTTTGCCGTTCTGCGCCGGATGCGCGACGACGGCAAGGCGATCATCATCATCACCCATAAGCTGAACGAGGTGCTCGCTATCTCCGACCGCGTGTCCGTTTTGCGCAAGGGCGAATACATTGGCACGATTGACACCGCCGAGGCCAACGAGAGCATCCTCACCGAGATGATGGTCGGCCAGAAGGTGAGCCTGAACATCGCCCGTTCCGAGCCGAAAAATTGCGTGAAACGCCTTTCGCTGACCAACGTGACCGTGCTCAGCGACGACGGCCGCAGCATTCTCAAAAATGTGAACTTTACCGCGAATTCCGGGGAGATCCTCGGCATCGCCGGCATCTCCGGCAGCGGACAGAAGGAACTGCTCGAGGCCATTGCCGGTCTGCAGCAGCTCAAGAGCGGCAGCATCCTCTATTATGACCCGAAGACCGGCGAGGAGGAAAACCTGCGCAACAAAACGCCGATGCAGATCAAAAACCTCGGCGTGCGCCTTTCCTTCGTTCCCGAGGACCGTCTGGGCATGGGTCTGGTCGGCTCGATGGATATTACGGACAACATGATGCTGCGCTCCTACCGTGCGGGCTCCGGCGCGTTTGTGCGCCGCAAGGCGCCGCAGGATCTTGCAAAGCGCGTGGTCGAGGACCTGAAGGTCGTCACGCCGGGCGTGCAGACCCCGGTGCGCCGGCTCTCCGGCGGTAATGTGCAAAAGGTGCTGGTCGGCCGCGAGATCGCCGCGTCGCCCACGGTGCTGATGGCTGCCTATCCCGTGCGCGGCCTGGATATCAACTCCTCTTACATGATCTATAACCTGCTCACCGAGCAAAAGGAAAACGGCGTGGCGGTCATCTTTGTCGGCGAAGACCTCGACGTGCTCACCGAGCTGTGCGACCGAATCCTGGTCATCAGCGGCGGTGTGGTCACCGGCATCGTCGACGGCCGCGGCGCCACCAAAGAAGAACTGGGTCTGCTCATGACCAAGGTTCACCACGGAAAGGAGGACGCTGCCCAATGAACAAGGAAAAAGCAAACCGCGAACAGCTTGTGCACATCAGCAAGCGCGCCGCCCTGCCCGGTTGGAAATCGTGGCTGATTCGCGTGCTGTCGGTGGTCGCTTCTCTGATCCTTTGCGCGGTCATCATCGTGCTTTTCACGGGTGACAATCCCTTCCAGATCTACGCGACCATGATCAAGGGCGCCGTCGGAACGCCCCGGCGCATCTGGGGTCTGCTGCAGAATGTGGCCATGCTGCTGTGTGTGTCGCTGGCGGTCACGCCCGCATTCAAAATGCGCTTTTGGAACATCGGCGCCGAAGGTCAGGTGCTCATGGGCGGTCTTGCGACGGCGAGCTGCATGATCCTCTTCGGCGACAAGCTCCCGCCGGCGGTGCTGCTGGCGGTCGTTGTGGTCGCCTCCATCGTTGCGGGCGCGGTCTGGGCGGTGATCCCGGCCGTCTTCAAGGCGATCTGGAACACGAACGAGACATTGTTCACCCTGATGATGAACTACATCGCCATGCAGATCGTCGCCTATTTCGTCTATATCTGGTCGGTGCCCAAGGGCAGCGGCAAGATCGGCGTGATCAACGCGACGACGCAGGCCGGCTGGCTGCCCGCTCTCGGCAAGCACGGCTATTTGCTGAACATCCTCATCGTGGCGGCGCTGACCGTGTTCATGTACATCTACCTGCGCTTCAGCAAGCACGGCTATGAGCTGACAGTGGTCGGCGAAAGCGAAAACACCGCCCGCTACATCGGCATCAATGTCAAAAAAGTCATCATCCGCACGATGCTGCTCTCCGGCGCCCTGTGCGGCGTTGCGGGTCTGCTGCTCGTTTCGGGAACAGACCACACGATCACCCGCGACACGGCGGCAGGCCGCGGCTTCACGGCGATCATGGTCTCGTGGCTGGCAAAATTCAATCCGCTGTACATGGTGCTCACGTCGCTCTTGATCGTTTTCATGCAGAAGGGCGCCACGGAGATCTCCACGGTCTTCGGGCTGAACGATTCCTTCTCCGACATCATCACCGGCATCATCATCTTCTTCATCATCGGCAGCGAATTTTTCATCAACTATACCGTTAAATTCCGTTCCCGCAAGGAGGTGGCTGCGCAATGATCACATCCTTCCTTCACCGCGCCGTCATGCAGGGCATTCCGCTGCTTTTCGGCTCCACGGGCGAGATCATCACCGAAAAGAGCGGCAACCTGAACCTCGGTATCCCCGGCATCATGTATGTCGGCGGCATCTCCGGCGTCATCGGTTCCTTCCTCTATGAAAACTCTCTGGCGGACAAGAGCAGCCCCAACGCCTTTTTGATCGTTGCGATCCCGCTGCTTGCCTGCCTGCTCGGCTCCTTCCTGATGGGCCTGATCTACGCCTTTTTGACCACGACCCTGCGCGCCAACCAGAATGTGACCGGCCTTGCGCTGACCACCTTCGGCATCGGCTTCGGCAACTTCTTCGGCGGCTCATTGATCACTTTGGTCAAGACGGATGTGCCGTCCATCACCCTGAGCCTGACGAGCAAGTACTTTTCGAAAACCCTGCCCTTTGCGGACAAATGCGGCTGGTTCGGCGAGGTCTTTCTGTCCTACAGCTTTCTGGCTTACTTTGCCATCCTTGTGGCAATCGTGGTCGGCTTTATGCTCAAACGCACCCGCACGGGCCTGAACCTGCGCGCCGTGGGCGAAAGCCCGGCAACGGCGGACGCGGCGGGCATCAGCGTGACGAAGTATAAGTATGTTGCGACCTGTGTCGGCAGCATGATCGCCGGTCTGGGCGGTCTGTACTATGTGATGGACTACGCCAGCGGCGTCTGGTCCAACGACGCGTTCGGCGATCGCGGCTGGCTGGCCATTGCGCTGGTCATCTTCACCGTCTGGCGCCCGAACATCGGCATTCTCGGCTCCATCCTCTTCGGCGGACTGTACATCGTGCACAACTATCTCAACAACATCATCCCGATGAACATGAGCACGCAGGAGCTGATCAAAATGGCGCCCTATGTGGTGACCGTGATCGTGCTGATCGCCATCAGTATGCGCAAAAAGCGCGAGACCCAGCCTCCGGCGAGCCTCGGCCTGGCGTACTTCCGGGAAGACAGATAAGCAAAGCACAACAATGAATTGAAAATGGACAGGGCTGTTGCGCCTGCGCTTATGCGTTCTTGCAGCAGCCCTGTCTTTTTTGATTAACGGATTGTTCGGTTTATGTTATTGTGTTTTCGCGGGTGGTTTGTTTCGACAACTGATTGTTTTCCCGCGACCTTAATTCCGAATTCCGCATTCCGTATTCCGAATTAAGTTGTGTACTTCGCTTTCGATCATCGCGTTCACTTCGTCCACGTCGACGACGAGCCCCTTGCTCAGCAGGAGGGAAAGGACATAATCCTTCTTCTGCTGGCCGGTTTTGCTGCCGAAGAGCTGTTCTGCGGCGGCAACCCCCACCTGCACCCAGGTGCGCAGACGCTCGGTCTGTTCGTCGGAAAGCCTCCGGCGCAGCATGGGCAGCACAAAGGCGGTGAGCACGGCGCTCAAAAGGGCGAGGACGGCTTCGATGATCAGCGTCAGATCGATCTTCATAGAATTCTCCTTTCGTAATCGCTGATTCACGCGGGCGTGCAAATCCTGGCGGAAAAAATTTACATGCCGAGTTGATCGGCGATTCCTTTCAGCTTACGGTTCTTTTATGTTCCAGGGCGTCCATGCGACGGTCGGCGGCAGAGATTTTTTCATCCTGCAGCTTGGATTTGGTCTCCAGCACGCAGGTGCGCTCGGCCAGCACGGCAAGAGCTTCCACCTTCTTTTCCAACTGCTCGATGCGGAAGGCGGTCAGCTTGTTGGCGGTGAGGATGCCGGCAAAGGTGCCGCTGAGGGTGCCAAGCAGGGAAATCAGGGCGATCAGAACGGTGTCGTTCATAGGCTCACATCCGTTCACAGTAGTCCAGACACACCCAGCCGCTCGGCGTTTTGCCCCAGCCGTTTTCCACTTGGGTCACGGTGAAGCAAAGCCCCCTGCAGTAGCCGTCCACCGGCCGGCCGGCAAGACGCAGCACCCTGCGCTGCGCGTCCCGGCTCAAAAGCGCAAAGGTTTGCTTCGGGTGGCGCAGACCGGGACCGGTGCGCACGTTGAGGATGTCGGCGTCGGCGACGCGGTAGACTCCGGGCGCAAAAACGCGCTTTCCGCCCTTTGCCGTCGGCAGGATGCGGAACTTCAGATCCTTGCTGTCCCTAACCTCGGTGAACGCCGGGTCAACAAAGAACAGCTCCTCCGGTCTGCAGGCGCCGCCGGTGCAGGTGAGCACCCATTTGCGGCGGCTGTTCTGCCGCCAGCCGGTGCCGGTCACCCGGCCCTTGCCCGCGGAAAGGTGGATGTGGTTGCCGCTCGCGCCGTCGCTGCCCTCGCGGGTGATCACTTCCCCGCGGCAAAAGGTTTTGCCAAGGGCCGGAGCGGAAAGATCCGCGTCGTCCGGGTGGGTCAGCAGAGCGCAGAAAAAGTCGCGCGTGCCGTCGGCAAAATCCACCTTGGTCTGCGACTGCAAAAACAGGGTGTTGACGCCCGTTTCCCCGACACCGTAGACGCGAAAGACCTTGACTTCGTCGCAGGGGCAGAAGATCGCGTCCTTGCCGCCGTCTTTGCCGCCGTCGTCGATCGGGTAATCCTTCGGCGATCCCGTCGTGTGGGGAAGATGGGAGACCGCGCCGGTGTAGCTTTGGGTGATGCGCATGGTTTTCATGGGATAGGTCAGATAATTTGCCATGTTACGCGGCCTCCTCGTCGCGCCAGACCAGATAGAGGTAGATGCCGTAGATCGTGTAGGTGGAGGCGGCGGTGTAGGTCATGCTGTTCTGGCCGAAGGTGAAATTGTTGGTGTTGATGGTGCTGATATAGCCGCTGGTGGAATTGGTATAGGTGCCGTAGGCCGTGGCGGAGCTCCCGGGATCGGAAACGGCGTTGACCAGCACGCCCTTGGTGGTGGAGCGGCGAATGAGCAACAAAACCGCCCGATTCGGGGTGAAGGGCAGGTTTTCGACGGTCAGGCTGGCGGCGCTGGAAAGCGTCTGCGTGCCGACGGCCATCTGCACGCCGCCCGTGCTGCCGGAAAGGCTTTCGATCGCGCTGACAAAGCCGGCGGGAAAGGTGAGCTCGTCGGCGGTGTTTCCGGCGGTGCGCAGAGCGTTCGCAATGGAAGTCAGGGATGCGCTGTTTACTTTGAGCGTCGCCATCAGAACGAGCCTCCTTCCGCTGCGGGCAGCCGGTCATAGACGCCCTGGATGAGGGCGCCGAGCTGCGCCTGGGTGAAGTCCGCAAAGGTGAAGGGGTCGCCTTTATCGCCCTTCGCGCCCTTGAGCGCGGCGAGCTGCGCCGGGGTAAAATCGGCGTAGGTGAAGGCGTCGCCCTTCGGGCCGCGGACATTGCCGCAGGCAAGGGTGCTGCCGTCGCTGAGCGTGAGTGTCAGGTTCCCGGCGGCGTCCACGGCGGCGCTTTGCACGGAAACGCCGTCAAAAAGCGCAAAGCTGTCGCTCGTGCCGTCGGTATAGGCGGCGGTCACGGTGTTGCCTGTGCGGGTAACGGCGTCGATCTGGCGCAGGCGGGCGGCGTTGAGCAGGGCGACGAGCTGGTCATACTGGCCGGGCGTGAATTCGCTCACAGGGGACGCCTCGCTGTCGGCGACGGAGGAGATGCAGCCGATCTCCGTGGCGGTGGAGGCCAGCGTATCGCAGAACACGCCGACAAACAGCCGGGCGCAGACCGGGATCCGCGGCAGGGCAACGGTGTTCCCCGTGAAGACCAGATCGGCGCGCTGATCGTCGAAAATCAGCCGCGCGGTTTTCACGGAGACGCCGTCCCATGCGCTGTCAAAGGTGAATTCCAGTTGATAATCGCTGTTGGACGAGATGACATAGTGCTTCTCGCAGGTCGCGATCTTGCCGGAGATTTGGATGGGTATGGTCGTCATGAGGATCCTCCTTTTGGAAAAATAAAAAATACACGTCGGGGCCGGGCGGAAAGGTAATCGCTGCTTCCCTCAGATGCGAAAATCTTGACGGCAAATCTTCACACATCGAGTGAATCAGCGGGTACAAAGGAACTCCGCCTCCGTGTACAATTCTATTTTAGAACAAATATTCTGCTTTGTCAAGCAAAACAAGAACTTTTGTTCTCCTAAAAAACAAGAGAAACAAGGGGCGAAAATTGGTAAAATTTGACAAAAACAACTTTTTGCGGTATAATATTATTTACTTCTCATGCGACAGACAAAAACCGAAGGAGGTGCAGCCATGCGGAAACAGCCGAAGCAAAACAAAACGCCGAACAAAACGCGGCGGCTCCTTGTCTGGACAGCCGTGCTTTGCGTGCTGTTTGCCATGGCAGGCTGCGCGTTCTTCGGCGTGTTTCCCCGGGTGACGCGGGTCGTTTGCGGCGACGAACACAAAACGGTGCTCTCGCTGACGGCGGATCCCGCGCGGATCCTTGCAAAAACCGCCTTTGCTCCCGAAAAATACGACAAGGTGAATCTGGATGATTTTTCCGAGGCGCTGCCCTTCGGCAGCATCCGCGTCGAGCGCCACAGCAAAGACGACCTGGGCGTGGTTCTGGAGGGCGTTTTGGAAAACGAACCGCTGCAGCAGGCCGTTTTTGAGCTTGCGAAGCAGGCGCGGCAGGAGGCGCTGAAACAGACGGTGAAGGTGCAGGTGATCTGCGACGGGAAAACGCAGACCGTCAAGACCCACGGAACCGTTGCGGACGCTCTGGCCGCCGCCGGAGTGATCCTCGGCCCGAACGATACCGTCACCCGGCCGCTGGACGACGCGCTGCAAAAGGGCATGAAACTGCGCGTGCGCCGCGTGGCCTTCCGGGAAACGGCGAAAAAGAAAAAGATCGCCTTCCCGACCGAGGAGATGCCGACGGACACCCTGTATCTCGGGGAAGGACAGGTGCTCCAGGAGGGCCAGAGCGGCGAGCGCACGATCTATTACCTGGAAAAGACCGTGGACGGCAAGGTCAAAAGCCGCCTGAAGCTGGGCGAAGCCGTGACAAAGGAGCCGCTGTCGGAGGTCCTGCTCATCGGCGTCAAAACCGGTCTGATCCCCAAGGGGAGCGTGGGCGTGAGCGGCCTTGCCGACCGGCCCGCGATCTCCGAGCTGCCTGCGGCGCTGGACATCCCCGTGGACGTCAACGGCAAGCCCGTGAACTACAAAAAGAAGCTCGTGGGAGAGGCCACGGCCTACAGCGGCGGCGGGGGCACCTCCACCGGCTACAGCGTTCTGCCCGGCCGTGTGGCGGTCGACCCGCGGGAGATTCCCTACGGCACGAAGATGTACATCGTCTCCACCGACGGCCAGTATATCTACGGCTACGCCGAAGCCCGGGACACCGGCGGCTTCATCCACACCAGCGACACCATGGTGGATCTGTATATGCACCGGGAGAGCGACTGCGAACGCTTCGGCCGCCGGAATGTGGAAATTTATATTTTGGAATAGTCGATCGTCGGTAGTCAGTAGTCGGTAGTCATCCGTCAAAGGAACCCGCCGGGGAGGTTGAAGTGAACCATTTTGTGCGGACAGCACAAAATGGTTCACTTCATGAGATTCGGCGGGGCCATTTTATTATCATAGTGCATCGTATGCAAAAATGCCCCCGACTGTCAGGGGCATCTTTTTTTGAAATTTTCAATTTTCCATTTTCCATTTCCAATTCGCTCTTACCGCTGCACTCTCGCACCGGCGCCGCCCATGAGGGCTTCCACTTCCTTTTTGCGGGCCATGGTCGTGTCGCCGGGGGTGGTCATGGCCAATGCGCCGTGCGCCGCGCCGTAGTTCACGGCCAGCTCCGCGTCGCCGGTGGTCATCAGACCGTAGATCAGGCCGCTGGCGAAGGAATCGCCGCCGCCCACGCGGTCGAGGATCTCGAGGCCGTTGTAATCCTTGGCCTTGAAGATCTCGCCGCCGGCCCAGCAGATGGCGCTCCAGTCGTTGACCGTGGCGGTTTTGACCGTGCGCAGGGTCGTGGCCACCGCCTTGAAGTTCGGGTAGGTCGCGGCGGCTTTGTTGATCATCTTCTTGTAGCCGTCGAGGTTGAGTGTCTTGAGGCTTTCGTCGTTGCCCTCGATCTCAAAGCCGAGGCAGGCGGTGAAATCCTCCTCGTTGCCGATCATGACATCCACATACTTCGCGATCTCTTTGTTGACCTGCTGCGCCTTTTCCTTTCCGCCGATGGCGCTCCACATGGAGGGGCGGTAGTTGAGGTCGTAGGAGACCACGGTGCCGTATTTCTTGGCGGTTTTGATCGCGGCGAGGACCGTTTCGCAGGACTGCTCGCTCAGCGCGGCATAGATGCCGCCGGTGTGCAGCCACTTTACGCCGAGGGTGCCGAAGATGTAATCGAAGTCAAAGTCCTCCGGCGTGGCTTTGGAAATGGCGGTGTTTGCCCGGTCGGAACAGCCGACGGCGCCGCGGATGCCGAAGCCGCGCTCGGTGAAGTTGAGCCCGTTGCGGCAGATGCGGCCGATGCCGTCGGTGGGCATCCACTTGATCAGAGAGGTGTCCACGCCGCCCTGCAGGATGAAGTCCTCCATGAGATAGCCGACTTCGTTTTCGGCAAAGGCGGTGATGACGGCGGTTTTCAGGCCGAAGCAGCGGCGCAGACCGCGCACGACGTTGTATTCGCCGCCGCCTTCCCAGGCGCGGAAGGTGCGGGCGGTGCGGATGCGGCCTTCGCCGGGGTCGAGGCGCAGCATGACTTCGCCGAGGGATACGGCGTCAAAGGCGGCGTCGGATTTTAAGTTCAGGTTCATAGGGTACCTCCGTTCGTTTTTATTCGTCATTCGCAATGGATGTCGCGGGTTCAAAGCCGCTTCGATCCGGACATTTCGTCCGCAAAAGAAAGAAGCTGAATGCTTTTACACTCGTCGATTCTGACTTTTTCCAGAACACTTTCGGCGCTTCGCCATAGGCGGCGCCCCTTCATTGCAAAATTTAATTGCGAATTGCCTTCGCCATGTTCACGGCTTCTTTTGTCAGGCGTTCGATCTCGTCGAACCGGCCGGCCTTGATCAGGTCGGACTTCACCATCCAGCTTCCGCCGCAGCAAAGGATCTTGTCGCAGGACAGATAGGTTTCGAGGTTCTTCGGGCCGATGCCGCCGGTGGGCATGAATTTCACGCCGACATAGGCTGCGCACAACGCTTTGATCGTCGCCACGCCGCCGCACTGCTCCGCCGGGAAGAACTTGAGGTTCGTCAGCCCGCGCTTGACGCCCCAGGCGACCTCGGAAGCGGTGGTGCAGCCCGGGAAGACGGGGATGTCCTTCGCGATGCAGTAGTCCACGATCTCCGGATCGAAGCCGGGGCAGACAATGAACTTCGCGCCGGCGGCAACGGCGCGGTCGACCTGCTCGGTCGTCAGAACGGTGCCTGCGCCGACAAACAGTTCCGGAAATTCTTCGGTGATGATGCGGATGGATTCTTCGGCGGCGTCGGTGCGGAAGGTGACCTCCGCCACAGGCAGACCGCCGGCCAGAAGCGCCCGGGCAAGGGGACGCGCTTCGGAGGGATGATTGAGCACGACAACGGGCACGACCCCGTAAGCCGCGATCTTTGCGCTGATATCTTTCATATACATGGCTCCTTTGGTTTGGATTCCAGTTTATCTTACAGGATTTCTGAAAAAAAGTCAACTGATTTTGCGCCGGAATCATTGCTTTTTCCCGCCAAGTCGGGTATAATGAAGAAAAAAGGAGGAGGCGAACGTCATGCTTTCAAGAGCGGAGATCGAAGAAGCGGTGAAGCGTCTGCTGGTGCGCTATCATGCCCAGGCCGCGCTGCTGTTCGGTTCTTATGCCCGCGGCGAGGAAACGGCGGATTCCGACATCGACATTCTCGTGATCGGCGGCGAAAACTTCAAAAAGACGAACATTTTTGCTTTTGCAGAAGATCTGCGCCAGATGACCGGAAAAGCGGTTGACGCTTTTGAGCTTTGCGAAGTGACGCCCGGTACCCCCTTTTACGAAGCGCTGATGAAAGAGGGGGTCAGGATCGCGTGCTGAGATCAGACAAAGAACGGATCAAAAAGATCATTGACCTCTGGGAAAAACTGAAAGCGCAGATGGACGAGCATCAGATCACAAAAGAAACGCTTTTGTCGGATGAGTTTTCGCAATGGGCGGTAACAACGCCGCTGTATAACATCGGAGAGCAGGTCTATCAGATCAGTGCGGACTATAAAGACGCGCGGCCGGAGATCCCGTGGAATCTTGTTTCGGGTCTGCGGCACAGATTGGTGCACGATTACGAAGGCATCAACTGGTCGATTATCGTGGAGGTTATCTTCGGCGAGATGGACACATTTGTTGAAAGCATCCGGCGATCGGAATGAATAGCAAAGGCTGCACGGAATCCCCGCGCGGTCTTTATTTTTTATGGAAAAATCATTGCTTTTTCCCGCCAAGTCGGGTATAATGAAAAAAATACCAGCGAAACGGAGCTTTTCCATGAAACAGTCCAAGATCACCATCTCCAAAGACTATCGGATCGCCAAGGTGGATCCGCGCATTTTCGGCTCCTTTATCGAGCATCTCGGCCGCGCCGTATATGGCGGCATCTATGAGCCCGGCCATCCGGATGCGGACGAAGAGGGCTTTCGCCGCGACGTGCTCGCGCTGATCCGCGAGATCGACGTGCCCATTGTGCGCTACCCCGGCGGTAACTTTGTTTCCGGCTACCGCTGGGAGGACGGCGTCGGCCCGATCGAGGCGCGTCCGCGCCGGCTGGAGCTGGCCTGGGCAACCACGGAATCGAACCGTTTCGGCACCAACGAGTTCATGCGCTGGTGCAAAAAGGCGAACACCGAAGCGATGATGGCGGTCAACCTCGGCACCCGCGGCGCCGACGACGCACGCAACCTTGTGGAATACTGCAACCATCCCGGCGGCACCTATTACAGCGACCTGCGCCGCAGCCACGGCGTCGAGCAGCCCCACGGCATCAAGCTCTGGTGCCTGGGCAACGAGATGGACGGCGACTGGCAGATGGGTCACAAGACCGCCGCGGAATACGGCCGCGCAGCCAACGAGGCCGCAAAGCTCATGAAATGGGTCGATCCCTCGATCGAAACGGTGCTTTGCGGTTCGTCCAGCAGCCACATGGCAACCTTCGGCGAATGGGAGGCCACCTCGCTCGATCTCTGCTACGACAAGGTGGATTATGTTTCGCTGCACCGCTATTTCGACTGCAGCGACGGCGATGTGAAAAACTTCCTTGCCAAAACGCTGGATCTTGACAATTATATCAAGACGGTCGTCTGCGTGTGCGATTATATCAAGGGCAAGCGCCACAGCAAGCACAAGATCCATCTCTCTCTGGATGAATGGAACGTCTGGTACCATTCCCACGGCGCAGCGTTTGAAAAATGGAGCGAAGCGCCCCACATTCTGGAGGACGTCTATGATTTTGCGGACGCGCTGGTGGTGGGTCTGATGCTGATCACGCTGCTCAAAAACTGCGACCGCGTGAAGGTCGCCTGCCTCGCCCAGCTTGTCAATGTCATTGCGCCCATCATGACGGAAAACGGCGGCAAAGCCTGGGCGCAGACGATTTTCTATCCTTACCTGCACGCCTCGCGCTACGGCCGCGGCATCGCTCTGCAGACGCTGCTGGAAACCACGAAGCACGACACAAAGGATTTCACCGATGTGGGCGACGTGGACGCGCTGGCGGTCTGGAACGAGGCGGACGAGACCGTGACCCTCTTTGCCGTCAATCGCGATTTTGAAGAGGAAAACCGCGTTTCGCTGAATCTGAAAGACTTCCCCGGCTATGTGCCGTTCGAACACATCTCTCTGGCGGGCTTTGACCTTGCGGCGGTCAACACAAAGGACAGCGCCCCGGTCAAGCCAAAGACAAGCCCCCTTTCCGGCACATACAGCCCGGTGCAGGAATTCGCCCTCGCGCCCCTGTCCTGGAACGTGATCCGCCTGAAAAAAATCTGATCCGCAACAGCCCCATTTTTCTTGTAAAGGAGCATTCATTATGAAAACATCCAAAAAGATCCTGTCCGTTCTGCTGAGCGCGCTGTTTGTTCTGCTCTCGGTGTCCGCGCTCGCAACCGTGTCCTTTGCCGCCGACGGCATTGCCGCCTACGGCCCCTGCGGCGACAACATCAACTGGAGCTACGCCGACGGCACGCTGACTCTCAGCGGGCAGGGCGTGCTGCAGCCCCAGATCGTGCAGTTCCCGCTGGACAACCTGAACTTTCAACCGCAGACCGGCGCTTTTCAGACCGAGACCAAGACGCTCAACGCGCGTTCCTTCCCTTGGTATCCGGCGCTGGAAGATCAGCTCGCGAAGAAATACGGCTATGCCGACGCCCCGACGCTGAAACATGCGCTGAATGCCGGTGTGCTGGACGCAAAGACCTACTACCGCGAGCTGTATCAGATCATTCGCTCCATCGTGATCGAAGAGGGCATCACCTCGATCCCCGAAGCGGCGTTTTCCGTTTCTCTTGCCATTCCCTATCTGCCCCGCGCCATTTATCTGCCGGCAACGCTGACGGATCTTGACGATGACGCGCTGAATGCCGGCATGGCGCAAAAGATCGTGATCTCGAACCCGAACCTTGCGTTGCGCCACAGCATCACCCTCGCCGGTTTTGCGGACGCGAACGCCGTTCCGGCAAAACCCGACGCCCTTTTGAACACTGACGCGATGGCGGCCTCGAAAAACGCCGAAACGGCGGTCTATCTGCTGAATGTGCTCCTCGCTCTGAACGAGCAGCTCGCGCAAAGAGACCTGCGCATCGCAGAAGCCGAACAGATAGAAAACGAAAAAGCGAGAGTGGCCGCCCTTGCGGAAATCCAGAACGAGGAGTCCGAACAGACCGCGCTTGCAAACCGCTATTTTCTCACGAGATCCGCAACGGCGGACGGCACAGTCAAGGAACTGCTTGCCCGCGTGAACACGAAGCTCGGCCTGTCACTGAAAAATGTGCAGGAGATCGGCGCCTATACGCCGGCCGTGTTCGATGAAGAAGGAACGCTCGTTTCCGCCGCGCAGACCGAGTTTTCCCCTGCGGTTGCCGAAAAAATAGCCGCGATGCAGTCTGCTGCCGCCGCGCTGGTGAACGCTCCCGCCGCGTATTCCTTTGTGCTCGGCGAAGCGCCGCAGGCCGTTGTGTCTGACGGAGCAGGCGGCCAGACGGTCGTTGCGCTGACGAGCGCGCCCTGGGTCACGATCTACGGCGCGCAGAACTCCACGGCGCAGACCGCTGCCGCCGTGTCAAAGGTCAAGTTCCTGCCGCTGACCGACGAAACAAGCAAGCCCGAGCAGCCCTCCGACAGCGAAGACGTTCTGGCGGGCGGCTTTTCCGGCCTGCTGCAGCGGATCATCAACGCCATCCGCACGCTGGTGAACCGGATCAAGGAAATGATCGCGGGCGGCTTCTCGCTGGAAGGCTGAGCATACCCCATTTGAATCCAACCCGCCGCGGGAGACCTCGGCGGGCGTTTTAGTTGTGAGCGGTTAGCGGTCAGCCTTTCAGCCGAACGCGCAAAGTCTTTTTTCGTTTCAATGGGCTGCGCGGCAGCGACTGTGCCGCAATGGTTTGTCTCATCCGTCACCGGGCGGCCGACACGCTTTGTTTTGCTGCGCTTCATGTGCGACGCACCTTTTCGTGGAATGCTGTTCCCTTCAGCTTTCATTTTTCCCTTCCTCATTTTATCCCTTCCTCTGTCTGTCGAATCCCTCGAAAAAATTTCCTCTCCCCCTTGATTTTTCGGAAAAAATCGGGTATAATACCAATGTATGCGATAGCATACGGGTAAGTCAACTTGAGTTTGGTCATGTGACGGTGGGTTCTGTGCGACAGAACACCACGAACCATGTCAGGCGGGGAACCGAGCAGCATTAAGAGGAACGTCTGTGCGACACAGCTCACGCCTGCCGTTGCATGACCAAGCGCAAGGGACTTGCCCTATTTTTATAGGCAAGGGGTGTTCGAAGTGTATCAGGTGCTGTATCGCAAATATCGGCCGCAGGTGTTTTCCGATGTGGTCGGGCAGGAGCATATCACCACCACCCTTGCCCATGAGATCGAGAGCGGCAAGCTCTCCCACGCCTATCTGTTCACCGGCTCGCGCGGCACGGGCAAAACCACCTGCGCCAAGATCCTCGCCAAGGCGGTCAACTGTCTGCATCCCCACGGCGGCAATCCCTGCGGGGAATGCGAGATCTGCCGGGGCATCGATTCCGGCGCGATCCTCGACGTGGTGGAGATCGACGCCGCCTCCAACAACGGTGTGGACAACATCCGCGACATCCGTGACGAATCCTCGTTTGCGCCGGTGAACTGCAAATTCCGCGTCTATATCATCGACGAGGTGCATATGCTCTCCATCGGCGCGTTCAACGCGCTGCTCAAAACGCTGGAAGAGCCGCCGGCCCATGTCAAATTCATTCTGGCGACAACAGAGGTGCACAAGCTCCCCGTGACGATCCTTTCCCGCTGTCAGCGCTTCGATTTCAAGCGCGTGTCGCCGGAGGCCATGATCTCCCGGATGCAGTTCATTGCCGGGGCGGAGGGCTTCACGCTCGATGACGACGCAGCCGTTCTGATCGCCCGTCTGGCGGACGGCGGTATGCGCGACGCGCTTTCCACGCTGGATCAGTGCATCGGCCAGAGCAGCCATGTGACGGCGGAGCTGGTGACGAAGGTCGCCGGAATGACCGGACGCGGCCACCTGTTCGCCCTTTCGGACGCCGTTGCCTCCGGCGACGCGGCAAAGGCCATGGAGCTGCTGGACAGCCTCTATGCCGCTTCCTGCGACATGGAACGCCTGTGCGCCGAACTGACGCTGCACTTCCGCAACCTGATGATCGTCAAAACCGTGAAGGCGGCGGACAGCGTGCTGATCTGCACCGCCCAGGAGCTGAACGACTATCGCGCCCAGAGCGGCCGCTTTACCCTCGAGGCCATTCTCGCCTGTATTGACGCGCTGCAGACGGCGGGCGCGAACATCAAAAAAGGCGTCAACCGGCGCATCGAACTGGAGATGACGCTGCTGCGCATGGCGTCCCCGGCTGTCAGCGACGACCTGCAGGCGCTGCGCAGACGGATTGCCGCGCTGGAAGGCGCTTTGCGCGCCGGCGCCGCTTTTCCGGCGCAGACGGAACCGCAGCCGGCAAGCGTACAGCCGCAGCAGACGGCGCCCGCCGAACCGCACGAACCGGTTCCCTCGGCCGCAGAACCTGCGCCGGAACCTTCCGCAGACCCCGCGCCGCAGCCCGAATCACGGCCGCAGCCCGAACCGCAGCCATCTGCGCCCGCAGACCCCGCGCCGCAGGAGGACCGCTATTTTGAGCTCTGGCCGCAGGTGCTTTCGGTGCTGGCCGAACTGAACAAGCCCCTCTGGGGCGTGCTGATGAACTCTTCGGCGGTGCTGCGCGGCGATTTCGTTCTGCTGCAAAGCGACAACCCTTCGCTGCCGATGTTCATCCGTTCCGGCAACCACGCGCGCGACATCCGCGAGGCCGTTCAGCGCGTGACCGGCCAAAAGATGCGCCTGGGCATCTTCAGCCAGCCGAAACCGGCGCAGCCCGCGCCGGAGACCTCCGCTCCCTCGCCGCTGGAGGCGATTTTGCAGGCGGCAAAGGACGGGGGAGTGAAAGTAAATGAAAGTTGAAAATTGAAAATTGAAATATGCTGATTAATTGAAAAGGAGACATAAACCAATGAAAGCACGTATTCCCGGCAATCAGGGCGGCGGCCGCGCTGCCATGCTCAAACGCATCGAAGAGATGCAGGCCCAGATGGAGGCGCAGCAGAAGGAAGTGGAACAGACCGAGTTCACCGCGTCTGCCGGCGGCGGCGCAGTGGAGGTCGTTGTGACCGGCGCCCACGAGGTCAAGCAAATCAACCTGCAGCCCGACGTGGTCGATCCCGAAGACGTGGAGATGCTGTCCGATCTGATCATTGCCGCGCTCAACGAGGCCAACCGCAAGGCGGAAGACGCCATGAGCAAAGTGATGGAAGGCCTGCAGGGTCTGAACCTGCCGTTTTAATGGCGGGCTATCATGTCGCTTCCCTCGCGAAGCTGATCGAACAGTTTGAGCGTATGCCCGGCATCGGCCACAAAAGCGCCCAGCGCATGGCGTTTTATGTGCTGCACCTGAGCGAGGCCGAGGCAAAGACCTTCGCGGAAAGCATTCTCGCCGCGCGTGAAAACATCCGCCGCTGCAGCCGCTGCTGCAACCTTTCGGAGGCGGAGCTTTGCCCGATCTGTTCGAACACCGCCCGCGATGAAAGCGTGATCTGCGTGGTGGAAGACCCCCGCGACGTGATCGCGTTTGAGCGCACGCACGAATTTGAGGGGCTTTACCATGTGCTGCACGGGGTGATCTCCCCGATGAACGGCGTCGGCCCCGAGGACATCACGATCAAGGAGCTGCTCTCGCGCATGGCCGATGGCAAGGTGCAGGAGGTCATCATGGCCACGAACCCCACCGTGGAAGGCGAGGCGACGGCGATGTACATCTCCCGGCTGCTCAAGCCGATGGGCGTCAAGGTCAGTCGCCTGGCCTACGGCGTGCCTGTGGGCGCGGATCTGGAATATGCCGACGAGGTGACGCTGACCCGTGCGCTGGAGGGGAGAAGAATTCTTTAATTGAAAATGGAAAATGGAAAATTGAACATTGGGTGAAGCGCAGGCGCAACAAAGCGGCGCGGGATAAAGCGACTCAACAATCGACGAATCCTGAAGTTTTCGGTTTATCTTTTTCGCGGAGATAACGTGCGGATTTAGGAAACATTTCCCGCGACCGTAATTTTCAATTTTCAAATTTCAATTTTCCATTCGGAACCGGAGGTGACGAACATGGCGAACAAGCCGGCAAAAGACATTCCGCGCGTGGCGCAGAATAAAAAAGCCTACCACGACTATTTCGTGCTGGAGACCTTCGAGGCCGGCATCGCGCTGTTCGGCACCGAGGTCAAATCCATCCGCGCGGGGAAGGTGAACCTGAAGGACGCGTGGTGCAACATCGAAAACGGCGAGATCTTCGCCAACGGGATGCACATCAGCCCCTATGAGCAGGGCAACATCTTCAATCGCGACCCCTTGCGCCTGAAAAAGCTGCTCATGCACAAGCGCGAGATCCGGCGCCTGTTCAACGAGGTCAGGCAGCAGGGGCTGACGCTGATTCCGCTGTCGATCTATTTCGTCAACGGCCGCGCCAAGCTCGAAGTCGGGCTGTGCAAGGGCAAAAAGAACTACGACAAGCGCGAGGCCGCTGCCGAGCGCGACGCAAAGCGGACGATGGAGCGAGCGGTCAGTCGTTAGTCGTCAGCAGTCAGCGGTCAGAGGTCAGAATTTTGGCGCATGGCGAAGCCGCGCCCTTCTGATCAAATATCTAATATCTAAAAAATGGGGACGAAAGGATTTCGACGGGGATTTTGAGGTTTCTGAAGCGGGTCGTGAGGCGAGATCACGTAAAACAGCGCAACCTTAAATTGAACTGACAATACTACAGTTTTGAAGGCTGCTTAACGCAGCCCGTCCGCGCTTTGAGGACTGCGGCAAAGATGCGGGCGTCGATCAGCAGTGAACGTGAACGGCGGAGTGTTTCGGCCGCCGTCATGCATCAGAGACTACTGAACCGCTGAGCCTGTCGGGCGGCGCAGCGCAGAGGGAATGTGAAACGACCGACTGCACCCGGAGAAACAGATGCGGACGAATTTTCGGACGCGGGTTCGACTCCCGCCGTCTCCACCATGAAAAAAGCACGCGAAAGCGTGCTTTTTTCAATGATGTTTGCCCTTTCGGGCAAATGATGTTGGCTTCGCCAATGATGCTGCCTGCGGCGAGTGAGATTGCTTCGCAGTGACATTCGCCTGCGGCGAGTGAGATTGCTTCGCAGTGAAATTCGGCTTGCGCCGCGTGAAATTGCGCTGCGCGCAGTGATGTTCGCCTGCGGCGAGCGAGATTGCTTCGCAGTGAAATTCGGCTTGCGCCGAGCGAAATTGCGCTGTGCGCAGTGAAATTCGCCTGCGGCGAGTGAGATTGCGTTGTGCACAGTGACATTCGCCTGCGGCGAGTGAGATTGCTTCGCAGTGGAATTCGCCTGCGGCGAGCGAAGCGGGACCCGGCGATTCCTCCTTCGAGGGTTTGCGTCTGGGAGCAGAACTGCAATTTCAGCTTTTTCGGATTCGCCTGTCTTCCTTTTTCCCGCTTTTGTTTACATTGAAGAAGGCTTTTACGGCTTCCGCCGTGCCGAGGTGTTCTCTTTTTGGCTTTGGCGGCGTTGTGCAGCGCGCGGCGCCTTCGCGGATCTCTGTGGTGACAGCGAGGCCTTCGCCGCGCAGAATTTCGACGCAGGCGTCGAACCAGGCGGTTTCCCGGTTCGCTCTGCTGAAGCACAGGGAGAGCGTGTCGCCGAAGCTGACGCACGAGCAGGTGACGGGCAGGCCGTAGCGCCGCGTGTCTCCGTTCATGAAGCGGTATCTTTCGATGCTTTCGCAAAGCGGCGCCGGCGGCGTGCGTTCGCCCAGATTGGTAAAGATCGTTGTGGCGTCTTTGTGGCCGTTTTTTTGAAGCGCGGCCAGAACCGGCTTTTTGATCGCATAGGGAACGGCCTGAAGCACGGGGTTGTTTTTCAGCGCGCCGAATTGATTCAGGAAAAGGCGGAGCTTTTCCGCTTTCAGTTCGGCCTTGAGCGCGCCCTGCATTGCGGTGCAGATCTCGTTCAGCGTGAAGTCGCGCTTTCCGCAGGGCGAAAAGGCGATCTGCGATTCGATCGTGAAATTGCGCAGCGTTTTTGTCGGAAAGAACCGGCGCAGATCCACCGGGACGGAGAGCGTGATCGGCTGCGTGATCGGTTCCGGGGTCGAGCGAATGACGCCGAGCACCAGCACGGAGCCGAGGTATTCCGTTATGGTCATGCCGTGACTGTGGGCGAGGGCTTTGACCTTGTCTTTCGACATCTCGGCAAACAAAAGCCGGAGATAGTCCGCGTCGTAATGCTCCGCAAAATGAAAGGCGGGCGCTTTGCGTCCGGTCGGCTGTTCGCCGCCTTTGATGCAGTAGGTGTCAAAGGCGTTTTCCGTTGTTTCGTCCGCGCTGCCGAGCGGAACATACGCGCCCTTTCCGCCGCCGAGAAGAAACACATACCGCGCCATGATCTCTTCAAAGATGCGCATCACGCCTCTGCCGTCGCCGATGCAGTGGGCCGCCTCCAGCGTGACCGTTTTCCCGGCGTAAACAAACCGCAGATTCGGCAGCCCCTTCTGGCGCGCGGTGATCGGCATCAGCGGCCGCTGCGCTTCCGGCCGGATCTCCGGCGCGGCGTCGACCACAGCCTGATAGCGCCAGAAAAAGCCGCTGCGCAGATCGGACGACGCCGAGGGGTAGTGGGGCAAAACATCCGAGACCGCGGCGCGCAGCAGCGCCGGGTCGATCTCGTCTTTCAGGACCATTGAAAACGCAAAGGTCCTTCCCCAGTTTCTTGACGTCAGGGAAGTGAACATGATCGAAGCGGTGTCGGTCGGGATCCATTTCAGCTTTTTCATTGCATTTCTCCGGAAAAATCTGTGATTTGCGGGTCAAAACGGTCGGAAGGCTTGCTTTTTTCAAGCAACGCCATTATACTATCACAGAGAGCACTTTTTTTCAACAAAAAAAGCAAAAATTCGCGGGTTTCTGCCCGGGCGGCGCAGGAAAACCGGCAAAACGAACACCCATGGGAGGACAACGCCATGCTTGAACAAATCAGAGAAGACCTTTTCCGTATGCAGGACCTGACCTACCGCGACTTTCAAAGCAGGCTCCTCCCCACAGTTGCGCCGGAAACGTTGATCGGCGTGCGCACCCCCGCGCTGCGGGACTACGCAAAACGTCTGGGCAAAACGGAAGACGCCGCAGCTTTTCTGCAGAAGCTTCCGCACACATATTTTGACGAAAACCAGCTCCACGCCTTCCTGCTTTGCGAGATGAAGGACTTTGAGCGCTGCATGGACGAGGTGAACCGCTTTTTGCCCTATATCGACAACTGGGCCACCTGCGACCAGATGTCGCCCAAGGTGTTCAAAAAGCACCGCGCCGCGCTGCTTGCGCAGATCCCGGCGTGGCTGGCTTCGGAAAAGAGCTACACCGTCCGCTTCGGCGTCGGTATGCTGATGCAGCACTTTCTCGACGAGGACTTTGCCCCGGCTTATCCCGATATGGTCGCCGCCCTGCGTTCGGAGGAATACTATGTGAATATGATGATCGCCTGGTACTTTGCGACCGCGCTGGCCAAGCAGTATGAAGCGGCGCTGCCCTTTCTCGAAAACCGGCGGCTTTCGCCGTGGACGCACAACAAGGCGATCCGGAAGGCGGTCGAAAGCTTCCGCGTCACGCCGGAGCAAAAAGCGTATCTGCGTTCGCTGAAGATCAAAGGCGGCAAAGCGTGAGAACCGGACTTGCAAAAAAACTCAAAAAACTTTTGAAAAACGCTTGACAAACGCGCGGTTTTCGTATATAGTATATAAGCGCCGCGCGAGAGCGGACGTACAAGGGAGCATAGCTCAGCTGGGAGAGCATCTGCCTTACAAGCAGAGGGTCACAGGTTCGAGCCCTGTTGTTCCCACCAAAAAATGGCCCGGTAGTTCAGTTGGTTAGAACGCTAGCCTGTCACGCTAGAGGTCGACGGTTCGAGCCCGTTCCGGGTCGCCATTTACGCTTCTGTAGCTCAGTTGGTAGAGCAGTGGACTGAAAATCCACGTGTCGTTGGTTCGATTCCGACCGGAAGCACCATTTTTGCGGCTGTAGCTCATCTGGTAGAGCGCCACCTTGCCAAGGTGGAGGTAGCGGGTTCGAGCCCCGTCAGCCGCTCCATTTTTTGCCGTTTTTCGACAGTTAAATGAACCCGCCGGGGAGGTTTTCCCGGCGGGCGTTGTTTATCTTGGACGGCCATTGGCCGCCTGAATATTTTTACTAACCGCTAACAGCGCTCACATCCGCTTGATCCGGCTGAAATCAAACACATTCTGCGTCATACGGCCGAGGTCGCGGGTGTTCACGGCGAAGCCGTGCTTTTCCAGCGTGCGGCGCATGGCATCGATCAGGGCGGGGTCGTCGCTCTTTTGCGAAAACTGGATGATGAGGTTGCCGCGGTCGGCGTAAACGTCGATGGCGCGCTCGGCGGCGAGCATCCCGGGGCTGAGGCCCTCCAACAGCAGGCGGGAGATCGGGTTGTCGGTGATGCGGCCGGGATAGGTCAGAAAGACCGTGCCGGCGCCCGTCATGGAATTTGCAAGGCCATCGGGGCCGGTCAAAAAGGCGTTGACTTTGTCGATGTCGCCCATGGCGTCGATTTCGCTGCACTGGCGCAGAATGTCCCGGAAGGTGGCGCGCACGTGCTCTTCGGTGCGCTGGATCGCCATGTGCTTTGCGAGAATTTCGCACTGCGCCTGCAGGGGAAGTGCGGCGGTCTCCGGCGAGACCGGCAGCAGGACGTTGTAGGCGAGGTTCCCCAGTGTGTTGGAGGGCAGGACGCGGCGTCCGTCGGCCGTTGTGATCACGACCACGTCCCGGTCGCCCACATCATAGCACGCGCGGATCGCTTCGGCAGCCAGGGCGGAAAGCAGGGGGGCGAAGGTCGTGCCGAGCGTCTTGGCCTTTGCGAGAAAGGCGTCGTTGGAGATCTCCAGATTGACCAGTCGGCAGGTGGGATGATCCTTGGGCGCATCCTCCGGCGGGAAACGGAACAGTCGCTCCGGATCGACCGGTTGAACGATCTCGCCGGGACGGGCGAATTTCGTCAGCGGATCGTAGCGCTCCGTGTCGTCCATGGTGTAAAAGAGGCTGTCGTCGGCGCGGATGCCGTGCTTTGTGAACAGCCTGGTGCCGATCAGCCGTGCGGGCGGGAACATCTCGACCAGATAGTTCCACATCACGGTGACGAGGAAGCAGATCATGCCGTGGGCGTCGGTCTGGCTGTGAAAGAGCGAAAACGTCAGGTGCTTTTCGCCGTAAAGGAAGAGGAACAGGTAGCCGTTCGTGTCGTCTGTGCCGAAGTAGCGGCATTTGCCGTCGTCGGGCGCAAGAACCACCGGCGCGTCGTTTTTCTCGTAGCAGACGCGGCCTTCGTGCAGCACGGGGCGCACGGCGAATTCCGGGTAGGCGCGCATGGCCTTGTCGGCGGCCTTTTGCAGCTTTTGCAGGTTGATGTTTTGCTTGAGATCAAAGCGCACACGGATGTCAAAGGTGGCGCCAGGGCCGGCGTAGGCGCCGTAAAAGATTGTATCGTAGCGGGCGCAGCGGCGCAGGCCGTTCGGCAGGAAGTATCGGCTGCGGTTTTGGGTGGTCACGGCAGTCATCTCCTTCGTCGTTTTTTCTTATTATAGCAAAGGCAAACGGAAAAGGCAATAGAAAAATGAAAAAACAATGAACAAACGATAAACAAATATTAAAGAACGGAAGCAGAAAAAATGCTTGCGTTCCGGAGCCATACATGATATAATATAAAAAATTATGCAAAGGAGTTAATTTTTATGAAAACTGCAAGAAATTTTTTGTCCGTTTTGCTGTCCGTGCTGATGCTGATCTCCGTGTTCGCGGTTGCGGCAAGCGCGCGCGGCGGCGAACCCGAATGGGTGCAGATCAAAACTACTTTTGACGAGTTGAGCAAGGGAGATAAATATATTGACCTTGCGGCGTATTTGGAAGTCGAGCAAATGCGGTATGTATATCAAAACCTTGGCGATGCTGTTTCTCCAAAATGTTTAAACGGCGAAGACTGGGGAAGTTCTCACTTTAACAATTACGAAATAGCCGGCTATGAGAAGCTTTCGATTGATTATCCTGAGCTTTGGTCTGCGTCAAAGCAGGAAGCCTATGATAATGATCCTCGTTTTGCACTCAACGGATTTTACAATGTGCAGGATGCAATGGATATTTTGTATGGCAAGGTGATTGCTGCTTATCCGGAACTTGGAATCGGTCGTAATGATCCCTACACGATTGGGTACAGCGCACTGTGCGAATTTGGCTACAACTATCTTTGCAACGAATATCCGGATGTCGTTGCAACACTTGAAACGGAATCCGTCACAGCGTTTGATAATTACAAGACTGCAACGTGGTCTTATGATGCAAACTTTTCTTCCAGCTATTCGTGGCTGAAAGCGGTGGACGCCGAGGGTCAGGCGTTATACTATATTCCCGAAGAGATCGAGGAGTCCTTCTCCGAATACGGTATCGAGTGGCAGCCGGTGGCGGTGAACGCTGCCGCAGCCGTTGACGGTGGCTATTTCCTGAACGGCACCACGCCTGCCGTTGAAGCGACTGAAGAAGATCCGGAGTATTATGATATGATGCGCGACCGGATGGTCGAGAATATCTCGATGGATCGCAGTTCTTTCCCGCCAACCCCGAAGGAATACCCCATCACATTTGAAACGCCGGACGGAGAAACGCTCACGTTTGCAAACGAAGCTGAGGTTCAGGCTTATGCGGACGCGCAGATTGCCGAAATGATCGCCAATGAGCAGGCTGCAACTGCTGCCGCCTATGCGAACTATTTTAACGGGGCAACCATTTTTGTCAATCCCGACGAAGCCAGCCTGTTCCAGATTCAGATGACGAAGACCTATACGGATTACAGCGGATCCTATCAGCGCACAGGTTATTGGCCGCTCACTGAAAAGACTTCTTATGATCAGCCTGTCACCGCAGACATGATTTGGGCCTGCATCAGCACCCTGAACTGGGCCTGGGCCGATGAGAACACCGCGACTGTGACGATTGCTCCCTGCAAGGGCGAAGGCCTTGTTGTGCTTGACGCGACCGTGACGAGCGAAGTGACCGTGGAGCCGCAGGTCGGCGCACAAGGCGAAAAGCTTGCAACCGCAACCGCCGAATACAACGGCGAGACCCTCACGAGCACCAAGACCTTTGCGATCCCCGCGCTGGAGCCCGACACGCCGGATACACCGGACACTCCTGATACCCCGGATACCCCGGATACACCGGACACCCCTGTCACCCCCGACACGCCCGATAACGGCGACGAAGGCAAAAAGTTCGGCATCGGCGATTGGCTCGCGAAGCTGTTTGCCTGGCTGGTCGAACTTGTCAACATGTTCACCCGCTGGGTCAAGGCCGGAAAGTGAGCTGTTAGCAGTTAGCAGTTAGAATGAACCTCCGCCGCGGCAGAAATGCTGCGGCGGGGTTTTCGCAAGGGCGAGACTTAAAATATAAAGGAATGCTTATAAAATGAAGTTGTTTCGCGGTTTTTTAAATGTTCGAAGCAATGTGGCGCAAATTATCCTTATCGTAATTTTCCTGCCGACTATTGCAGTAATAATTCGACTGATTTCCGGCTCCGGCGGAGCTGGAAATATGAGTGGAATGCTTAATTCCTTAATCGGAGAGATTCCTTTGTGCGGTGTGTGGGTCGATGTTCTGTATCAGATTAATGGAGGATTATCGGCTTCGGATGTTGCGTCGTCAGCGTCTCTTGTGATTCTAAAAGCATTTCCCGAAACTTTGATTTCTGCGATTTGTGTTTTTGTATGTGAGCGGATTTCAAAAAAAATCCGAGCTTGGGGCTTGCCGATTTTTGCAACTTTTCTTGGAATCGTTATTGCAACGATTATTACCAGCCTTACAGGACTGAGTGGAAATGTAACTACGGAAATACTGATAGATTTTGGTGTGATCCTTGTAATGCTGGTTGGCCTTAAACTCATGTTTAATAGTGTTTTAGGAAGCACGGGAGTCTTTGTGGTTAAAAAGGTGTTGATGTTTATCATTGATGGGCTGTTGGCAGTGATTACAACTGGATATATTGCGGGCTTGCTGCTGGCAGCAACCGGTGCATATGCATCGACCGGTGAAGCTATGGGGAGGGTGATTATACTAACCGGTGCTGAATTGGTTGCTGTTGCTTTGGCTTGGATTGTGGGCAGCAGTGCAGAAGATGAATAGCGTATTCCGCCGCGGCAGAAATGCTGCGGCGGTTTTTTGATTCCGCATTCCGAATGAAACTGCATTCCGCATTCCAAATGAAAAAGTTGTGGACATTTTGCACAATGCGTGGTATAATAATCGAAACCATTGAATTTTTACGAAACGAGGGATCCTTATGAAGGACTACGGACTTGCAACCAAAAGCGTGCGTGCGGGCTATACGCCGAAGAACGGCGAGCCGATCGCGCTGCCGATCATTCAGAGCACGACCTATAAATACGAGAGCAGCGACGCCATGGGCGCGTTGTTCGACCTTGCTGCAGACGGCTATTTCTACACCCGCCTCGCCAACCCGACGAACGACGCTGTTGCCGCAAAGATCGCCGCGATGGAAGGCGGCGTGGCGGGCGTCCTGACCTCTTCCGGTCAGGCGGCAAACCTGTTCGCGATTTTGAACCTCTGCTCCGCCGGCGACCATGTGGTCGCTTCCACGGCCATTTACGGCGGCACGTTCAACCTCTTCAATGTGACGCTGCGCCGTTTCGGGATCGACTTCACCTTTGTCACGCCCGACTGCGACGACGCGACGCTGGAAGGCGCGTTCACGGAAAAGACCAAGGCCGTCTTCGGCGAAACGCTCTCGAATCCCTCGCTGAATGTGTTCGACATTGAACGCTTTGCCGCCGCCGCGCACCGCCACGGCGTGCCCCTGATTGTGGACAACACCTTCCCCACGCCGGTCAATTGCCGCCCGTTTTCGTTCGGCGCGGACATCGTGACCCACTCCACCACGAAATACATGGACGGCCATGCCACCCAGGTCGGCGGCGTGATCGTGGATTCCGGCAACTTCGACTGGACGCAGAACGACAAGTTCCCCGGCCTCACCACGCCGGACGAATCCTACCACGGCGTCACCTATGTGGAACAGTTCGGCAAGGCGGCCTTCATCACCAAGTGCGTGGCCCAGCTTATGCGCGACCTTGGCTCCATTCCCTCGCCGCACAACGCTTTCCTGCTGAACCTCGGCTTGGAGACTCTGCCCCTGCGCATGAAAAAGCACTGCGAAAACGCGCAGGCTGTGGCCGAATATCTGCAAGGCAGCGACAAGGTCTCCTGGGTGTCCTATCCCGGCCTTCCCGGTGATCCGGAATACGCGAAAGCCCAAAAGTATATGCCGAACGGCACTTCCGGCGTCATCTCCTTCGGCGTCAGGGGCGGCCGTGCGGCGGCGACGAAATTCATGGACGCCCTGCGTCTTTGCAACATCGTGACCCATGTGGCGGACTGCCGCACCTGTGTGCTGCACCCGGCCTCCACCACCCACCGCCAGCTCACCGACGAACAGCTTGAGGAATGCGGCGTGAAGCCCGACCTGATCCGCCTTTCCGTCGGTCTCGAAGACCTCGAAGACATCCTCGACGATCTTGCGCAGGCGCTCACGGCCGCAACCGCGTAAACGGCGCAAAAGAAAGGACGGTCCCTATGAAACTCGGAATCGTGGGTCTGCCGAATGTCGGCAAAAGCACCCTGTTCAACGCCATCACCAACGCGGGCGCCCAGTCCGCGAACTACGCCTTTTGCACGATCGAGCCGAACGTCGGCGTGGTCGCCGTGCCCGATAAGCGCATCGACGCCCTGGCCGAGATGTATCATCCCGTAAAGATCACCCCGGCAACGGTGGAATTCGTGGACATCGCCGGTCTGGTCAAGGGCGCCTCCAAGGGCGAAGGTCTGGGCAACAAGTTCCTTTCGCACATCCGCGAGGTGGACGCCATCGTGCATGTTGTGCGCTGTTTTGAAAACGACGACATCATCCATGTGGACGGCAGCGTCAACGCCAAACGCGACATCGAAACGATCAACCTCGAGCTGATCCTCTCGGATCTTGAAATGATCGACCGTCGGATCGACCGCACGAGCAAGGCGCTCCAGGGCGACAAATCTCTCGCCGGGGTGCTGACCTTCCTCAAGCGGGTGAAGGAGGCGCTGGAAAACGAGCAGCCCGCCCGCACCCTCGACTGCGACGAGAACGAGCAGGCGATCCTCGACGAGGCGTGTCTGCTCACGGCAAAGCCCGTGATCTACGCCTGCAACCTGAGCGAAGAGGACTTCACCAACGGCATTGATACCAACGAAAACTACCTCGCAGTGTGCGAGATCGCGAAGGCCGAGGGCAGCGAGGTGCTGCCGATCTGCGCCGAGCTGGAAGCGGAGATCTCCTCGCTTTCCAAGGAGGACCGCGAGATGTTTTTGGCCGACCTCGGCATCGAGCAGGGCGGTCTGGATCTTTTGATCCAGCGCTCCTACCATCTGCTGGGCCTGATCTCCTACCTCACCGCCGGCCAGCCGGAGGTCCGCGCCTGGACGATCAAAAACGGCACGAAAGCGCCGCAGGCCGCCGGCAAGATCCATTCCGACTTTGAGCGCGGCTTCATCCGTGCCGAGGTCGTCACCTTCGATCATCTCATGTCCTGCGGCTCCCTCGCCGCCGCCCGCGAAAAGGGGCTGGTGCGCTCCGAGGGCAAGGAGTATGTGATGAAGGATGGCGACATTGTGCATTTCCTGTTTAATGTGTAAAACAGTCGTTAGTCTTTAGCAAATATTACCCCGCTGCAGTTTTGATCCGCAGCGGGGTTTTCCATTTTTATTGACTAACGACGACCGACTTATACATCGATCCCGCACTTCCTGCAGTTATCCAAATGCTCTGCATAGGTCGCGGCGTAGTAATAGTTCATGTCCGCGTCGGTGACAAAGAAGAAGTTGTTCGATTGTGCCGGATACAACGCGGCGTCGATGGCGTCCGTTCCGGGGCAGCAGATCGCGCCCTCGGGCAGGCCGCGCACCTTGTAGGTGTTATACAGCGCCGCAAAATGCGACGTGTCGCCGGAAAGATACGGCGAATCCGTGATGCAGTCGTTGACATAGTTGATCGTCACGTCGCACTGCAGCATACCGTAGTCCGGGCTGGTCAGCCGGTTGTGAAGCACGGACGACACGTTGGCCATCTCCTTCGGGTCGCCGCATTCCTCCTGAATGACGGAGGCCAGGGTGATGATTTGGTCAAAGCTGTAGCCCAGTTCCTTTGCGCGGGCGATGCGTTCTTCGGTCGCTTTGGCGTTCATGTTTTTGAGAAAGCGGCTCAGGGCGTTTTTGGCGCTCTCTCCGCGATAAAAATCATAGGTGTCGGGAAAGACGTAGCCCTCCA
Organism: Oscillospiraceae bacterium; assembly: GCA_902774035.1. Taxonomy (GTDB): domain Bacteria; phylum Bacillota; class Clostridia; order Oscillospirales; family Acutalibacteraceae; genus UBA6857. The sequence goes on along the minus strand of CACYHA010000009.1, from coordinate 1,791 downwards.
GCGCATAGGCGCGCTTTGAAAAGTCCACGCCGGAAAGGAAGCTGTAGCTGTTCTGCACTGCGCTGTAGTTTTTGACCGCTTCCATGAAATCTGCGGCGGGGCAGACGCCGCTTTCTTCGAGCTTTTCGGCGATTTGAATGGCGGTGTAGCCCTCGGGGAACATCACGCGCACCACGGGATCGGCCTCGGTCGCGGTTTCCGTCGGCGCTTCGGTGGGGTCGGCTTCCGTGAGAGCGGAGGGCCTTCCGCAGGCGCAAAGCAGCAGCACCAGCGCAAGGGCAAGGGCGAGCAGGGGAAGGCTTCGTTTCATTATTTATCCGTCCTTTTCTCTTTGTTGGGTCTATGATAACACAAACCGCGCAAAAAGAGAAGAAGTTCTGCATTTTTTTAAGGAAAACGTCAGGATTTGCCGTTTTGCACAAAGATTTCTTTCGCTTTTCGCCACGGAAGTTGAAAAAAAGACTTGCAAAAAGGGCGGTTTTGTGGTAAATTAGAGAAGTAAATTTAGAACTCGGAGGATACTACTATGATTTCAGCAGGCGATTTCAGAAACGGCGTCACCTTTGAAGAAGACGGCAACGTGCTGCAGGTTGTGGAATTCCAGCATGTCAAGCCCGGCAAAGGCGCAGCGTTTGTGAGAACCAAGACCAAGAACGTCATCACCGGCGCTGTTGTGGAAAAGAGCTACAACCCCACGGCGAAGTTCCCGACCGCTTACATCGAGCGTAAGGATATGGACTTTTCCTACAGTGACGGCGATCTGTACTATTTCATGGACAACGAAACCTACGAAATGATCCCCATCAACCAGGGAGATCTGCCCGACAGCTTCAAGTTCGTGAAGGAGAACATGACCTGCAAGATTTTGTCCTACAAGGGCAAGGTTTTCGGCGTGGAGCCGCCCAACTTCGTCGAGCTTCAGGTCACCAAGACCGACCCCGGCTTTAAGGGCGACACCGCCACAAACACCACCAAACCCGCCACGCTGGAGACCGGCGCGGAGATCAAGGTGCCTTTGTTCATCGATGAGGGCGAAATGATCCAGGTCGACACCAGAACCGGCGAATATCTCGGCCGCGCATAAGCGCAGAAAGGAAGGAACACCATGTCTGTCAGTGAAAAAGTTGCTTATCTGAAGGGTCTCATGGAAGGCCTTGACATCGACACCGACAAAAAGGAAGGCAAGCTCTTTGCCGCCGTGCTCGACACGCTTGAGGAGATCGCGGACGCCATCAACGGCATCGAAGACGATGTGGATACGCTGAACGAATACATTGAAGAGGTCGACGAGGATCTCGGCGATGTGGAAGATTTCGTATACGATCTTGACGACGAGTGCTGCTGCGACGACGATTGCGACTGCTGCGATGACGACGACTGCATCGAAGTGACCTGCCCGGCCTGCGGCGAGGATATCTGCATCGACCTCGACGACATCGACGACGACGGTCAGGTGGAATGCCCCTGCTGCGGCGAAACGCTGGAGTTCGAAATCGAGATGGAAGACGACGATGAGGACGAAGCGGACGACGAGGACGCAGACGAGGAATAAGATCATCAACAAAAAAGGCGGCCATTGGCCGCCTTTTTTTCGTGCGTTCGCTTTTGCCGCGGTGAGAAACGCGGCGCAGCCGCCACTTCTTAAGCCTTCCCCCCATTTCAATGGGGAAGTCGCAGAAGAAAGGCTCCTGTGGAGCGTTTCTTCGTTGCGATATCATCTTGACGCGGCAGCGGCAAGACACCATAAAGAGTCATCGCGCGGCGAACACTGCGGTAAAGGAGCGCATAAAT
>CACYHA010000008.1 GCA_902774035.1 Oscillospiraceae bacterium | reverse complement strand
AATCGGACGAGGTTTTGAAAAGCCTGCGCATCAATAAGGGCTTCACACAAAACAAGACCGGTGGACGGATCAAGCACGCGCCACTCCAGCGGCTCATATCTGAAATAATAAGTCGTGTTTGTGAAATAGCCGTTATCGTCCTGTTTTGAATTGTCTGCGCTCGAGGTCCAACTTGTGCACATGGGTCTGTACTTTGAAAATCTCACGGCACGGTATTTGACGCCGCCGGAAACGAAATCGGCATATTGCATAAAAGCACTTTTAGTCATATCGGCTTCCGTGCTGTCAGTGCCGATATAATAGCCGTAGCTGTTCCATGTTGCGGCGTTGGCGGCGTTTTCCAGCGCGGTCGTCTCGCTGACCTTCGTCTGCGGATAGTTGCCGAATTGAATAATATCACCGACGTTGACCGCGCTCGCCGGTATGCACAGACCGACAAGCCCCGTCACAGCAAGCACGAGCGAGAGCAGGACGGATAAGGTTTTTTTGAATGCTTTCATAGGTTTGCCCTCCTTCTGTTCTATATTATGATTCTATCATGTCAGTCAACCGCTGTCCATTGGCAAATCTGCCCAATATGCAGAAGCGAAAATCGGTAAAATAGACAACCCGCCGCGGCGTTTAAAACTCCACGGCGGCGTTGCTATCTTTTTGATTGCGAATTATTTCTGCACCCAGCGGGTGAACATACGGAACAGTTCGATCAGCCAGGCGAACAGCTTGCTGAAGAAATCGCCTTTTGCGGGTCTGGACTCTTCGTTGGCCGGTTCGTCGGGCGTGGGTTCGCCGGTGGCGGGAATCGTTTCGCCGGTCTTGATCGTCTGGCCGCAGACGGTGCAAACCTCGTCGCCGGTGTATCCGTCTTCCGTGGCGGTTGCTTCTTTGGCGTTCACGATGTTGGTGATGTGCGCACCGGTAGCGGGGATGACCGTGTTCTTGTTTTGCGTTGCGCCGCAGGAAGCGCACACTTCATGCTTCACGCCGGCTTCGCCGCAACCGGCTTCGCTGTCTGTGACCCAGCTCCACGCATGCTTGCAAACCAGCGTTTTGCCGGCCAGCGCCGCAACCTGTTCGTCGGTCAGCTCGCCGCTGTAATCGGCTTCGCCGTCCGTCAGAGTCTGTCCCTGTTTAACAGAGACAACCGCCCCGGGCAAAAAGCTGCTGAACGTATAGCTGCTGCCCGGCCGGTCTGCGCCGAGAGTCACAACTGCGCCTTCCGCGTTCGGATAAACGCCAAAGGTCCTGCCGGTCGCGTTGACCGTGCCGCCGGTGATCGTGATCGGACCTCCGGAGATCAGGCCCATTGTGTTTGTGCCGGTCGCCGTGACTGTACCGCCCGAAATGCTGATGCCGGCACGGCCCGAAATACCCATGCTGGTGCCTTCGGCAACAACGGTGCCGCCGGTGATCGTAACGGAGCCGGTGTTCGAACGAAGTCCGAACGCGCCGCTTGACGTCACTTCGCCGCCCGAGATCACCAGATCGCCTTCACTTATCAACGCCATGTAGCCGTTGTTCGGCTGCAGCGCTTCCACCGTGCCGCCGCTGACCGTGACCGTTCCTTTGCAGTTGGTTGTCTGGGTGTGGACCTCGCCACCCGCAACAAGCAGATCTTTTGAATAGAACGATTCCGTCCGGATCACGCCGCCGTAAACGAAGACCGTGCCGCTGTTCATGTTGGCCTGAACGGCCGGCGTTGTGATCGTACCGCCGTAGATCGCAACATTGCCGCTGTCTGTGAAAAGGCGATTTGAAAGCGTCAGCGAGCCGCTGCCGTTTTTCTGCGCGAAAAAGTTCAGGGAACCGGCAGTTCCGATGATGTTGAAGCTGGCTGTATTGGTGATCGTCCAAGCGGCGTTGTCTGCAAGGATGAAGTTTGACACCGCGTCAAAGGTCATGATGGTATTGCTGCTTTCGGCTTCGCCCTCGATCACATACCAATTCGTTTCGCCGGCTGCGCCGTAAGTCGTTTGATCGGGCGTTATGACAGTGGCCTGGGCCGTCTGCGGTTCGCCGTTTTCATCGATATAGGCAACGGTTTTGACGTTCGGTTCGGCCGCCGCAGCGGACAGAGCGAATGCGGACAGGGACAGCAGCAGGCAAAGAATCAGGCTGACCGATTTTTGGATCCATCTTTTTTTCATGGAATAATCCTCCTTAAATTGTGCTGTGGTTTAAAATACTTTCGGGAACAAACGGTTGAACAAATCCATGTAAGTGCCACTGAAAAACGCACAGATGCGCTGCGACAGGCTCTGCGGCCCTTCGCCGTCTTCGGGCACATTTTCGGTCAACGAAACAAGAGCGCCGGTATTGCGGTCAAGCTCGGTAAACTGCGGGAAACGCGGGTTGGAGCGTACGTCCACCGCCTCGCTGCTCGTGAGCAGCCAAAGGGCAAGATCCGTGGTCTCATGCGCATAACCGAACTCCACGTGGCTCATGCCCTTGATCACCCACGTCCGTTCCGGGCGCAGGCCGTAGGAAGCGTCGATCACGTAGTCAGTCGAAACGTGCCGGTGCGCCGGGTCGGTGCAGACGGGCGTGCGGCCGATTTCCACGTCGGCAAGGGTCTTGCCGTAGGGCGCAACGGCGCAATTTCCGGTCATAAGATAGGTGTCGATCAGGTTGTCGGTGTGATTGTTTGCGGCGGAAGATACGGGGATCCCGGCCAAGCCGTATGCGCCGACGATGTAGACGTTCGTACCGCCCTTTTCTGCGGCTTTGATCAGCTTGGGAATGCTCTTTTGCACCTTCTGGAGCTGTTCGGTCTTCGCAAGGAAGGCGTCGCTCACCGTGGTATAGGTCGGCAGGAGCTTGCGCGCGGCCTTGTAGAGCTTTGCCGGAACGAAGCTCCACACGCCGAGAAAGCGGGCAAAGGTGTCGCGGAAAACCTTTTGATAGAGGGGATCCTTCAGCGCGGCAACGAGATTTTTCAGATAGCGGTTCGTCAGAGGCGTGCCGGTCTTGTCGGCGCCCTTGGCCATCGCGCCGAAGATCGCCGCCAGCGCGTCCTGGTTCAGCGTTTTGAGGAAGGGCTCAAAGTAGTTCAGCACCGCCTGGCTTGTCACGGTCAGATCTCCGGTCAGCATCCGGCCGACCATCTCCACGCCGAGGAAGGCCGTGGAAGCCAGCACGATCGTTTTGAAGTCCTCCGCCCCGTAAAGGGAGAGATAGGCCATCGTGACGTTGCCGCCCATGGAAAGGGCGATCATGGAAATCTTGCTGTGGTACTTGTCCTTGATGGATTCCACCATCAGGTTCAGGTCCTTCGCAATGTCCAGCGGATTCATGCGCCAGTCATAGTTGAAGAAATAGGTGTTTTCCCAGCCGACACGTTCGCCCACGGAGCGCACCATGCCGTTCTCGTTGACCGTGGCGTCGGCAAAGGTGTCCCTGTAATGATCCATGGACTGGGGGAAGACCTCGGAGTCGATCTGCTTGACAGACTTGCCGTCTTCATCGCAGGCGAGGTCGGCAAACAAGCCGTGAACAGCGTCGGCGCCGAATTTGTCAAACAAAAAGCCGTTTTGCAGCAAAAGCGTACCGGCGATGGGGCCGAGCGCGAGAAAAACGCCCTTGAGGATGGTATCCGTGGCCGGGGGAAAGACGGATTTTCCGGTCTCATGGTCGGTCATCGGGCGGGAGCCCATACCGCTGACGATGAGCACGGGGGTGACGGGCTCGGCCGCCGCTGCCGCGGGAACCAGCAGCCCGCAGAGCAGGACGAGGGTGAGGATGAGGGAAAGTGTGCGTTTCATGGGAAAGCCTCCTTTGATCTGATTCGAAATGCGGAATTCGGTATTGTCTGTTTTCAATTTCTTATGAACTTGACTCGTGTCGAAACCAGCTCCTTCATGTCGCGCCAGAGTTTCACCAGCCGCGTGAGCCCGTTCGACACGCTGTCGGTCTTATCGGGCGAAACGCTGTCGCCGGTAAGGGACGTAAGCTTGCCCGAGATCACATGCAGGTCGGTGAACTGGGGATAGGCGCTGTTCGAACGCACGTCCACCGCCTTTTTTGTTCCGGCGAGCCAGATCAGGAGCTTTGCGGCCTCAGAGCCATAGGGGAAGCCGACATGCTTCATGTGCTTGATGAACCAGGTCTGCTCGGGGAAGGCGCAGGTCGTGGCGTCAACGATGCCGTCCGCGGAAAGGTGCTGATGCGCCGTGTCGCCGCAGACGGAGCCAAGGGCGGTATAGCCCTTGCCGAGGGTCGTTCCGTAGGGCGCGACGGTGGCGCCGAAGGATTCGTTGTGCGTTTCGATCAGGCAGTCGCCCTGGGTGAAGGCCACATCCGTGGCCGGAAAGCCGACCAGGCCGTAGGCCGCGGTGATATACACCTGCGTCCCGGCGTCGATGGCCTCCTGCATCAGCCGCTCGGCGGGCACCTGCACGCCGTTGTGGTAGCTGTCGATCTTTTCGAGGAAGATTTTGTTCGCGCCGCCGGGGAACATGGTCTGCTTCGCCTGCGCATAATACGCGTCCGGCACAAAGGCCCACATGCCGGGCATCCGCGCCAGCGAGCGGGAAAGGATATCGCTGTAGGCGCGGTCGGCCGTGGCTTTCAGCAGCGCTTCGGCCAGAGCGTCCACCCCTTTGGTCAAAAGGGGCGAAGCGTCGGTCACGGTCTTCAGGGCGGCCAAAAGAAGCTCGGTCCAGAAATTGCCGTTTTCAAAATTGAACAGCCGCTCCATGAGCACGTCTGTTTCAAAATGCACCCTGCCGCAGAACAGCTCTCCCACCATGTCGATGCCCTTGGAGGCGACAAGGCAGTAGATGATCTTGCGGATGCCGGCGCTGCCCTTGGCGCGCAGATACGAATTGACCACCGTCCCGCCCATGCTGCAGGGCACCAGCGTCACGCTTTTTGCGCCGTGTGCGGCCTTGACATTTTCGATGAAGGCGGAAAGATCCTCCACATGCTCCGTGGGGTTGCGCCGCCAGTCATAGTTGAAGAAATAGACGTTTTCCGCGCCGAAGGCGTCCGCCAAAGAGCGCAGGATCGCGACCTCGTCCTCGGTTTCGCCGCTGTTCAGGATCTCATCCGGATAATGGTCAACAGACTGCGGAAACACGGGATAGTTGATCTCATGGAGAGGTTCGCCCGTTTCGTCGCAGGAAACGATCTCGAACAGCTCCTCGTAGACCATGCCGAAGGTCTCGTCGGCAAAGCCGTCCCAGTCGCCCTTGACAGCGGCCTTTGCAAAGGGCAAAAGGGATTTGCCGACCGCCTTGAGGATCTTCTTCGTCTGGGGACCCCAGACCCGGTTTTCCTCGCGGATCTCGCCGTCATACAGCGGGAAGGAACCCATGCCGCTGACCACGATGATCGGCGTCACGGGCGCGGTCTTTGCCGCAGCGGGGACAAACAGGGCAAGCATGAGGATCAGCGACAAAAAAAGGGAAAGTGTGCGTTTCATGAGAAAGCCTCCTTTGATCTGATTCGGAATTGTAGTGCGTCGCCTGCGGCGAAGCGGTCACGCCTTTTCCAGCTTCGCGTAATTCGCCATCAGCTTTTTCGTGCCGGCGGTGTCAAAGGCGATCTCCAGCATTTTGTCGTTGCCCATGGGCTTGACAGAGAGCACCACGCCCTGACCGAAGACCTTGCTGCGCACCGTGTCGCCGACCTTGTAATCCACGGTCGGGGCGGCGGGCTTTCCCTTTGCGATTTTGGAAGCGGCAGCCGTGGCTTCGCGCTGGCGCTGCAGGATGCCGTTGCCCCGGTAGGCGCCGTAGCGCGTGGTGGGAGCCTCCGCCGCTTCGGAAAGACCGAAGGACGTTGAAAAGCCCGCGGCGCGGCGGCCGAGCTTTTCCGTCAGCGTGTCGGGGATCTCCTGCAAAAAGCGGGAGGGCAAATTGCGCGACGTGGAACCGAAGATCATCCGCGCGTTGGCGTGGGAAAGAAAGAGCTTGCGCTTGGCGCGGGTAATGCCCACATAGGCAAGACGGCGCTCCTCCTCGACCTCTTCGGGGTAATACATGCTCTGGATGCCGGGAAAGATGCCCTCCTCCATGCCCGGGATGAAGACCACGGGAAACTCCAACCCCTTTGCGGAATGCAGGGTCATGAGCACCACGGCGTCCGCCTGCGCGTTGTAGTTGTCGATGTCCGTCATCAGGGCGATCTCTTCCAGGAAACCGGAAAGCGACGGCTCTTCGGCCTCGTTTTCATAGTTCAAAAGGTTGGTCGCCAGCTCGGCGAGGTTTTCCAGCCGCTCTTCGCCCTTGTCCGGCTCGGCCTTGAGCATCTCCTCGTAGCCCGAGCGTTCCAGCACGGCGGTCAGCAGCTCGTCCAGATGCATCGTCTCGGCGTCCTTCCGCAGCGCGTTCAGCAGCTCGGCAAATTTTTCCAGCCGCCCCGCCCCGCGGGAGAGGACTTCATATTCGCCCGCGTGGGAAATGACCTCGAACACGCTCACGCCGAGGCCGGCGGCGATCTCGAAGGCGCGGTTGATCGTGGTGTCGCCGATGCCGCGCCTGGGCACATTGAGGATGCGGCGCAGGCGGATGTCGTCGTTGGGGTTGCTGATGACCGTCAGATAGGCCAGCGCGTCCTTGATTTCGGCGCGCTCATAAAAGCGCAGGCCGCCGATGACCCGGTAAGGGATGCCGGCGCGCACCAGCGCGGTTTCCACGGCGTTGGACTGGGCGTTCATGCGGTAGAGCACGGCGTGCTCGGAAAGCTTGTATTTGCCGTTCGAAATGTCGTTTTCAATGGTCTCCTTGATGAAGCGGGCCTCGTCCTGCTCGTCGTAAGCGGTGTAGACCGTGACCTTGTCGCCGGAGGAATTCTCTGTCCAAAGGCGCTTGCCCTTGCGGCCGGTGTTGTTGGAGATCACCTCGTTCGCCGCGTCCAGAATGGTCTGGGTGGAGCGGTAGTTCTGTTCCAGACGGATGAGAGCCGCGCCCTTGAAGGACTGCTCAAAGGAGAGGATGTTTTCGATCGTTGCGCCCCGGAAGCGGTAGATGCTCTGGTCGTCGTCGCCCACAACGCAGAGGTTGTTGTATCCCCCGGAAAGGAGCTGGGTCAGACGGAACTGGGCGTGGTTCGTGTCCTGGTATTCGTCCACGCAGATATAGCGGAAGCGGCGCTGATAGAAGCGGCGGACCTCCTCGTTGGTTTCCAGGAGCTTGACGGTGTTGCAGATGATATCGTCGAAATCCATGGCGTCGGCGTTTTTCAGCGCGGCCTGATAGAGCTTGTATGCCTTGCCGATCTTCTGCAGCCGCACATCCGCCCCGGCGGTCTGCAGATATTCCTCCGGCTCGATCAGACTGTCCTTGGCCTTGCTGATCTCGGCAAGGATGGTCTTGTGGGAAAGGTAGTTGTCCTTGATGTCGAGCTGGCGCTGGCACTCCTTCATCAGCCGGCGGCTGTCGTCGGTGTCATAGATGGAAAAGTGGGAGGAATAGCCCAAAGAGCCGCCGTCGCGGCGCAGGATCCTTGCGCAGGCGGCGTGAAAGGTGCTGGCCCAGATCTCGCTGCCCTCCGGCCCCAGAAGATCTTCCAGCCGTTCCTTGAGCTCGCCCGCGGCCTTGTTGGTGAAGGTGATGGCAAGGATCTGCCAGGGACGCGGCGCATCCACGGCCAAAAGGTCCGCAAGAAGCCCGCGCACGCTCTCGTCGCCCGCAAGCAGACGCTCCATCAGCGCAAGATCCTCCTGCGTCGGTTCAAAGGCGACCTCCCTGCTGCCGTGGGCGCGGCCGTAGCGCACCAGATTCGCGATGCGGCCCACGATCACGGTGGTTTTTCCGCTGCCCGCGCCGGCGAGGATCAGCAGCGGGCCTTCCGTGTGGAAGATCGCCTTTTGCTGCATCTCGTTCATCCGGGAAAAATCCCGTTCGATGATGCGGTCTCTCAGTTCAAAAAATCGTTGATCTGTCATGAAGTACTCCTACTCTATGATAAAAACTCTCACTCCGTGGGGCGCGGTGTCGGCCTGGATGGCCTGCACCGCCGGGATCTCAAAATCATCCCAGACGTCATAGATCCGATAGCTCTCCTTTTTGGGGAGCTGCAAAAAGCCCTCGTTGGCGATCTCGTCAAATCGAATGACGGTTGCGGCCGGGCGGTTCGTTTTGTTGAACACGCAGACCGCCGCCCGCGCCCCGGAAAGGGGCTTGACCAGCACGTCCTGCAGGCCGATTTTGATCCGGCGGCACTGCTGACCGAGCGCATCCTGATCCACCGCGATCATGGTCTCGTTGGTGAGCATACGCAAATACTTGTTGCTTTCGTCGGGGGTGCCGTCCGCTTTCACGAAGGTGCGCACGTCGTTCCCGAGGATCAGGGGCGCGGCCATCATGCACCACAGGGTGAAGTGGGAGCGGCTCTCCTCTTCGGTGAGCTTGCCGCCCACGCCGACCTCCAGCATGTCCGGGTCGTTCCAGCCCCCGGGCGCAGCGTACTTCCAAAGGCGGACGTTGATCTCATAGATCAGCATCACCGACGCCCAGACGGGCTTGATGTCGCCGGTGGTACGCCAGAGGTTGCCCGCGCTTCTCCCCCATTTCCAGGGATGATTGAACCCCCATTCGCAGATGGAATAGACGATCGGCTTTTCTTCGGTTCCGTTTTTTTCGGCAAAGTCATGCGCGGCGCGTTTCAGCTCGCGGCCCATGAGCTGATACTGCAGGGCGGCGGAATCAAAACGCGAGGCCACGGGATTATCGAAGGAAAGGGTGTTCACGCCCGGCTGCAGACGAACCGTTGTCTGGATGCGGCGGTCGCCGGGATCGGGTACGGGGGCGCGCATTTTCGGCGCGTAAAGGTGATATTCGTCCTTGCCGTTCACCGTCAGACGCACAAAGCGTTCGGTGTCGGCGGGCTTCTGCACGGTCAGGGTCACGGTGACCTCGCAGGCCTCCTGCGCTTCGGCATTCAGGCTGAAGGAGCCCAGCCGGGCGTCGAGACCGGTGAGATACGCGCGGCCTTTGTCGTCTTTGAAAACCCGGGCGCGGCCCTTGCAGACCGCGTCGGACGGAGCAAAGGTCCGATAGGCTCCCTCCCCCGGCCGGGAAAGCTCCACGCCGCTGATCAGCGGCGCCTTTCCGCTGATGCTTCTGTTGTGGCAAAAGTCATATTTGAAATACTCCACGCCCCAGGACGCGAAGGTGTCGGCGTCCACGGCCTCATGGCGCAGGGAGGCGGGATAATCCTCGCAGGTGCGTTCGCCGTTGGAGGAATAGATGCCGAGCTTCAGCCCTTTGGCGTTGACCTTTTCGGCAAGGGCGCGTATGCCGCTCGGGAAAGTGGCTTTGTCGGCCTGCAGGCGGCCGTTTGCGTCGCGTTCACTGCTCTGCCAGCAGTCGTCGATGTTCACATAGCGGTAGCCGGCAGCGGCAAGTCCGCTCTTTTCCATCGCGTCGGCGATCTCTTCTATGAGCTGTTCGCTGATATTGCGTTCGAACAGGTTCCAGCTCGACCAGCCCATGGGCGGGGTCTGCGCGGCTGCGCCGCCGTTCGCCGGGGAGGCGACCGGGTGCAGCGCAAGCTTTCGCAGCAGGCGTTTGGCCTCGCAGAGCGGACAAACGCCTTTGGCCTTCAATTTTTTGGCAGCCAGCGCGGCTGCGCCCGCCGCAGCGCCGGCCGAAGCGGCGAGCGCGGCATTCAAAGTCTTTTTCTTTGCCATAAAAAAGCTCCTTCAAAAGAATTACAGATAGGCGAAACTTCGCAGCAGAAACACGGTGACGAAAATGGTGAACAGGGAAAAGGCCGACGTCCAGACCACAAACTGGGAGGCAAGCTGGTCGTCGCCGCCGATCTCCCCCACCATCACGGCAGAGGACACCGCGATGGGCGAGCCGAACACCGCCAGCAGCGCCGGGATCTCCACCGGCGTAAACTGCAGCACGCCCCACTGCGTCAGGGCGACGGCGCCGCCGATGGCAAGGGCGGGCGCCAGAACGATGCGGCAGACCGTGCCGATGGCGATCGGGCGAAGCAGCGAACGCACGGCGGAAAAATCAAACCTTGCGCCGATCACGACCAGCGCCAGCGGCGATGCGGCCTGCGCAGCCATGCGAAGGGCGGAAAACAGAAATTTGCAGTCGCGCTCCAGCGAGAAGACCGGCGCCCCGTCTGCGGTTTGCGGAAGGAACGACCGCACCGCGAGAACGAGCAGACCGGCGGCCACGCCGAGGATCAGCGGGTTTTTCAGCGTGCGCAGCAGCGTCGCCTTCACCGAAGGCTTTTTATCGGCGTAATAGGACAGGACGATGACCGCCAGCGTGTTGAACAGCGGGATCGTGACCGCCGTTGCAACCGCCGTGAAGGCCAGCGCCGCCGTTCCGCCGAGAGCTTCGGCCAAGGGAATGCCCAGAATGGCGCAGTTGGAGCGGAACACGCACTGGATGAACGGCCCCTTTTGCAGCCGTTCCGGCACGAACAGACGCGCCAGCACCGTTCCGATCAGCGCAAGGACGACCACAACGCAGGCAATGTAACCCACGTCGCCCCAATGCACGTCGGACAGGCTTTCGATGTCATATACGTTGCAAAATAAAAGCAGCGGCAAAAATACACGGAAGACCAATGCATTTGCCTTTTTGAAAAAATCCTCCCCCGCAAAGCCGATACGGCGCAGCGCATAGCCCAGCAGGACCAGCAGCAGGATCGGCACAACGGCGTTGAAGGCGTACATAAAAATGTTAAACATAGTTTTTTCAGCTGTGATTGATAAATTCTTAATTCTTAATTCTTAATTCTTCTTTGATTATATCATACCGTCCGGCTGAATTCAACCGTCCGGGGACAAAATCTCGCGCACGGTCAGAATGCCGTCCGCCACAGTGAAAGCGATCTCAAACCCGGCATAGGGCAGCCGGTAGACGCGGCGCTCGTCCGCCTGATAGCCCGGGCGCGGATCCAGCCGCAGGGCTTCGAGGAGGGCTTCCCGCTTTTCGGGCGGCAGCATTTCCTGCAGCGCGGCGGGGAATTCGACCAACAGCTCCGCTTCGCCCGCCGGAACAGCAAAGCCGCCGGAAGCGTCCGGCACCGCGTCGGCATAGGGCAGATAGGGTTTGATATCGAAGATCGGCGTACCGTCCATCAGATCGCCGCCGCGCACATGCAGCACCGGTGCGCCGCCGGAAAACGCCAGCGATTCCAGTTCCACCGCGGAAAGGCCGATCCGGTTCGGGCGAAAGGGTGAGCGCGTTGCGAATACGCCGCGGCGCTCGTTGCCGCCGAGCTTCGGCGGGCGCACCGTGGCGCCGGCGCCTTCCTTCGCTTCGGAAAACTGCCACAGCAACCAGAGGTGGGAATAGCTTTCGATCCCGCGAAAGTAATTCCGGTCGCAGAACGGCGGCTCAAACGTGACGGTCCCCCGCACCCGCGACACCAGACCGCTCTGGCGCGGCAGGCCGAACTTTGTCGGAAAATCGCAGTGATAGGTGCCGATGATCTGCAGTTCCGTTTTCTTTTTCATAGGATCCTCCCCTTGTTACAGGTTACATCAAAAAGGACGGCGAAAGAGCTGCTTGTCTGTGTTTTTGCAGCCGGCCTGCGGAGGCGGGACCGCGGCTCCGCCGCGCGAAGGGGCGCCGCACCCGCAGCTCGGCGGGAAAGGCGCGCTGTCTGCGCCCCTTCAGCCCCGCGCTGCGCGCGGGGCGTCCCGCCCCCGCAGGCCGGCTGCAAGAAACACAAAACCCGCGCACCGCCGTGAACAGTCGGCCGCTTAGTTGAGGGAGGTTTCGCCGTTTTGACTGAAAAGCTGTTTCACAGCCTGCCGCAGGGCGCGATGCTCCGGGTGTTCCAGTCTGCGGTCGCCGGCGAGCACGTCCAGCGCGGCATGCTTGGCCTGCTGCAGCGTATCCATGTCCTCCAGCAGGTCGGCGATTTTCAGCTCCGGCAGGCCGTGCTGCCTGCTTCCGAAAAAGTCGCCCGGGCCGCGCTGCTTGAGGTCAAACTCCGCAACGGCAAAGCCGTCGTTCGTTTTGGTCATCATCTCCAGCCGTGCTTTGGCGCTTTCCCCCTGTGCGTCGGAAATGAGGATACAGTAGGACTGAGCGCTGCCGCGGCCAACCCTGCCGCGAAGCTGGTGAAGCTGCGAAAGGCCGAAGCGTTCGGCGTTCTCGATCACCATCACGGCGGCGTTGGGCACATCGATACCGACCTCGATCACCGTAGTGGAAACCAGAAGCCGGATCTCCCCGGCCGCGAACGCTTCCATGATCGCCGCCTTTTCCTTTGGCTTCATTTTTCCGTGGAGCAGCCCGACGCGATAGGCGGAAAACTCCTTGGCGGAAAGCTCCTTTGCATATTCCACAGCGGAAAGCAGCTCGCTTTCGCTCTCTTCCACCGCCGGGCAGACGACATAGCCCTGCAGACCGGTGTCGAGGTGTTTTCGCAAAAAAGCGTAGACACGCGGATGATAGCTGCTGTCCACGGCATAGGTCAGGATCTTTTTACGCCCGCCGGGCAGCTCGTCGATCACGGAGATGTCAAGGTCGCCGTAGATCATCAGGGAGAGCGTGCGCGGGATCGGCGTGGCCGACATGACGAGAACGTGCGGCGCACGCCCCTTTTCGCTGAGGGTGCTGCGCTGGCGCACGCCGAAACGGTGCTGCTCGTCCGTGACGACCAGCGAGAGAGCGGAAAACTCCACGTCGCCGGTGAGCAGCGCATGGGTGCCGACAGCAACGGCGGCCTCGCCGCTTTTGAGCGCGGCCTTGGCCACGCGCTTTTCCCTGGCGGTCAGCCCGCCGGTGAGAAGTACCACGCGCACGCTTCCGCCCAGAATCTTTTGCAGCGTTTCATAGTGCTGCCGCGCGAGGATCTCGGTCGGGGCCATCAGCGCGGACTGCAGACCGTTTTTCGCCATGGTATAGAGCAGCGCTGCGGCGACCACGGTCTTGCCCGAGCCGACGTCGCCCTGGATCAGGCGGTTCATCACCCAGGCGCCCGAAAGGTCGCGCAGGCAGTCCGCCACGGCGCGGTTCTGCGCCCCGGTGAGCGTGAAGGGCAACTGTTCGAGAAATTCCGCGGCAAACGCGGTGTCCACACAAAAGGCGCTGCGCTGCCGCCCCTGCACCCGCAGGAGCGCCATGCCGCACTGCAGCACGAACAGCTCTTCAAAAATCAGCCGCCGCCGCGCGATCTGCACCTCCTCGAGGGAGACCGGGGCGTGGATGCGGGTCAGCGCGTAGCGCTCGCGGCAAAGGCTGTAATCGTGCCGCACCGCTTCGGGCAGCAGCTCGGCGTGCTCCTCCTGCAGCCAGAGCTTCAGCGCGTTTTGGATGATGCGCGAGAGCTGCAGGCGCGAAATTCCCGCCGTCAGCGGATAGACCGGAAGAAAGCCCGCGTTTTCGCAGTCCTCCTCCACAAGCGGATTGTTCATTTCCAGCGTGCCGTAGTTTTCAGTGACCTTGCCGTAAAAAAGATAGGTCTCGCCCTGCTTGAGACGCTCGGCGAGAAAGCGGTTGTTGAAAATGATGAGATGCATGGTGCCCGCGCCGTCGGTCAGCACGCTGCGCCAGATGGTCAGCCCCTTGCGGATCTGGGCGCCGAACAGCTCCGTGCCCACAACGGCGCGCACGCAGGCGGTTTCCCCCGGCACAAGAGCGGCAATGGGCTTGCAGTTTGCAAAATCAAGATAGGCCCGGGGATAATAACGCACGGCATCCTCCACGGTGAAGATGCCGAGTTTTTCCAGCAGCTTTGCGCGCTTTTCACCCACGCCCTTGACGTATTGGATGTCGATGGTCGTCACCTCCGATGCGAAATGCAGACGCTCTTAATACCCTGCGCCCGTGACTTCAAACGGTGCGTCGCTGCTTTCGCGGGTGAGGATCACGGCGTAGTCGGTATAGACGTCCCACGGGTTCAAAGCCGTGGTGCGGCCGCCCGTGGCAAAATCCACAAAGAAGATCATGGTGTTCTCCGGTGTGCGTCTGCCTTCGGCAAAATCGCCCTCCAAAAAATCGTTGCCCTTTTCCTCGTCATAGGTCACGCGGAAAATGCGCAGCAAGCCGGAAAAGTGTTTGACCTGCTTTTCGGCGAGCTTTGCCCCTTCGGCGATCTCCGCTTCGGAAAACCGTGCGGAAGCCCCGAGGGTGCGCGGCGCAGGCAGGGTTTTGAACGCAGCGACGCCGCCGCCGACCAGCAGCGCGAGGATGAGCAGAACGATCAAAAGCTTTTTCATTTTCGATTCCTCCAGATATCATTCTTCAAATTTCTAATTCCGAATTGTCTTCAGGCTCCATGTGTACAGGTTCCCGTACAGCGCGTTTTCGCTCACTTCGCCCTCATAGTTCAGCTCGCCCGTGTAATAGAGGTAGGCGTCGCGGAAGCACAGGGGCAAAAACGGCGTCTGGGCGGCAAAGACCTTGATGAAGGTCGCCATCTCGGATTTTCCGGCTCGGAATTTCTGATAGGACAGGCTGGCGCTGCCCATTCGGTCGATCCCGAAATTTGCGCCGCCCTCCTCGGAGAAGAACGCCGAAAGCGACATGTTCGCCGGCAGCTTCACCTCGCCGAGATACAGATCGAACCCGCCGCTTTTCAGCCGGGTCAGATAGCTGTTATAATCGACGGTTTCCAGCTCCGTGGCGATGCCGACGACCGCCAGCATTCCCTGAAGCTGCTTTGCCGCGGCGAGCCGCTGCCTGTTTTCGTCGTTGACCAGCAGGCGCAGCGACAGGGGCGTCCCCTCCTTTGCACGGGTCCGCGTGCCCTCGGGATAGGTGTAACCGGCCCCTTCCAGCAGCTCGTTTGCCCGGGCGGTGTCGTAGACCGGGGTCTGCATGGCGGCGTTCAAAGCGCTCCACCGGGGGTGGAAGGGCGTCTGCGCAGCCTCGGCCGCACCGGAAAAGGCGCGTTCGGCAAGCGTCTGACGGTCAACGGCAACGGCGATTGCCTGACGCACCGCAGGATCCTGCAGCGCGGTGCTCTCGCTGTTCATGCCGCAGAACACAAGGTTGTTCATGGGGACCGTTTCCATCCGGCCGCCGACTTTTTCCACAGCCTGCTTTGCCGGGTCGAGCAAAAAACAGGTGAGCTGGCCGATCTCCACCAGCGGCAGAGCGTTGACGGTCTCGCGGATGTCATAGAGCAGCAGCTCGTCAAAGGCAAGATCCTCAAACGAGGAGGTCGCCTCGTTGCGCACCAGACGCGCCGTTGAATCGCTGCCGGTCTGATAGAGAAAGCGGCCCGTGCCGTCGGGCATCTCGCTTTCGCCGGTGGAAAACTTCACCACCGGGAAATCCAGACAGTTCACGCAATAGAGATCGGGAGAAACCAGCGTGAAGCGCACAAGGTCGTCAGCCTGCGCAGCGGCGGAAAAGACATTTTCCAGCCGTACGGCATACAGCGGGCTTTCCTTGGCGCACTGGAAGGAATAGACCACGTCCCGGGCCGTCAGCAGCTCCCCGGAAGGGAAGCGCACGTCGTCGCGCAGCGTCACAGTCACGCTGTCGCCCTGCACGTCGGCGCTTTTTGCAAGCACCGGCACGGCCTCAAAGGAAGCGTCGATCTGATACAGCGGGTCGAACAGAAGCTCGGAAATGCTCAGATTCACGCGGCTTTTGGTCTGAAAGGGGTTCAGCACGTCGGCGCTCGTGAAAGGCAGGGTAACCATGATCTTTTTCGCCGTGTCTCCGGCGGACGACGTGGTGGGTTCCGTGGGCTCCGGCGGCGTTTTTTCGCCGCAGGCCGCAAGGCAAAACAGCAGCGCCGCCGCGCAAAGCAGAGCCGTGATCCGTTGTTTCATTGCGTTTCCCCCCCTTTATTCGATGCGAACGGCCGCCGCAGAGCGGCAGGATCCGCTTTTTTCGTCGATGTCAAGCACGCACCCCTCCAGCACGCAGTCGCCCTCCTCGGCGGTGTCGAACCGGACCGGCAGGCAGGTGCGGAATTTTTCCAGCACGATCTCTTTTTTGACGCCGAGAACGCTGTCCTTCACGCCGCACATGCCGAGATCGGTGATATAGCCCGTGCCGCCCGGAAGAACCTGCGCGTCGGAGGTCTGCACATGGGTGTGGGTGCCGTAAACGGCGGAGACGCGTCCGTCCAGGAAAAAGCCCATCGCCCGCTTTTCCGAGGTCGCCTCGGCGTGGAAATCCACCAGCACGATCCTTGCGTCCCCGGTCTGCTTCAGCGCTTCTTCCGCGGCGGAAAAAGGATTGTCCAGCGCGTCCAGCCAGGTGGTGCCCATGAGGTTGATCACAGCGACGCGCACGCGCCCGAGATCGAGCACCGCGACGCCCCGGCCGGGGGCGCCCGCCGGATAGTTGAAGGGGCGCACGATCGCCTCGGTCTCGTCAAGAAAGCCGTAGACCTCCCGGCGGCGAAAGGCGTGGTTGCCCAGGGTGAGAGCGTCAACCCCGCTGGAAAAGAGAAACCGCGCAGACTCCGGCGTGACGCCGTTGCCTTTTGCGGAGTTTTCGGCGTTGGCAAGGCAAAGGTCGATGCCGTACAACCGTTTGAGGGCGGGCAGTCGCCTGCGCACAAAGGCGCAGCCGCTTTCGCTGACCACGTCGCCCAGCAGCAAAATGTTCATACGGCACCTCCCTTTTCGGACCTCAATCGTCCGGGTATTCGCGGATTAATCCAGATACTGCGAAACGTCAAAATCGTCGTCGGACGGGTAGTAATCCCAGCCGTCATAGTAATGGTCGGCCTGCTCCTGCGGCGAAGCCGGGATCTCGGCGATCACCTCGGCCTTCTCCCCCGCCATCCACAGCGAGGGGTCGATGCGCATCGTGTAGCCGCAGCCGGAGGGCATCAGCCAGTCGGTGGGCGCGGCCTCGGGGATGCCGAAGTTCGCAAGGATCGTCATCAGCACGCCGCCGTGGGTGACGATATACACATCGTCCGCCCCGGTTTTGAGCAGCCCCTCCACGATCTTTCGAAAGGTCTCGCACACGCGCCTTGCGAAAGCGGCGTTGCTTTCGCCGAAGGGCGGCTCCACCTCCGGATCGCCGCTGAGCCAGCGGTCGAACAAAGGCTGCTTTTTGTGGAGCTCGGCGGCGGCGCGGCCGTCGAACTCGCCGAAATTGCATTCGATCAGCCCGTCCATCACGAGGGGCTTGACCTCGGGAAAAAGGATCTCCGCCGTTTCGAGGCAGCGCTTCAGGGGCGAGGAGATCAGAAACCTGCAGACCGGATATTCGAAGCTCTCCTTCATCTGCAAAAGCTGCTGCCGTCCCTGGTCGCACAGGGGCATATCCGTGTGACCGACATAGAGTCCATCGAGGTTCCCCTGCGTCAGAGCGTGGCGCAGCAGATGCAGCCGCAGCGTCTTCATGCCTTTGCCTCTTCCGGATAAAACGCGGAAAGGTAGGCCTCCACGTCGGCTCTTGTGCCGCGGAAGGCGCCCGGGGTCTCCATCTTCAGCGAGACCGTGGCCGTTGCGACACGCAGCGCCTCGGGGACGCTGCTGTGCAGCCGCTCCGTCAGATAGGCGGCAAAGGTGGTGTCTCCCCTGCCGGTGCGGCCGCTCAGGTTGCGCGCTTTGATCGGGCAGGTGTAGATATTTTCGCCGTCAAAGGCCAGCACCTCGGTGTTGTGAGTGATGAGGATCTCCTTTGCGCCCCAGCCGTGAAGGATTCTTGCGGCTTCGGCGCGGTCGGACGTGCCGGTGAGGATCTCCGCCTCGGCGGCGTCGGTCTTGAGATAGGTGATATAGGGCAGCAGTTCTTTCTTGGCCGCCCAGTCTTCAAAATACATCTCGCCCGTTTTTTCGTCCGCGTGGCGCAGGCAGCCCTGCACGTCCATGGCGACGGCGCCTTTTTTTGCGCAGGCACAAAGCATATCGTCGGCATAATCGCCGAAGATCAGGCCGGCAAAGTGATAGATGTCGCCCGAGATGTCCGCCGGAAGGTCGGCGAGGGTGAAGGGCGTTCCGCGCGACAGGCACACGCAGTCGCGGCGCTCCTTGTCGGCAGTGTAGTATTTGTTGCGGATGACCGTGGAGCTTTCGCAGGGGATCGCATAGATATCCTCTTTGGGGATCGTGAACTGTTCCAGCCGGGCTTTGTCGCTTTCGGCCAGCTTTGTCACGGCAGCGACCCTGTGTCCGAGGGCGAAGGCCGACGCGCTGGAATACAGCACGGCGCCGCCGCAGATGCGCACGGTGTTGTCCTCATGGTCGATGTTGATATCCTCGGTGATGTGACCGATGATGACGGATGCATAATGCTTTGTGCAAGCTCCCTGCGTTGACTGCACAGGTACTTCGTTTGCCGTGGAATTGTTGTTTTGCATTGCAATCACCTCTGGTTACCCTTCTTGCATACTTTATACGCGGATGACTTCCGACTCCAGCGTTTTTGTGTTGAGCAGCCGGACAGTCGGCTCCTGCGGATATTCATAACCGCTCACGCTTGCGGCGGCACATTGAATGATTTTGACGCCGCTCATGCTGCACGTGAAGCTGTTGATGTGATCGTGTCCGAAGACCATTGCTTTCAGGTGGGGCGCCAGCGTTTCGAGCTCCCCCGTGTTGAGATCGGGCGGGCAGGGACGCTCCTTGAGCACCCCTTCAAAAGCGAACCCGTCTTTGAATCGCCAGGCGCCGTTTTCGTCCTGCTCAACGCCTTCCATGATATTGGGAATGATGATGTGCTGAAACAAAACGGCCTTTTCGCCCGCAATGTTCTGCTTTGCCCAGCGGATCGTGTCTGGCCTGACAATGTCGTAGTGACTTTCCGCACCGTCATATTCCGAACCGCTGTCAATGAACAGCAGTGTTTCGCCGCCGATGCGCAGCACATAGTTTTCGCCCTGCGTCAAAGAGTTTCGGCAGGTACCGAGCACATCCAAAATCTCTTTCTTCGTCACCGGACCTTCGGCGTCATGGTTGCCGAACACAAAGGCAAACGGTACATCGCCTGTGGCGGCGAGCGCCTGTTTGAGATCGTGCATGAAACGTGCCCTGTCGTCCGCATAATCCGGGCCGTGCATCAAATCGCCCAGAAAGACCGCCAAATCGCAGGGAACGTTTGCAAATGCGTTTTTCAGCGCCCGGAACGTGCGGTTTTGCCGCTCTTCGCTCACCTTCGTGCGCATGTGAACGTCCGCCACAATCAGAATCTTCACAGTCAGCCCCCTTGCTGTTCAACGGGTTCTGCAGTTCCCGCGGATTCTGAGCTGAGCGCTATGTTTTCTGCATGGCGCTCTTTGCGCATCTCTTCCAGCTCGGCATACATCTGCTCTTTCTTTTCGCCCTCGATGTCATAGAGGAACTTGAGGATCAGCGTGCAGAGCAGACGGCTGATGGCATAGCCGAACACCACAAAGGCCAGCAGCCACAGGCAGGTCTTCATATAATCGGGCTTGGCCTGCATGGTCTTGACAAGGTCACCTTCGGCAGAGGATTCATAGCCGACCCAGGCAATGATGAAGGGGATCGAGATCTCCTTGAGGTAGCCGATGGCGGTGTTGATCCAACCGGGGATGATGCCCTGAACGGCCTCCATGCGGTCGCCGGTCTGCCATTCCAGATAGTCGAAGTATTCGACGTTGAAGTGAGAGGTGGAAAGCTCCTGGACACCGATGCCGATGCCAAAAATGAAATAGAACACATAGAAGAAGATGCTGTTCCAGCCGCTGAAGAACATCAGGCCCATCTTGGCTTCGACAAAGCAGATCAGGAAGACCACGCAGGCTGCGATCAGCGAGAAGGGGCCGCAGAACTTCAAAAGCTTTGTCGGCTCATATTTTTTGGAGATCTTAGCGGTGATCAGGTTGCCGACCACGGTGCCCGCGGCGGAGGGGATGGTGAGCAGCAGGTTCTTGGAGGAACCGACGGTGATGGCCACAAGGAAGGTTGTGAATCTGCCGATCGCTGCAAAGTTCAAAGCCCACTGCATGTATTGATAGGCACGGTAATTCTTATATTTGAACAGGGTGAACAGCTCTTTGGAGATTTTGACCTTCTCTTTCTTGGGCAGCTCGATGCGCTCTTTGCAGAACAGGCCGCACATCAAATTGCCAAAGGCCGTCACGATGGCGGCGACGATGGCGAGGGTCATGTACATGGCGTTCTTGTCGTCGCTGAACAGGCCGTAGACGAAGGTGCCGAGGTAGGCGCCGCCGTAACCGAGGTAATAGGAGAGCTGCCACACGGTGGCCACGGTCTTCTTTTCCTTCGGGTTGGGCGAGATCACCTGGGCGACCATCTGGCCGTAGTTGTTGAAGGCGTTGAAAATGGTCTGGCAGATGGCGATGCCGTAGCGGAACAATGTCATTTGCTGGATCGTCCAGCCCTGCGGCACATAGAAATATGCCACGGTGAGCAGGAAAACGGGCACAACGCAAATGACGTACCATTGGCGGTAACGGCCCCAACGGCTCTTCCATTTTTGCACGACGATGCCGGAGACCAGACCCATCACCACGCCGAGGATGGTCGTGATCGTGGTCTGCACGCCCATGATCTTTGCGATCTCGTCGGAACCGACGCCCACGGGGCCGAAATAGAGCTCATGCAAAAAGGCGGCGGCAAGGGTGCCGGTGAGGGTGGTGCCGAACATACCGCCGATGCGCGCGAGGCTCAGGCAGATGTACTCAAAGGTGGTCACGTTTTTGCCCTGCTCGGGCGGCAGCGCGCCGATCGGCGCTTTGACCGCGGCAGCGGCTGTGTCATTGTTTTTCATGTTCTTTTTCTCCTTTGCAGTTATTTCAATTTCAAAACGGCGTTGTAATCGTCAATGCCGTAATTTCCGATGGTGTGTTTCATGGTCTCGTAAAAATCGAGGGTTTCGCCCTGGGAGCCCTTGAGGGTTTTCACAAACGGGCGCAAACGCCGGAACAGCCGCAGCAGCGTATCGCCGCCCGGGGTGTCTTCGGTGAAGGGCTGGTTGCCTTCGAACACAGACCGCACAAGCTCGATCATGAACGGCACAAGAGGCGCTTTTTTGATTTCGGGATCGGCTCTGACCAGCAGCAGACGCGCCGCCGAACCGACGGTCATTTTGGAAAGGCGCCTGCCGATCACGGGGAAGATCTTCATCAGCACGGGAGTGGGCTTTATGCGGATCTTGCGCATCAGGCGCTCGGGGTCGTGCTCCATGCAGTCGATCAGCGAGCGGATCATGCGGTCGAACTGCACCTGCAGGTATTCCTCGCCGGTCATCCCCTTCTTGTCCCAGTCAAAGTCCGGCACGGGGATGCTCTCGATCTCCACGGTGGAATTATCCTGCACCGTCACCAGGCGCAGGAAAGCCGGGCAACCGATCGCGGAGCCGGTACACACGTCAAAAAAGCGGTTGCCTTTGGCGGTCTCGACCATGTTGATGCTCTGGTTGTGCATGTGGCCGGTGAAGATCAGGTGCACGCCGTTGTCAGCGAGCGTTTCGATCAGCTTTTGCGCTTCGGGCTGGCGCGCGTCGCCGATCAGCGCCAGAAGCGGCTGGCCGGGCAGCACCGGATAGTGCTCCATGGCGATCATCAGCTTGCCGTCCGCCTGCGCCTGCTTCGCCTGCGCTTCGATCCACGCAAGAAAAGCGTCGTCATAAGCGCGGTGTTTGCCCTCGGCGGTGTCGTTGCAGATCACGAGCAGACGCACATCGTCGGACAGGTCGGCCACATAGGACAGATGCTCCTCGTTGAAGGCGATGGCGTCGCCGTAGCCGAAATCGCCGTAAAACCCGAGCAGCTCGTCAAAGCGCGTGCCTTCGGGGGTGATGCGGCCGGTCTCGTTGAACGCGAAGGGCTCGTCGTTGATGTCGTGGCCGGCCGTGACCACATAAACGCGCTTGCCGCTTTTTTCCTTGAACTCGCGCAGAAGCCCGGAGAATGCGGTGTTGCTCTCTTTTTCTCCGTTAAAGGAAAGGTCGCCGGCAATGAGCACAATGTCGGCCCGGTCGTCCGCAGCCAGCCAGGTGAACAAAGCTTCGTTGATGGCCTGCGTTTCGGCAAAGCACTTTTGCTCAAAGTCCATGAACTGTTCATATGCCTCGCCGCGGGCGCCGAGGCTGTTTTTGAAATAGTGCGGGTCGGTCACAAGATAGAATTTCAACGGTTTCATAGAACCTCCTTCGTTTTCGGACGTATGTAAATGTATCCTTTTAAATTATAGCACAAAATCCGATTTTGTAAAGAACTTTTTCTCCGCCTCCTTCACCGCAAGCGGTTTTTTCAAACCTCACCCACCGGCATTCGCCGAAGGCGAGTGGTGGAAGAGGTCGGGAACGTAAAAATCAATTTGCATCTTACTATATTATCCCTGCCGCTTCGAATCATCATCTGCCGCAGCCTTTGCTTTCACGCTTCGGAGCCTCCGGCGGGGCATGAAGGGCGACCTTTTCCGATCTTCGCACGGGACCGCGTCAACGTCTCTCCAAGCGGGTTCTCTTTGTTCGTCTGTTCTTTCGAAAGAACGGACCCGCCGGAGCCTCCGAAACAAAAAGCAAAAACCGCGGCAGAGGACGACTCGAAGCAGAAAAAAACGCGGGCGACCGGCGGCCGCCCTGCAGGTTGCAAATCCAATTGTCCGCTGACAGCTGAGCGCTAAGTACCCTTTGATTCCCTCGATGTGTGAAGATTTGCGTATCCGAGTGAATCAGCGGGTATCTAACAGCTTCACCTTCACGCGCTCGAGCTGCTCGATCAGCGGCTCGCTGAGCACCCAGAGGAAGAAGAACGACGCCGCGGCGTGAACGAGATCCATCGGCAGACCCGTGACGTAATAGCTGAGGATCACCCCGGCGCTCAGGGCTTCGCCGCCCCAGAGCAGAGCCGAGGCCGGGTTGAGAACGCCGCCGTAGACGAGCACGGCAGCCAGCGCGCCGAAGACCGCCAGCGGCAGCCGCCGTTTGCGCAGCACGCCGAGCTGCGTCAGCCACCCGGCCAGCGCACCGACCAGCCCCATGGCAAACATCTGCCACGGCGTCCAAGGACCCTGGGCAAACAGGACGTTGGAAACGAGCATCGTCACCGCGCCCACAAGGAAGCCGCGCTCCGCGCCGAGAACGACGCCGACGATCACCGTGACCGCCAGCACGGGCTTGAACTGCGGCAGCATGAAAAAGGCCGCGCGCCCGGCCACGTTCAGCGCACACAGCGACGCGAGCACCACAAGCTCGCGCGCCGGAGGCCGTCGGCCCTCAAAATGCAAAAAGAACGGCAGCATCGCTTCGAAAAGCAGCAGCAGCGCGACCTGGTAAAAGCCCCGGCTGCCGAAAAAGCGCACGCCCAAAAAGAGCGTCGGCACCGAAAGCAGCACCACAAGCGCAGCGGCAAGGCCGGCGCGTTTGGAGGATTTGCTTTTCGGAAAACAGGGCGGCTGTTCCGTTTTTCGGCGCAGCAGGAGCGCCGCGGCAAACAGCAGCGCGAAAAACACGGCGTAGAACCAAAGCTGATTTGCGCCTGCCGCCGTCACGCCCTGCGCGTCCGTCAGCGCTTGCAGATCACCCTGCCGCAGCGCGGCGATCAGCGCCCCCAGCGCGCCGCAGCCGCAAAGAGCGGCGCAGGCCTTGCGCCAGAGGGGCAGCGGTTTGTCGGGCTGCTTTTGCGGCATGGTCTGCGGCGCGGGCGCCGGGCCCGGTGCTGCGGGAGCCTTCGGCAATCGGCCGCCGATCTGTGCCACGATATCCTTTGCTGTGACCGCATCCGGCAGCAGCCCGTACGCCATGCGGCTCGCCGCCGTGGTGTAAAAGCGGTTGCCGCCGAAAAAGGCGCGGGTCGGCGCCTGTGCGGCAAGGGCGCCGTCAAACAGCAACGCGCAGCGGTCGGCGTGGGCGGCGCAGAACTCCACGTCGTGGCTGACCATGACGATGCAGACGCCCTGCGCCCTGAGCTCCAGCAAAAGGGCGGCGAATTCCGCCTTGAAGGCCGCGTCAAAGCCCTTCGTCGGCTCGTCCAGCAGCAGGATGTCCGGCTTTGTCAAAAGGAGCTTTGCCAGCGCGGCGCGCTGCTGCTCCCCGCCGGAAAGATCGAAGGGGTGGCGTTCCAGCAGCCCCTGCAGGCGGCAGAGGGCGACGATCCGTTCAACGTCCTTTTCGTCCGCATCCGGCGCGGCGGCCTTCAGATCGGCCGAAAGGTTGTTTTTGAGAAAGAGCAGGGTCGGATCCTGCGGCAGAAACGCCGCCGTTCCGGCGCGGCGCACCCTCCCCTGCTGCGGGGAAAGCTGCCCGGCCAACACGCGCAGCGCTGTGGTTTTGCCTGCGCCGTTGCCGCCGAGAACGCACAGCAGCTCGCCCGGAAAGGCCGCAAGCGAAAAATCGTGCAGCACGGGCGCGGCGTCCTTTGCGTAGCGGAAGAAGACCTCCTTCGCTTCGAGCGCCGCGGCTTTTTCTTCGGCCGGGGGCGGCAAAACCGGCAGCGGCTCTGCCGCGTGATCGGCAAGGTAAGCGCGCAAAAAATCCCGCCCCTGCTGCACGCTGACCGGGCAGGGCAGATCCGTCCGCACGCTGCCGTGCACGCGCATCGCCGTGGGCAGCGCAAGGGAAAAGGGATGTTCGCTTGCAAGAAGGAACGCGCCGACGGACGGCACGTCGCCGCCGCAGAGCACCCGACCCTCCTCCAGCACAAGCATCCCGCCGCACAGGGGCAGCACATGCTCCAGCCGGTGCTCGCAGAGCAAAACGGCCGTGCCCAGCTCGCGGGCGGTCTTTTGCAGGGCAAGGAGAAATTCTTCCGCCGCAATGGGGTCGAGCTGCGCCGTGGGTTCGTCCAGCAGCAGCAGCTTCGGCCGCAGCGTCATCACGGCGGCAAGGTTCAAAAGCTGCATCTGGCCGCCGGAAAGCGCATCCGTGCGGCGGTGGAAAAGAGGTTCGATGCCGAAAAACGCGGCGGTCTCCGCCGCACGGCGGCGCATTTCCGCCTGCGGCACGCCGAGACTTTCCATGCCGAAAACCAGCTCGTGCCAGACCTTGTCGGTCACAAGCTGCGCGGCCGGGTTCTGGCCGACAAAGCCGATCTCCGCGGCAGCGCGGCGGCGGTCAAGAGACTGCAGATCTTCGCCGTCGAAGCGCACCGTGCCCCCGGTTTCGCCGTTCGGCGCAAGGCCGGGCTTCAGCAGGCGCAGCAGCGTGGATTTTCCGCTTCCGGAGGGGCCGCACAAGGCCCAAAACGCGCCCGGTTCCACAGCGAAGCTCACGCCCCCCAGTGCGGGTGACGCGGCGTTCGGATAGGTAAAGCTCAGTTGTCGGACTTCGAGCAGCGCCATGGACGGTCCTCCAGTTTCAGAATCAAGATGGGATAAGCGCACAGCAGAGCGAACAGGAAAAACGCGCAGCCGCTCCGGGGCGAAAGGGGTTCGGCCAGCAGGCGCGGCGCATAGGAAAAGCGGAACAGCCCCGTCACGCACGCGCACAGCACGCCCAGCGCCAAAGCGCAAAGGCCGCCCAGCAGCAGCCGGTCGCGCGCGGTTTTTTGAAAGATCGAAAACGCGGTTCTCCCCTGCAGGCCGTAGCCCCGGCCGTTCATGGAATCCGCCGTTTCTCCGGCGTGCTCCAGCGCCCAGGCGACCACCGCCCAAAAGCCGGCAAAGGCCGCTTTGAGCTTTGCAACCCGTCCGGCCGGTTCCGGCTGTCCCTGCCGCACAAGAGCAAAGCGGCGGCGAAACCGCGGCAAAAAGCGCAGCGTCATCGAAAACAGCAGCGCCAGCGCCGGAGAGACACGGGAGAACAAAAAGGTGAAGTGGTCGGTGGTGAGCACCGCGGCGCAGCAGGAAAACCAGAGCAGCGTCGCCGCCAGCAGGACCCCGGCCGCCGCGCCGTAGCAAAGGCTTTCCAGCGTGCAGGGGTTGCCGCCGGGGAGATAAAAGAGGATCGTCTGCCCCCGGTGGTTGAACGCCATGTTCACCGCCGCCGCCAACAGCGCCGCAGGAAGCGCCGGGCGCAGCGCGCGCCGCAGGCTTTCGCCGCCGCCGAGACACAGCAGACACAGGACCGCCGCGCAAAGCGACACCCCGAGGCAGACGGGATGCATCAAAAACATGGTGAAACAGGGCGCGGCGAAAAACGCGCCGATCAGCACCAGAGGATGCACAGTGAGCGAACGGTTCTGCATAGGCTCTCCTTACTCTGCGGAAAAATCATTGCGCCCGCCGATATCGGCGCCGAGGTCGCAGGTGTAGCGGAACTCCACGGTGTCGCCGTTTTTCAGCGCATAGCGGCTGCAGCCGAAGTTCGGATAGTCGCCGTTGACGCGGTACATCCAGCCGGAGCCGGAGCCGCAGTCGAATTCATAAAGATTGTGGATGCCCTCCACATAGGCGCTCTGATACAGCGGCACATAGGAGGCCTCCATCGGGATCCCCTTTTCGCGGCAAAGGCGCTTGAGAACGTCGAAGACGCTCTCGCCCTGCGTGAATGTTACGGTCTGCGCCGGCAGGATCACACCGTCCGGCGGCAGGGCGTCGAGCTTTCCCGGCTCCAGATCCTCCAAATGCTGAAAGATCGTGCCGCACTCGATGGAAAAGGTGCATCGCGGCGCTTCGGCGGCGGTCGTCGTCGTCACGGTCGCTGCCGCCGCTGCGGTTGTGGACACGGCTTCGGTCGGCGCGGCAGGCCCGGCGGTCGTCGGGGCCGTTGTCGCGGGCGGCTTGGCCGTTGCCGAAGGTTTTGTCGGCGCGGCAGGCTCGCCCGTCGCCGGCGGAACAGTGTGCGCCGCCGTCGGAGCGGTCGTCGCGGCGGCCGTCGGTTCGTCGGGTTCGTCCGGTAAATCCGGCTCCGCCGTCACCGGCACACGCGGCTCGGGCGTGATCACATAGACGCCCGTGGGGTCGGCCACGGGGAAGCTCACCGCCCCGCCGTTCTTCGTCGTTGTGACCGATGCGGCACAGACAAAGCTTTCTTCGTCCCCCGGAGCGCGGCAGACCGCCGCAACATCGGCGTTCAGTCTGTGCGGAAGGAAGACGGTCAGCACCGGAGAAAAGCCGAAGCCTGCCCCGGAAGCGAAGGCGAGCTCGATCCGCTTTTTGTCGGCGCGGATGCTGCGCAGGGCAAAATTGCAGTCCCGGGGTTCGTCGATCTCCCCGCCGAACAGCGTCCAGGTATAGGTCAAACCGTCGGTCTCGCCCCGCAGCGTCACGGCCTTGCGCTCCGTCTGCAAAGCGGAAAGGGTTTCGGCGGAAAGCACGCCGTCTTCCGGCAGCATGAGCTCTCCGGCAAGGGTGGTGGGCCTTTGCACGGCGCAGGCGCAGCACAAAAAGCAAAACAGCAAAGCGAGAAACAGAGAAAGCGTTTTTTTCATGGATGAGTCCTCGGCGAAAAAATCGCAAAAAAGGAATAGCGGTCTTTTCGGTTTTGTGATAGAATGAAAGCAGAAAGGAAAGGAAGGAGAAACGCGCATGGATTACCGGGCGGATATGGAACGGTGTCTGGCCTTTGCCCGCGCGCAAAGCGGCGAAGCCCTCAGTGCGCAGACGCTTGCGCAGCACTGCGGCTATTCCTATTTTCATTTTTGCCACGTGTTCAAAAGCATCTACGGCGTGTCCGCCGGCGCCTATCTGCGCCAGATGCGCCTGTTTGACGCCGCCCAGCGTCTGCGGGACGGCTGCAGTGTGACGGAAACGGCCTTTGCCTGCGGATTCGAAAGCGTTTCCGGCTTTGCCCGGGCGTTCCGCCGCCGGTTCGGCGCGGCGCCCTCCGATTTCCAAAAACAACAGGGAGGTATTCTTATGATCGTTCCGAAACTGGAAACAAAAGACGCCTTCTTCGCCGCGGGCTATGTGTTGCCCGCCGAAGAGGAGCTGGATCCCCAAAGCAGCGGCGCCTACTGGCTGGGCAAGGATTTTTCCGCCGTCAGCGCCGAGGACTACGCAAAACTCTGCGCGCCCGGCTATGCCGAGATCGGCACCTGGCTGCTGCCGGAGGACGAAAGCGACAAGCTGTGCTATTTTCTCGGCCCCGAAGTGGCCGAAGACGCCGCTTTGCCCGCCCGGATGCGTCTGCTCGCCTTTCCGGCGGCGACTTATGCGGTCTTTTCCGTCCCGAAGGGCGAAACGCCGCAGCAGCTCCACGAAAATGTCAGCGCCGTGTGGCGGTTCATTTTCAAGGACTGGTTTGCGCAGTCGGGCTATGTCTTTGACGGCAGCACCCGCGATTTTGAGCGCTACTGCGGCGAAGAGACCGACATTTATGTGCCGGTGAAGCCGGGCGAAAGCGCCTGAACCAGGCGGCGCACCAGTCTTTGCAGCAGCGCGGTCAGCGGCGCGGGCAGATCCGGCCGCATGTCATACAGGCCGCGCTGTCCGCTTTGCAGCCGCCAGTAAGCCACAAGGGCATAGGCTGCCTGATCGGTGGCCATCACGTTATATGTCTGCGCCCTGCCGTTCTGCCTGACATGGGCAAAACCGCCGTCGGCCAGACGGAAGGTGCGCAGGGCGTCGAGAACGCTGTTCCCGTTTTTGAAAAAGCGGCTGTCCGCCGCGGCGTCGACGCCGCACATGCTCAGCGCCGTGAGCACCTGCGCGCAGCTTTCGCAGTTGGGCGTGCCGCCGCTGGCATAGCCGCCGTCGGGCCGCTGCAGACGCGAAAGGGCGTCAAGCGCGCGATCGGCCGCTTCGCCGAGGGTGGTTTTTTCCGTTTCACCCGCGGCGGCGCGTTTCACGGTGTAGACCGTCGGCTCGTTTCTGCGCAGGGCAAGCGCGCACAGCGCCATAGCCGTCACATCCGGGTCGGCCTTGTCCCCCGACAAGGTCCAGCCTCCGGCCGGAAGCTCGCGCTCCAGCAGATAGGTATAAAGAAACAGATCGGAGTATTTGACCGCCTGCGGCGTTTTCACGTCGCGGGCGTTTTTCGCGATCAGGGCAAAGATCACGCCCATCAGTCCCTGCCGCGTCACGTCGAGCTTGCTGTTGTAGCTCCCGTCGGCAATGAGATCGACCGGTTCCCCCGCAAAAGCGCCGCAGCGGGTCGGGTCTCCGCCGAGCGCGGCAAAAACCAGAGCGCAGCGCTGGGGCTCGGTGACCTTGCTTTTCGAGAGCAGACCGCCGTTTTGGGCATAGGTCTGCGTCACATAGACTTCCAGTCCCCTGCGGTAGGCGTCCTGCCCGTCGGGGTAATAAAACAGCGGCACGCCGGCGGAATTCACGACGGAAAAGCGACCCATGGCCAGGGCGATCCAGTCCGTGAAGGTGGAGCTTTGCGCCGCGGGACCGTCCGGCGTTTCGGCCAGAAAGCCCTCGCTGTCCAGCAGCGTCTTCGCCCTTCCGCTGTGCTCTCTGCGGGCGTCAAAGGCTGCGGCGATCTCCTGCGCCAGAAGATCGGCAGAGCCGCCGCGCTCAGAAGCAAAAGCGGGAAACAGCAGGCTGAAAAAGAGCAGGGCTGCGCAAAGAAATGCGCAACCCGCTTTTGCTTTGTGCCCGAGCCTCATTTCGTGAATCTGGAGAAGAGGTTCTTAAAGAAATCGATGATGGCCATGAAGAAGGCACGGATGAAGCTCACCGGCGAGCCGGATTCCTGCGCGATGGTCACGGTCACGGTGTCGGTGTCGGTCACTTTGCCTTCCCAATCCATATATTCGGACTTGATGATGATCTTGTCGCCGTCGGAAACGGGAATGTCGCGGTAGTACTTATAGTCCACGGACTTGCCGTCGTGCACAAGGGTGTAGGTGACCTTGCAGCTGTAGTTTTTCAGCGCCGCGTCCGCTTTCACGCTCATCACGTTGGCGGGAAGGCTCAGCGTGTAATCGTGCACGTCTGCGCTGAACACCGGAGAGAGGGTGCCGGCGGAGAAGGTCACGCCGGTGATCTCGGCGGAGGTGATGTTCCAGTCGTTGCCGACGTCGGCGCCCCACTGGCAGGAATAGACCCAGGCAACGTCGTCGTCAAGATCCACAGCCGCCTGATCCGCGCTGACGGACAGGAACTGGTTGTTGACACGAACCATCCAGCCGCTCTTTGCGCCGGCGTCAAATTCGCCGATGCTGTCCAGCTTCTCGCCGGAATCCGTGGTCACATCGTCGATGGAAGCAAAGTAGGTGCCGTATTCCGTGGTCTTGTAGCCCATTTTTGCACCCTTCACGCCTTCCACGAAGCGCTTGGTCACGTCGGCGACCGTGTCGCCCGCGTGCAGCTCCACTGCGCTGCGGGTATAGATCGTGCCGATGGGATCGGGATACTTGTAGGGCGGGTCTGTCTCCGCGCGCGCGGGACGCACACCGTTGTCAACAAAGCTGATGTAGGCCTTGCCGATCACGACGTTTGCGTCGCCGGCCGAAGCAAACAGGCAGCCGAATCCGCACAGCAGAGCAAGAACCAACAGCACACTGATGGATTTTCTGAATTTCATGAGAATTTCCTCCGAAAAATATATTTCACTGACCGCGAAGGCGGCAAATGATCCAAAGAAAAACACTGTTTCGGCGGAAACAGTGCAGCAAACACAGGAAACAGACCGCATTTTCATACGGCTGCCCGCGGCTGACTTTTCCCCTTGCCCGAAAAGCATTGACGCCGCGCCGGGCGAAGCATTCCGACTTGAGCCGACGCTGCGGCTGATACGGCAATGGCGGTTGCGCCGGATTCTCACCGGACTTTCCTTCTGCGAGGCGCTTTTTCATTTCATTCCAATTATAATCAACCGGCGCTTTTTTGTCAAGCTGTGGAAGAAAAAAACTTGAAAAGGCCTTGACACAGCCCCGCCCTTCGTGTATAATCACTTTGTTCGTAAGCTAACAATTCGAAGGCTAACAAAGGAGGCGAAGCCATGGAAAAGGAGATCGCCTTTGAGCTGCATAAAACCTCGCGGCTGATCCGCCGCTATATGGACAGCCATGCGCTCAAGGATGAGATCGACCACCTGACCGGAACCCACGGCTGGGCGATCGGCTATTTCTTTGACCACCGGGACAAGGACATATTTCAGCGCGACTTTGAAAAGGAGTGCAACATCCGCCGCTCCACCGCCACGGCGATCCTGCAGCGCATGGAGCAAAACGGCCTGATCCTGCGGGAGAGCGTGGACTACGACGCCCGGCTGAAAAAAATCACCCTCACCGACAAGGCGCTCGACCTGCACGAGCGGATAAAAGAAGACTTTGCCGCGCTGGAAACCAAGCTGCGCGCCTCTTTGAACGAAGAAGAGGTGGACTGCTTTTTCGCAGTGCTTTCAAAAATCCAAAAGGAGGTCGATCCCGATGCTCAAACGTCTGGCTGCCAGCGTACGTGAATACAAAACCCCGTCGATCCTCGCGTCGTTTTTCGTGTCGCTGGAGGTGGTCATGGAGGTCATCATCCCCTACTGCATGGGCAAGCTGCTGGATAACGGCGTCACGCCCGGCAACATGGCCTATATCCTGAAGATCGGCGCCGTGCTCGTGGGCCTTTGCGTGCTGTCACTGACCTTCGGCGTGCTGGCCGGCCGCAACGCCGCCTTCGCCTCGTCCGGCTTTTCGCGGAACCTGCGCCACGATATGTTCCACAACGTGCAGCGCTTTTCGTTTTCCAACATCGACCGTTTTTCGGTCGCCTCTCTTGTGACGCGCCTGACAACGGACGTGACGAACCTGCAGAACTCCTATCAGATGATCATCCGCATCACGGTGCGCGCGCCGCTGATGCTGGTCTTTTCGCTGGTCATGGCCTTCCGCGTGAACCACCGGCTTTCGCTGATCTTCCTTTGCGTGCTGCCGCTGCTGGGGCTCGGACTGGGACTCATCATCAAGAACGCCCACCCGATCTTCACCCGGGTGTTTCAGACCTACGACAAGCTCAACCGCGTCGTTTCCGAAAACCTTCACGGCATCCGCGTGGTGAAAGCCTTTGTCCGCGAGGAACACGAAAAGGAAAAGTTCAACACGGTATCCGAAAACATCTTCCGTGATTTTGTTTCTGCCGAAAAGCTGCTGGCCTTCAACGCGCCGATGATGCAGCTTTCCGCCAACAGCGTGATGATTCTCATCTCCTGGTTCGGCGCACAGATGATCTTTGCCTCCGGCAACAGCGCCGAAAACGGCATGACCACAGGCGACCTTGTGATTCTCATCACCTACGCTATGCAGATCCTCATGAACCTGATGATGATCTCCATGATCTTCGTCATGCTCACCCTCAGCCGCGCCTCCGCCGAACGTATCTGCGAGGTGCTGGCCGAAGAGAGCGACCTGAAGAACCCGGAGCATCCGGTGACGGAGGTCAAAGACGGCAGCGTGGAATTTGAAAACGTCTCCTTCAGCTACGCGGGGAGCCGCGACAAGCTCTGTCTCAAAAACGCGAACTTTTCCATTCGCTCCGGCGAGACCGTGGGCATCCTCGGCTCCACGGGCGCGGGCAAATCCACGCTGGTCCAGCTCATCGCCCGCCTCTACGACGCAACCGAAGGCACGGTGCGCGTCGGCGGCGTGGATGTGCGAAACTATGACCTCGACACCCTGCGCGGCCAGGTGGCGATGGTGCTGCAGAAGAACGTCCTGTTTTCCGGAACGATCAAAGAAAATCTGCGCTGGGGCAACGAAAACGCCACGGACGAAGAGATTGAAGAAGCCTGCCGTCTCGCGCAGGCCGACAGCTTCATCCGCGAATTCCCCGACGGCTACGACACCCACATCGAGCAGGGCGGCACAAACGTCTCCGGCGGCCAGAAGCAGCGCCTTTGCATCGCCCGCTCCCTGCTGAAAAAGCCGAAGGTGCTGATCCTTGACGATTCCACCTCCGCCGTGGACACCAAGACCGACGCCCTCA
Source organism: Oscillospiraceae bacterium (assembly GCA_902774035.1). GTDB lineage: Bacteria > Bacillota > Clostridia > Oscillospirales > Acutalibacteraceae > UBA6857. The sequence continues at coordinate 36,430 of CACYHA010000008.1, read as the reverse complement.
TCCGCAAGGGCTTCCGGGAATACATCCCCTCCACCACAAAGATCATCATTGCTCAGCGTGTGTCCTCTGTGGAGCACGCCGACAAGATCATCATTCTCGACGACGGCGAGATCGAAGCCGTCGGCACCCACGAAAGCCTGCTCGGCAGCGACAGGATCTACACCGAAGTCTACAACTCCCAAACGAAAGGCGGTGCGCAGTAATGGCGGAAGAACACGTCAACAAAGTTCCAACCGGGCCGCGCGGCAACCGGGTGCCCGCCCGCGGAATGCCGAAGCAAAAGCTCAAAAAAGGCACAGTGCTGCGGATGTTCAAAACCATCACGCAGGGAAATCTTCTGCGCCTGGGTCTGGTCACGGTGTGCATCATCGTCACCGCCCTGTCCTCCGTGGCCTCCTCGCTCTTTCTCAAGACCCTCATCAACGATTACATCCTGCCGATGGTGCAGACGCGCTCCGGCGATTTCAAGCCGTTGTTCTTCGCGCTGTGCAAGATGGCGGCCATCTACCTCGCCGGCATCCTCGCCGTGCTCATCCAGAACCGCACGATGGCGGTGGTGGGCCAGACCGTGCTGAAAAAGATCCGCAACGAGATGTTTGCCCATATGCAGACCCTGCCGATCAAATACTTTGACACCCACACCCACGGCGACGTGATGAGCCATTACACCAACGACGCCGACACCCTGCGCCAGATGATCACCCAGACCGTGCCGCAGACCGTGTCCTCCCTCGTCACGATCGTTGCCGTTTTCGTCTCGATGGTCGTCACCTCCTGGCACCTGACGGTGTTCACGGTGCTGTTTGTGCTGTTCATGTTCTTTGTCACGGGCAAGGTCGCCGGAAAATCGGGCAAATACTTCATGAAGCAGCAGACCTCCATCGGCGACGTGAACGGCTACATCGAAGAGATGATGCACGGCCAGAAGGTCGTCAAGGTCTTTTCGCGCGAGCCGCAGGTCAAGGCCGTTTTTGACGAAAAGAACGACACGCTCTTTGAAAACGCCTATCAGGCCAACCGCTTTGCCAACAACCTCGGCCCGATCAACAACAACCTCGGCCACCTGCAGTATGTGCTGTGCGCCATCCTCGGCGGCGTTCTGGCAACGCGCGGCGTCGGTTCGCTGAATCTCGGCGCGGTGGCGGCCTTCCTCCAGCTTTCCAAGAGCTTCATCATGCCCGTCAACCAGGTCTCGCAGCAGCTCAACTCCGTGGTCATGGCCCTTGCCGGCGCGGAGCGCATCTTCGATCTCATGGACGCCGAGCCGGAGACCGACAACGGCTACGTCACGCTGGTCAACGCGGAAAAACTGAACGGCGAGCTTTTTGAAACCGAAGAACACACCGGCATGTGGGCGTGGAAGCATCCCCACGGCGACGGCACCGTGACCTACACCGAGCTGAAGGGCGAAGTGCGGATGTTCGACGTGGACTTCGCCTATGTGGAGGGCAAGACCGTGCTGCACGACATCACCCTTTACGCCGAGCCGGGGCAAAAGGTCGCCTTCGTCGGCGCCACCGGCGCGGGCAAAACGACGATCACGAACCTGATCAACCGCTTTTACGACATTGCCGACGGCAAGGTGCGCTACGACGGGATCAACATCAACAAGATCAAAAAGAGCGATCTGCGCCGCTCGCTCGGCGTGGTGCTGCAGGACGTGAACCTTTTCACCGGCACGGTGATGGAAAACATCCGCTACGGCAACCTCGACGCCACGGACGAGCAGGTGATCGAAGCCGCGAAAAAGGCGAACGCCCACGGCTTCATCTCCCGCCTGCCCGAGGGCTACAACACGATGCTGACCTCCGGCGGCACAAACCTTTCGCAGGGGCAGCGCCAGCTTCTTTCCATCGCCCGCGCAGCCGTTGCCGACCCGCCCGTGATGATCCTTGACGAGGCCACCTCCTCCATCGACACGCGCACGGAAGCCCTTGTCCAGCGCGGCATGGATGCGCTGATGAAGGGCCGCACCGTCTTTGTGATCGCCCACCGCCTTTCCACCGTGCAGAACGCCGACGTGATCATGGTGCTCGACCACGGCCGCATCATCGAGCGCGGCACCCACGAGCAGCTCATCGCCGCAGGCGGCACGTATGCCAAGCTGTATCAGGGCGCGTTTGAGCTGGAATGAGGTCAGGGGACAGAAAACAGAAAAGGTCGCAGAGGAAAAACTGCGGCCTTTTAATATAATTGAAAATGGAAAATGGAAAATGGAAAACGGATGAAAAAGCGGGGCGGCCGATGGCCGCCCGCCCTACGTTTTTTGGGATGTTGCGTCGCCGCGGAACACAGCCCGCGGCAGGCTGAACGATCGGCTGTCGACTGCTGATTGCCGAGTACCGACTCACCAATTGATTGTATAATCGTGGTTGAAGGTCATGCCGACCTGGGCGTCCACGCCCATGGCTTTCACGTGCATCACGATGGGCAGCTTGTAGTTTGCGCTGACCATGTTGCCGGTGGCTTTGTCCACCTTGCAGGTGATGACCGCGTCGTAGTAGTCGCAGCTGAACTCGGAAACGACCTTGGCGGCAGCCTTGACGTCTTCGGCACGCATGATGTTGAAGGAGGTTGCAACGCCGGTGTTCGTCGGGTCGGTTCCGTCAATGAACTTCAGGGTGATGTTGTAATACTTGCCGTCGTCCTTGCAGGTGGCTTCCTTCACGTCGGAGGCCTTCGCCGTGGAGACCTTGTCGGTACCCTGGACGGGATAGTTCGCGATGATGTCCGCACCCTCCCAGGTCACGGGGGTCTCGTTCTTCTTCAGGAAGGTGTTGATGAGCGATTTGCCGATGCCCTGCAGAATGCCGGGGACCACAAGCTTGTCTTCGTTGTGCTGGAGATCCTCATAGTTTCTGGTCACGCTCTTGGCGCTGGTCTTGATCTTGTTGGCCGAGGTCACATAATAGTTCACGATCTCTTCCTTGCCGCTCGGCGCTTTGGAGGCCGGCTTTTCTTCCTTGGCCGCCTTGGTCGTGGTGTCGGCGGCGGGCTTGTCGGCGGCGGGCGCGGCGGTGGTGGCGTCGGCGGCAGGCGCTTCGGTCGCAGGCGCTTCGGTCACGGGAGCAACAGGCGCGGGCGCTGCGGTCACGGGCGCGGCAGCGGGCTGGGCGGCAGGCTGGGCGGCGGTGTCGCCGGTGTGGTTGACAGAGATGTTCAGTCCGATGTTGCCGGTTGCGCCGAGAAGATATCCGCCGGAGAACGCGACGATGATGGCGATGGCGATGGCGATTGCACGTTTGATCATGGCTGAATTGTCCATAACGGTGACTTCCTTTCAACGCTGTGCAAAAAAAGCACAATTATTTTTATTTATTATAGACCTTTTTTAATTTTCATGCAAGAGGTTTGATAAAATTTCAAATTCTGTTTAAAAATTAAAAAATCTATGGTAAAATGGGACGCACTGTGCTATAATATATATTCAATTACCGAAAAAGGAACGAATGATATGAAACAATGGAACCCGATCCCGGCGCTGCCCCGCGCCCACGAGATCACCTGGTGGGTCTGCCGTGCGCTGCTGTTTCTCTGGGGCGCATGGGGGCTCTTCACCGGCTACACGTCGGAATTCATCCAGGCGCTGTTCGCCATCGCCTTCACCCATCTGTGGGATCTGTTTCAGCTTTGGGGCGGGCGAACCTTCATCACCCGCTGCCCCTACCATCTGCAGACCATGCTCAACTGCTATATCTGCTTTGCCTGCGTGGTGGGCACCACGGTCAACACCCGCACCGCCTTTCAGCACATCGACGTACCGGAGCACATCTTCGCCGGGTACCTTGCCTGTGTCGGCGCGTTTTTCCTTGCGGAGATCATGCAGGGAGACAAGCGCCCGGTCAAGATCTCCGTGCAGGCTGTGTTTTCCCTGTGCTTTGCCGTCACGCTGCTGGTGGGCTGGGAGTTCTATGAGTTCACGATGGACAGGCTCTACGGCTTTGTGATGCAGCACGGCCAGGCGCCGAACGCCGGCGGCCTGACGGACACGATGTGCGATCTGCTCTTCGGCTCTGCCGGCGCGCTGCTGGGGATGTTCCTCGAAGCCTTCAAACGCACCGGCCTGCTCGGAAAGGATCGGAAGGAAGTGCGCAAAGCCTACCTTGCGGAAAAGGAACGCTGGAACGACGGAAGAAAAAAGTAACCAATTCATATACGGAGTATCATGCCATGAAGTTAAAAGAAATCCTGTCCGGCGTTGAAGTTGCAGCGCCCTTTGACGGCGAGCTCGACATCACCGACATCGCCTATGATTCCCGCAAGGCGCGGGAGCACACCATGTTCGTCTGTCTCACCGGCGCGCGCACCGACGGGCACATTTTTGCCCGCAACGCCTACGATACCGGCTGCCGGGTCTTTCTTTGCGAAAAGGAGATCGACGTGCCCTCCGACGCGCTGGTGCTTTTTTGCGCCGATACGCGCGCCGCGCTGGCGGTCTGCAGCGGCAACTTCTTCCGTCACCCCGACCGTGACCTTGCCCTGATCGGCATCACGGGCACCAAGGGCAAGACCACCACGGCCCACATCGTCAAAGCCGTGCTGGAAAGCGCGGGCATCATGACCGGCATCATCGGCACCGTGGGCGCCGCCTTCGGCGACGTGCAGCTTGCAACGGTCAACACCACCCCCGAAAGCTACGAGCTGCAAAAGCTGCTGCGCATGATGTGCGACGCCGGCTGCAAGGCCGCCGTGATCGAGGTCTCCTCCCTCGGCCTCAAGTTCCACCGTGTGGACGGTATGCGGTTCGCCGTCGGCGTGTTCACCAACCTCTATCCCGACCACATCGGCACGAACGAGCACGCCTCCATGGAGGAATACGCCGGTTGGAAAAAGCAGCTTTTCCGTCAGTGCGATCTTGCCGTGATCCACACCGACGACCCCTTCGGCGCCGAGATCGCTTCCGAGTGCGCCTGCCCGGTGATCTCCTACGGCTATGAAGCATCGGCCATGTTCCGGCTGCTGGACGTGCGGCAGATCAAGCGCGAACGGCTGCTGGGCGTGGAGTTCACCGCCGCTTTTGACGGCCGAAAGGACACCTTCTTTGTCTCTTTGCCCGGCGCAGTCAACGCGCTCAACGCGCTGGCCGCCATCGCCGTTGCCGACCGCTACGGCGTGACGCCGCAGCAGATGAAGGAGGGGCTGTGTGCCGTGTTTGTCAAAGGGCGCGGCGAGGTCGTGCCGATCGACGCGGAGTTCAGCATCATCATCGACTATGCCCACAACGGCGTGAGCCTGCAAAGTATGCTGGAAACGCTGGCGGCCTATGACCACAACCGCATCATCGCTCTCTACGGCTCCGTCGGTTCGCGCACGGAGATCCGCCGCCGGGAGCTGGGTCTGGTCTCCGGCGCCATGTGCGATCTTTCCATCCTCACCAGCGACGACCCCGATTTTGAGGATCCGACCGCCATCATCCGTGAGATCGCTTCTTCCGTCGAAGAAGCCGGCGGCAGACACGTCGACATCCCCGACCGGGCCGAGGCGATCCGCTATGCCCTTTCCATCGCCGAACCGGGCGACATCCTTCTCTTTGCCGGCAAAGGCCACGAGGAGTTCATGAAGGTCCGCGGCGAAAAGCTGCCGTTTTCCGAAAAGGCTGTGATCTTCCAATGGCTGGCGGAACGGAAATGAGCGGTTGGCGGTCAGTGGTTAGCGGTCAGTTTTAGTGAAGCAAAGGAGTAAAATCAAATGTACACCTTCAGAATAGAGTCCGACCTTGCCGCCTATGACGCCTTTCTTGCGTCCCGGGGCGGCCAATACATCCAGTGTTCCCGCTGGCAGACCGTGAAAACCACCTGGAAGTGCAGCTATTACTGCGGCTTTGCGGGCGAAAAGCGCGTGCTTGCCGCGCTGGTGATGGAACGTGTGCTGCCCGCCGCCGGCAAGATCTGGTACTGCTCCGGCGGACCGGTCTGCGATTACGGCGACACCGCGCTGCTGCAGGCGTTCACCGATTTCATGCGCGGCGAAGTCAAGGCCCACGGCGTGACGGCCTTCATCATGGATCCCCCGGTCTCTCTGCGCGTCAACGGCGAGGAACAGGACTACGGCCACGCCCTGCACCGGACACTGACGGAAATGGGCTATGTGCTCAACGGGAACCTTGCGAACTACACCTACAAGCAGCCCGTGCAGTTGTTCATCCCCCTGCGGGACGAAGCCGGCGCTCCGCTCACCGCCTCGCAGATCCTCAAAAAGTGCGACAAGGGCGTGCGCTACAGCATCCGTCTGGGCGAAAGCCGCGGCCTGACCGCCAGAACCTGCACATATGCCGACGTGGTGCGGGAACCGAAGCTGATGGAGGATTTCATCTCCGTCATGCGCGACACCAGTGAGCGCGACAATTTCGTGGAACGCGACGGCGCCTACTGCACCAAACTCCTGCAGGCCTTCGACGGCTGCTCCGATCTGAAGCTGATCTATTACAGCAAGACAAAGGATCGCGCGCTGGAGGAAGAACGCCAAAAGAAAAAGGCCGAAGCCCTTGCCGCCCTGCCCGGCGCCCACGAAAAAAAGGCGCGCCAGCTGCAGGAGATCATCGACAGCGCCGACAAGCAACACGAACACTTTGAAAAGCGCATGGCACAAGCGGACGATTACACCGACGACGACGAGATCTGCGTGGCCGGCGGCCTTTCGATCTATTACGGCGGGATGGGAAGCTGTCTGTTCGGCGGAACGAAGAACGTCATCCGCAACGAGACGCGCTCGAGCCACTATCTGAACTATTTGCGCCTGTGCGAGAGCATCGAACGCGGCTGCAATATCCACGATCTCGGCTATGTGATCGTGCACTCGCCGGAGCTTCAGGCCGACGGAACCCTCGGCCCGTTGGAACCGATGGAGAATTTCAAGGGCATCTACGATTTCAAAAAGAGCTTTTCCGCCGATTACCACGAGTTCATCGGTGAGTATGTGCTCATCGGCAGCAGGGTGAAATATTACGCCTATGCCACTTTGATGCCGAAAGCGAAAAAAATGAAGATCAATCTCATCAAGAAACTGCGCTGACCGAAACGCTGACCGAAAAAGCGCGGCTGCGCAACAAAAGTACGTCAAAATTGTTCACGGTTTATTTACACAATAAACGCACGAATCGGAAAAAGGTCTGCTATGATGTAACCAAGGAAGACGGAAACGGACAGCCGTCCTCCACCATGGATAGATTTTTTCATTTGTTTCGTAAAAGTTCCTTTCAAAACATCACACTCCGCATCGACAGGTGCGGAGTGTGATGTTTTATTGCTGTTCGGGAACCAATGATTCGCTCGGCGTGTGAATCATCGATCCCCCGGGAACGGTGTCGCTGAGACGATCCGTGTCAGACATTTTCAAATGTATTCTTCCCTTACAGCGCCGGAAGCACGGTGTTTGGGATCAGCATTTCCCCTTTTTCGTCTTTTACGGAAGCCGTAATTTCGCCGTTCGCGTCGATGTTAATCTCACATTCGATCTCGCTGCCCTCCCTTGCGCGGGAAAGATCCAGCGCGGCGATTCTCGTGTCAAACCGGGGATTCATGTAATTTCCCTCATAGAGATACAATGTTTTTTCTGTGGAAATCAGAAGCTTCGCGGTTTGCAGAGTCGGTATCGTCGAATAGCGGTTGATGACAACGTCTTTTTCTCCGGATTCTCCCATCGCCGCCCAAAGATTGTAGTGCTGCATCGGCAACAGCAAGGGCGTGTTCCGATTTCCCTTGTTCATCCACTGCATCTGATCAACCAGACCCCGAACAGCGTTGTTTTTCATCTTATAGCATTTCTTGCCGGTTATCCCCTCCAGCAGAGATACTAAACTATGCGGAGAACGGCCGACAAGAACGACCCGGCTCACACAGTTCCAGTCTTGAACGGTTTCTTTGAAAAGAAGATTGATCTCATCTGTCAGCCGCTTTTGCAGCTTTTGCGTCTCCTCCCCCGACACCAGACGAATGCCGCTGGCACCAATGGTTTCAACAACGCCGGATCCGGTTTCGACAAAGGCGACTTCAATGCGGTCTTTTTCAAGCTGGCAGAAAAAGTATGTCCGTTCCTCTGCAAATGCATGTTCCCAGGCAACAACCTCCAGACAATTGCAGCAGCGAACTCTCGGAATCCTGGCATTTTTTACGCTCTCTTTGATTCTCGCTTTTTGCAAATATGAGAAATCATAGGGAACAACAAAATATGCAAACTCCAGCGGTTCGTTATATTGTTCCTCAAAAAAACGAACTGTTTTGTTGAAAAAAGAAGTAAACGTATGCATCTCTTCCCAGGTTTGCAGCATCATCTGCCTGCAGGGAGCATCACACGGGAACACCGCTGATGTTTCGTTGTTTTTGCCGAACGCAATACCGGCCATCCCGTTTTCACGAAAAATATCAAATGCAATAACCATTGCTGTGAATCCTCCTCTTATAAACGTCCTGTTCCGCTTATTCCGCCCTGACTTCGCCGGCATATTCAAACGCCGGCATGAGCTGCAGCTTGAAAAGGTTCAGCCTGTGCAGACGGTCGATGCGCGCCTTGTGTTCGGCGTCTTCGATCTCGCCGGTGCGGATATAGCGATCCAGTTCGGCGTAGGTGAAGCCGAGATTTTCCTCGTCGGTTTTTCCCGAAAGACCGTCGATCGGCGGCTTTTCGATCAGGTTTTCCGGCAGGCCGAGGGCGCGGCCGAGAGCCTTGACTTCCGCCACCGTCAGGCGGGAAAGGGGGCTGAAATCGCCGGCGGCGTCGCCGTAGCGGGTGGAATAGCCGACCCAATCCTCCGAAAGGTTGCAGGTGTTGACCACGCGGCCGTTGTGGCTTTGGGCAACGGCGTAGAGGGTCGTCATGCGGATGCGCGCCGGAAGATTCGTCGTCGTCTGTTTTGAGGGCGCAAAGGGCAGCGCCTTTGTCAGCCCCTCCACGGCGTCCTTGATATTCACGACCATGTGCGGGATCTGCAGATGCTCCACGAGCTGCTTTGCGCAGTCGATGTCGGTCTGCTCGCCGCAGGGCATCAGCACGCCCAGCACCCGGTCTCTGCCGAGGGCTTCGACGCACATCGCCGCGGCAACGGAGCTGTCCTTGCCGCCGGAGATGCCAATCACGGCGCTGCAGTCCTTTCCGTTTTCTTCAAAAAACGCGCGGATCCATTCCGCACAGTCGCGCTTGACTTTCAACACATCGAACATGGGTTTCTCCTTTCAGCGCAGCGCACGCCGCGCAAGCAAAGCGGTAACGATCCCCACGGCAGCCTCATACAGGAAGCTCAGGCCGATCAGCCGGGTCACAAAGGCCGCAATGGCGTTGGGATTCATGAGAATGATCAGACCGAGGATGACCCCGATCAGCGAGAGAATGATGCCGATCAGCTTACCGAAGGGCAGGGCAAGAGCGGAAAACAGCTCGGACGCCGAAGCAAGCAGCAGCATGGCGCCGAACACGAAGGGCAGCGCGCCGGTCACGGCGCCGGGCGCAGCCGCAAAGACCAGCCCCGCGACCGCGGCAAAGATTGCCCCGATGAGCACCGCCGCAGACCGGTTCTGCACGGGCGTTCGGAAAAAGACCAGAAAGCCCACGGCCGCGCCGGCCAGCAAAACGGCGCCGATCACGCGGATATAGAGTGTGAGCGTTTCCATCGGCGCGAGCAAAAGCAGAACGCCGAGCGCCAGCAGAACAAGAATCGCGGCCACCTTGACTGCGGTCGTGCTCTTGAAGATTTCTTTCACAGAAACAACCTCCCCGGGTCAAAAGCAGGGCCGCCTGCTACGGCGACCCGAATGTATCTTTAACCGATGTCGTTGAACAGATCCGTCTGTTCCGCGGACGCAGCCTCCTCCGGCAGTTCCTGTGCATCATCCTTTCTGCGGCGGGAAAGCAGGATCAAAAACAGGATCCACAGCACATCCAGCGCGGCGCAGCCGGCAATCAGCAGGTTGAAATGGTCGATGATGTAGCGGATGTAACTGCCGACCTGACCGACGGTCTGCATCACGGTGCCCAGCAGGTTCTTTTCCGTCACCTGCACGCCGGAAACGTCATAGATCAGCACGTTCCGGGCGCTGTCCACCCGGTCGGACAGTTTCACACCGAAGGAAAACGAGGCGCTCTCCCCTTCCAGCATGTAAACCACGCCGGTGTCGTTGGGAATGGCGGTGGTCTTCTGGCAAAGCACCAGATCGCCCTCGTCCACGCCGGTGCCCTCATAGGAGTGGTTGGCGGTGAATAAATAGTAGGATCCGACGGTTGGCTCGCCGGTGTTGATCCCAAGCACATGGCCGACCAGAACTACCGTCGCCGTCGCCAGCAGCGAAACGATCAGAAGGATCGCGCAGAAGAACTTTCCGAGCCCGCGCAGGAAGCGGTGTTCCTTTTTTTGTTTTTGCGGCGCAGCAGGCTCCTCCTGCGGCGCTTCGTCAAGCTCCGGGGCAGGTTCTGCCGCAGGGGCGGGCGCCTCCGGCTCCGAAAGGTCGGCGATGGGCACAAAGCGGTCTTCCGGGTCGGCGGAGCCGCTGTAGCTGGTCACGTCCTCAAAGCTCATGGGATAGGTCGGCGCCTGGGCATAGACGGCGTCGTCCTCCGGCAGATCGGAAAGATCGACCATCTGCGGCGCCGCGGGCGCTGCTTCTTCCGGCGCTTCTTCGGTCTGTGCGCCGGGGAACAGGCGGGTCGGATCCACCACCGCTTCGTCGTCTTCCGGCGGCGCGGTGAAATCGTCGGGGCCGTCCGCAAGGTCGTCCTCCGGGCGAACCGTGTCCCCGTCCTCATCGAAAGCGTCTTCCGAAAGCGCGGCTTCCTCCGGTGCGTCGCAGGCATCCTCCTCCGTGGGAATGATCACTTCCTCCTGCGAGGCCTCCTCCGCCTGCGGAAATTCGAACGCCACGGGCATCAGAAATTCTTCGGGGATCTCGAACTCCTGTGTAAACGGTTCCTCCGGCACGTCATAGGCGTCTTCTTCGGAAACCGCAGCTTCTTCCGGTACGTCATATACGTCTTCGTCGGGAATCGCCGCTTCTTCGGGAACGTCATATGCGTCCTTTTCGGGAATCGCCGCTTCTTCGGGAAGATCGAACGCATCCTCGACGGGCGCGACGACCTCTTCGGGAAGATCGAACGCATCCTCGACAGGCGCGACGACCTCTTCGGGCACTACAAATTCGTCCTCCGGCGCAAGATAATCCACAGGCGCTTCAAACTCCGGCGCACCGAAGGGCACAACCGGAGGCGGAGACACAGGCGCGGTCTGCGCCGCCGGAAGGCCGGCGTCTCTGCCGTGTCTGCGGTCCTTTCTGCGGCGGCGGAACCTTCCGCCCCGCTCGTTTTCGTCCTCGTCGGTCATCACGCGCATATACTCGTCCATCAGGCCGGAAAGCTCGCCTTCCTTCACGGAACCTGCGGCGGTCTGCGCGGCCGCGGCTTCGTCGGCGACCGGCGCGATCGGTGCGGCCGGATGGCGGGCGGCGGGCGCATCCTGCGCGTCGAGGGGCGCGGCAGGCTGCCGCGCCTGCTGCGAGGCGCGGGCGGTCTCGGCCTTAGCCTGGGCCAGAAGAGCGTCAAAGGCGGCAGCCGTATCCTGCGTCATCTTCGGCGGAGTCTGCTCGCTGGTTTCCAACGCCTCCTGCGCCTGTTCCATGGCGCTGGTATGCGGTTTTTCCTTTGCGGAAAATTCTTTGATAAAACGGTCTACGGAGCCCGTCAAAGCGGCGGCCTCCTCCTTGCTGACTCTGTACTTTGCGGGGTCATAGTTCCAAGTCACCCGCTGCAGGCCTTCGCCTGCGTCGGCGCCGGCGCCGAGTCTGCTCTGCCCCTGCTTGATCGCCTGGTCGGCAGACTTCACCTTGTCATACTGATTGTTCAATTCATCCAAACTCTTGGGTCTGTATGCTGCCAATCAAATCACACCCTCTTACTGGATTCCTTTTTCAAGCACAACTTCGATCATGTCCCGAATGCTCTTGAGGTTCTGCATAATGGTCGTGTTCTCCGTACGCAGCTCCACAGAGTTTTCCATCGCCTGACGCACAATGGCGCGGCTCTTTTCGTTGGCCTTTGCCAGAATGTCGTTGGCGGTCTGCTCCGCGGCGGCGCGGGTATTGTTCACAGTGTCGGTCAACTGGTCGAACACGCGGCGGATCACCTCGTCCTGGTTGTCCGCGTCCAGCGTGAAATAGAGCCCGAGCTCCTTCATGCTCTGCTGCATCTCCGCAAGCTTTGCCTCGTTTTCTTCGCCCCAGGCGACCGCGTTCTGATATTCCTGCTGCAACAGCTCAATGTATTTATCGACCTCGTCGGTCGCGTAGCCGTTTTCTTCGCGGGTGAAGTTCAGGTTTGCCATCGTATCACCGATCCTTTTTTGTCAATCAAAATTATTCAGTTTATTATATCCCATTCCTTCGCAAAATGCAAGTGTTTTGCGCCCTTCTCAGGAAAAATCGAATTCGTCCTCGTGCTGCATCCGAAAGATCTCGAAGACCCGCCACTGCAGCATCTCGTCCGTCACGGGCACATACTCCTCGCCGTGCGCCGTCTGGCGCACAAAAAAGATCACCACGTCGCCGTCGCTGCCCTCGGGCGAAAGCACGGCGTATTCCCGGTCGCCGAGAAACACGAGGTCGAGAAACTCATAGACCGCCGTCACGCCGTCGGTGTCGGTCACCGTCACGCGAGGCTCCTCCTCTTCGTCGTTGAGCCGGTTCAAAAGCTCGCTCATTCCTCTTCCTCCTCTTCCTGCGCCGCGCGAAGGCCTGCGCCCATGTCAAAGCGGTAGATCTCCTGCTTTTCGATGTCCACATTCGGCACAATGATCGGCGGGATCCCCGCCCCGGCGGAAACGGTGGAGACCGTCGCCTTGGCGAAGGGGAACAACTCCTTGAAGGTCTCCACATGCAGGAATTCCTTCTCCGTCTGCTCCAGGATCTGGAAGATGCCGCTGAGGACCGCCTTGATGTTCAGCACGTCGGGCTTTTCCTTGTCGAACATCTCCACGGTCAGCACACCCTCGCAGATCCCGTTCTGGCTGTACTTGACATTGTAGGAGACCTTGTTGCTCAAATTGAGCTGCTGTTTGCCCTGAATGTTGTTGTGGAACACGATCTCCTTGACTTTATAGGCTTTCATCTGGACCTTTGCCATGATTCACTCTCCCTTTCTCTTATGCAGCTCCGCGAGCAGCAGCGGAAACACCGCGGCTTCGCGCAGATAGTTTTTCACCCTATCCTTTTTCGGCGAGGGCGCAGGCAGCGCTTCGCAGGAAAGCCCCGCCAGCTTTGCGATCTGCATCGCGCGCAGCAGATGGAACTCGCTGCTCAAAAAGGCGACCCGCGGCGCGTTCAGTCCCAGACCGGCGATCAGCTTTTTTGCGTTCAAAAAGTTTTCCAGCGTGGTTTGGGAGCGATCCTCCAAAAGGATGCGTTCCTCCCCCACCCCGCGCGAAAGCAGGATCTCCCGGATGGCTTCCGCCTCGCTTTTTGTCTGGTCGGCGTGGACGATCCCCCCGCAGGGAATGCAGAGCGTTTTCGGATGGGCAAGAAGCTCGTCCGCTGCCGTTTCGGCCCGCAGCCGCAGCATCTCTTCCGCCCTGTCGCCCCGCACGCGGCAGCCGAGCACCAGCAAAACGTCAACGTCGCCCGTGCAGGTGCCCCTGCCCGCCTTCGCTTCCAGCGCGGCAAAGGCGGCGGCCGAAACGGCGGCAGCGGCCCCGAGCAGTTTAAGCGGTTTCATGCGCATTCCCCCAGTTTTCATTCATTATATTCAGTATAGCATAAATCAACCCTAAAAGAAACATTTTTTTGTCGAAAGTTCAAAGGCGGCTTTTTCGCGCACGGCCTTGCCGTGCGCAGGGAGCGGCGGCGGAACCGCGCGGCCCGGGCCGCGCGAAAACGAAGCAGGGCTTCGTTTTGAACCGTGCCCGGGCACGGTTCGTTCCGCCGCCGCCTTCCGCCGCGCAGCAATGCTGCGCGGCGGAAGAACGGGGCGCGCGGTGTTTCTTTTGCCGAAGGCTGTGCAGCCAAGCGCCGCGTCAAAGCGAAAAGAAAGCGCTGAACGCACAGGATCTCTCCGTGGGAGCGCTTTCTTTTTCTTATGCTTTGATGCTTTTCGCTAAGGGATCGCTGATGAACTCAGGCGCGCAGATCCCGTTCACGGTTCGCGTTTCACACCGGCGCCCGCAGCACATAGATGCGCGTCAGATTCACCAGGAGCTTGGAGAGGATCTGCATGGCGTCTTTGATTTTCTGCATGGTGGTTTCCAGCTTGCCCGGTTCGTTTTCCTGCGGCACATCCTCGGTGTAATCCACGCTCTTGCCCTGCGACGGATCCTTCCGGATCGCGAAGGAGTCCATCTGGACAGTCTTGCCGTCCTTGACGGTGTAGGCCTTCATATAGAGCACCTTGTCGCGGATCTCATAGGCGGAATACATCGGCGTGTCGAGGGTGAGGATCTTTTCGCCGCGCGGGAAGTATTTGTCGGTTTTGGAATTGTCGTTCGCCTTGTAGAATTTCACGCCCGCCGTACCGGAGATCAGGTAGGTCGTGCCGGTCGGCTGCACCTGCGCTTTATAGATGTCGCCGTCCTTTTCCAGGTAAGTGTAAGTCGTGTCAGCCTTCTCGTTGCCGACGAGAGAGGCGGTGCGCAGATAGACATGGTCGTGGCCGGTGAGCACCACGTCGATGCCGAGCTCCGGCATCAGCGTGCCGAGCTGTTTGCGCATGGCGATCACGTCCTTGTCCTTGTAATGGGAGCCGTGGGAATACAGCGCCTTGTGGAACATCACGAAATGCCAGTCGGCGTCCGCGGCCTTTTTCACGTCGCGCTTGAGCCAGGTGATCTGTTCCTGCGTCAGGGCGTTGTCTTCGTCGAGCGCTTCGGTGTTGAGGACGGAGACATGGACGTTGTTGTAATCGAAGGAGTAGTAAACGCCGGTCTCCGTGTCCTGCTTCGGCATATTCGGCAGCGTGAAGTAATTCACCGTCGCGTTGGTACCGAATCCGCCGTGGTTGCCCGTGGCGGGCATCAGGAAGGTGTTGAGAAGATAGGACTCGCCAGTGTCGAACATCGCCTGCCACTGGCGGTTGTTGTCGCCGTGGTCAACCAGATCGCCCGCGTCGGCAATGAAGTCGATCTTGCCGTAGTTCTCGAACGCGCTTTTCAGCACCGGGACCCAGCATTCGTTGTACTGGCGCTCGTTCTGCGACTGCTGGTCGCTCAGATGCAGGAACGTCACGTCCTTTGAGCCGTCGGCGGTGCGCAGAACGCCCGTGGGGCTCCACCAGCCGTATTGGGCGTTGCCCACGCGGTAGTAGTAGGTCGCACCGGGCTGGAGGCCGGAAAGCCTGACGGTGTGGCGCTGGAGCTTGAAGAGGTACCAAAGCACGCCGGAAATGTCGAGGTCGATACCCGGGAACTGGCGCTCCACCAGCTCGCTCTCGGTCTTGATCTTTACGCCTTTGAGCTTGTTCGCTTTGCCGGTGAAGGTGGGTTCGCTGTCAGCCTGATAGATCTCGATGTCGGTCGCCGGCAGGGAATATTTCGAAAACCAGCCGATGAATGCCTGGGTCTTGCTGTCCTTGCCCATGGTCACACTGACCATGGTCGGCAGGCGGTAGTTTTTCTGCGTGGCTTCGACCTTCGCCTTGGCCGAGGTGTAGCTCACGCCGTAGTCGCCTTTGAATTTCGGGTTGGTGTCGGAGGAGAAGTCGTTCAGCACAAAGGCCACGAACTGCCCCATGCCCTCAAAAAGCGAGGGCGTGACGTACTTCTGGAAGAGGAGCTGATCCAGCACGTCGTAGAGATCTTTGTAAGGCAGCACATCCAACGCAAAGACAATGTTCACCAGATTCATATAGGTGTTGTCGCCCCGCAAAAGCTGCTTGACAAGGTAATCCAGACCGTCGCCCGCCTGCTTCATCAGGAATTTGTTGCCGAAAAGCTTGCCGAGACGGATCTCCAAATGGCTGAGCAGCATATCTTCCACGATGTCGTTCAGGGCAATGTCGACGAGGAAATAGAAGAAGCGCTCAAGGGTGTCACGGTTGTCAAAGCCGTCGATGGCGTCCAGCAAAAAGGCGTCGTCCGAGGCGTCCTCGTTGCCGTCGAACCAGTAGGTCATGGCGGAAAGCACCAGATCGCCCATGGTACCGGGTTTGGTCTTGTCGCCGAAGCCGAGGGTGCCGAGGAATTTGGTGCAGGGAAGCTCGGAGACCTCAAAGGTCATGAGCTTTTCGACAATGGGCTCCAACGTGGCATAGAGGTTGTCGGGATCCTTCAGATACAGCTCGGAGATCTGATCCAGCAGATCTTCGATAAACCACAGCAGGTTGTCCACGGTGAAGACCTTCATGCCGCCGATCTGGAAGCCGTTGCCGATGTAAGGATACAGGAAATTGGACAGGATCTCCCGCAGGTCGATGTTCAGCGTCTTAAGATAGGCGAGGATGCCGCCGGCTTCGTTGATTGCGTCGATGAAAATACCCGCGTAGGCCTTGACAAGACCCATAGCAAAGGCGGTGGCGTTGGGCTTGCCGTCCTTGGAAAGGCCGCCGCCGAAACACAGGGCGAAGGCTTTGTTTTTATAGGTATGGTTGTCATACGTCACGCCGTCGAACGTCATTTTTTCGGTGGCGTCAAAGTCCACGACCTTCGTGTTCAGCTTGGTCTGGCCGTTTTTGTAGGTAACCAGCTTGTTTTCCCGGTAGGTGTTCGGGTAACCGGTCACGGAGTCGGTCTCCACATCGTAGATGGCGTCGCCGTCATCGTTCACCACACAGGCCACGTCCGTGGTGTGCAGGTGGCCGGTAAATACATAGTGGATCCCGGCGGCAGCAAGGCGGTCGGCAGCCTCCACATATTCGTCCAGCACAAAGGCGTGGGTGATGGAGGGTTCCACCTCCATGTGAGCGGCGAAAGAGTGATGCGCCATCATAAAGGGCACCTTGCCCTCGGCGTAGGTCTTCTTCGTCCAGGCTTCGATCCACTGCATGAGCTCTTCCGAAATCGCGCCGTCGGTTTGCAGCGGCCCTGCCTCGTCAAAGGAATACTTGCAGGTATCCACAACGATCAAACGGTAGGCGTCGCCGAGGTCGGCAACATAGGAAAGGGCGCCGGGAATGGGTTCCAGGGACGCGCTGTAGCGGGCAGGCAGCTCTTTGGTGCCCTTGGCCAGCAGGTCATACCCCAGATTCTTGTATAGTTTTGCAAACTCCTTGTAGTTCAGGGCGCGGGCGGACTGATATTTGTCTTTTTTGAAGGTGCAGGCGTCCTGGTTGGCAATGTCGTGATTGCCGTTGATCACGAGGAACTGCACGCCGTACTTGTCCTCGAATTCCAACAGCATCTTCGCAAGGCACTTGTGGGCGGCGTATTCGCTGTCCTTGGTCAGATCGCCGGGGATCAGAATGTATTTCGTGCCGTTTTTCTTTGCGCGTTCGCAGCAGGTCGTCAGCGCGGTGCGGATGATGGTCTCGCTTTCGTTGAACATTTTCGCCACGAGACGGCCGTACTCCATCCACGCCGGGCTGCGGGTGCCCTGCTCGCTGTCGGGGAAGATGTGCGGGTCGGAAATGGTTGCAAAAGGCAGGGACTGCACGACCTTCTGCCCGCCGGCCGCGGCAATGCCGGAAAGCTGCAGCGTGCCGAGCAGCATACACAGGCAAAGGACCAGCGCAAGAACTTTTTTTGCGGTTTTCATAAAAGTGCCTCCTTCTTCAAAATAGCGTCTTCATTATAGCACAAACCCTTTTCCGTGAAAAGACGAATCGGATGAAAATGCAATTTCGGCAATGTGCCTTGAAAAGGGAGCGGTCTTTGGGCAAAAAGCGCAAGAGCTTTGTGAAAGATGTCTAAAAAACAAAAACCGTTCTCATGCAAAATTTACAGAGAAAAAATGAAAACACATAGGCAAACGGCAAAATTTGTGCTATAATTTTTCACAGCTTCAAAAAATTTCCGGAGGAAGTTTATGCAAAAAGAAAACAAAATGGGCGTTATGCCCGTCGGGCGGCTGATTTTGACCATGTCGCTGCCGATGATGCTCTCCATGCTCATGCAGGCGCTCTACAATGTTGTGGACAGCATTTGGGTGTCGCGCGTGGCGGAGGAAGCCCTTTCCGCCGTCTCCCTCTCCTTCCCGATGCAGAACCTGATGATCGGCGTCGCCACGGGCACCGGCGTGGGTATCAACGCGCTAATGAGCCGCGCTCTGGGCGAAAAGAACCCCGAACGCGCCAACAAGGTCGCCGCCAACGGCATGTTCCTCGCCATGCTCAGCGCCCTGGCCTTCTTCGTGATCGGCCTCTGCGCCGTTCCGGCGTTTTTCCGCTTCCAGAAGGCGGCGCCCGGCTCGCCGGTGTGGAACTACGGCGTGGACTATCTGACGGTCTGCTGCTGCGTGAGCTTCGGCGTGTTCGGCCAGGTCACGGTGGAACGGCTGATGCAGTCCACCGGCAAAACGACCCTTTCCATGTTCACCCAGCTCACCGGCGCACTGATCAACATGATCCTCGATCCCCTGCTGATCCTCGGCGTCGGCCCATTTCCGCGGCTGGAAGCCAAAGGCGCCGCAGTCGCCACCGTCATCGGCCAGATCTGCGCCTTCGCCATGGGTCTTTTCCTCAACCACCGCTTCAACGGGGAGATCCGTGTGCGCATCCGCGGCTTCCGCCCCGACGGAAGGATCATCCTCGACATCTACAAGATCGGCGTGCCCTCCATCATCATGGTCGCCATCGGCTCGGTCATGACCTATCTGCTCAACCGCATCCTCATGGGCTTTTCCGAAACGGCGGCGGCAGTCTTCGGGGTCTATTTCAAGCTGCAGAGCTTCGTCTTCATGCCCGTGTTCGGCATGAACAACGGCGTGATCCCGGTCATCGCCTACAACTACGGCGCCCGCAACCGCGCGCGCATGACCAAGGCCGTGCGTGTGGCGATGACGATGGCCGTGTCCATCATGGCGGTCGGCACGGCGCTGATGTGGCTGTTTCCGGAAACGATGCTGCGTATGTTCGACGCGTCGGACTACATGATGGGCATCGGCGTGCCCGCCCTGCGCACGATCAGCCTGAGCTTCGTCGCCGCCGGCTTCTGTATCGCCATGGGTTCGGTCTTTCAGGCCCTCGGCAAAAGCTATTTTTCCATGATCGTCTCCTTCACGCGCCAGCTTGTGGTGCTGCTGCCGGTGGCGTATCTGCTCTCGCTTTCGGGCGATGTGACCCGCGTCTGGTGGGCGTTTCCGATCGCGGAGGTCTTCTCGGTGATCGCCTCGGTCTCGTGCTACCTCTATGTGTATAAAACGGTGATTTCGAAGGTGTGACTTTCGGCAGGGCACAGAGAAAAAGAATAGAAGGCCGCAGAGGAGGATCTGCGGCCTTTTGCATGAAAAATTCAACTTTTCTTCGGCTTTTTTGCGGGCGCTTTTTCATTTTCCCACGCAGAAGCGCGAGAACACCTCGTCCACCACGGCGTCGGTGACCCGTTCGCCGGTCAGGGACAGCAGGCGGCCGATGGCGTCGTCCATACTGACGTTCACCGCGTCGAGGGTCAGCCCGGCGTCCAGCGCGCCGATCGCTTCGCGCACCGCCGCAAGGGCGGCCTCGGCGTCCTGCCGCTGGCGCTCCGTGGTCAAAAGGCCGCTGTCCGTGTCCAGCTCGTTCACACACAGCAGCTCGGCTGCCGCCTGCTCCAGTTGCTCCAGTCCGTCGCCGTTCAAAGCGCAGACCGGAACGCAGACAGGGACGCTTGCACGGATGACCGCCTCGTCCGCCCGGGCGGGCAGGTCGCTTTTGTTGAGCACGGCAATGACGTGCTTGTCCCGGCAAAGAGCGAGGATCTGCGCGTCGGCTTCGTCCAGCGGTTCGGAGCGGTCGAACACGGCGAAAACCAGACCGGCGCGCTCGCTTTTTTCCTTTGCGCGGCTGACGCCGATGCGTTCCACCACGTCCGAGGTCTCGTGGATCCCGGCGGTGTCCGCCAGACGCAGCACCAGATCGCCCAGACGGACAGTCTGTTCCACCACGTCGCGGGTCGTGCCGGCGATGTCGGTCACGATGGAGCGTCCGAAGCCGGAAAGCAGATTCATGAGCGCGCTTTTGCCCACGTTCGGCTTGCCGATGATGGCGGTCTCCACCCCTTCCGTGACGGCGCGTCCGGCGTCAAAGCGCGAGAGCAGGCCGGAAAGCTCCGTTTCCACCCGGGTCAGCGTTTCGCGCAAAGCGTCGGTCTGCAGCTCTTCGATCTCATCGTCCGGGTAATCCACCCAGGCGGCCAACTGCGCCGACAGCCCCAGCAGCTCGCCGCACAGGGTGCGGATCTTTCTGCTGAGCGCCCCGTCCAGCGCGGAAAGGGCGGCCTTTGCGCCCTGCGCACTCTGGGCGCCGATGAGATCCATCACAGCCTCGGCCTCGGTGAGGTCGAGCTTGCCGTTCAAAAAGGCGCGCTTTGTGAATTCTCCCGCTGCGGCAGGCACGGCGCCGGCCGCAAGCACAGCCCGCAGCACGGTCTGCAGCAAAAACAGCCCTCCGTGGCAGCAGAGCTCCACCACGTCCTCGCCGGTGTAGCTTTTCGGCCCGCGAAAGACCAGAGCCACGCACTCGTCGATGTCGCGGCCTTCAAACACCACGCGCCCGTGGGCGGCGCGGTAGCCGCCGAGCGCCGAAAGCGGTCGCGGCCCCGTGGGACGAAAGACCCGGTCGGCGACGGCGACGGCGTCTTCGCCGGAGATGCGCACGATGCCGATCCCCCCCGCGGAAGGCGGCGTGGAGATGGCGGCAACGGTGGCGGAAGCGGATGAAATGTCGGACATGGGGAGGCCTCCTTGGGGTGTGGCGAATTGAGATTGACAGGGGGCAGTGAGCAGTGGGCAGCGGACAGGGGACGCTAACCGCCGACACCTGTTTTCTGGCCTCCGTTATCCTGCCGGGACGGGGTCGGTCAGCTTGAGGAAGTCGATCTTATCCATCTTGGTGCGGGGCAGGGCGTCGTAGATTTCAAACTTGCGCGGGCAGGCAAAGGCTTCGAAGTTCGCCTCGCAGTAATGCTTGAGCGCTTCGATCGCTTCGTCCCTGTCCTGCTCCGGGTCGCGCAGAGAGACACACAGCTTTGCCAGCGGCTTGCCGTTGTCGCTGTAGCCCTGGACGCAGCAGACCTCGTTCACAAAGGGGAGCTTGGCAACCCGGTCCTCGATGGTCGCGGGATAGATGTTGTAGCCGGCAATGATGATGATGCGCTTTTTGCGGCCGGAGAAGTAGAGGAAGCCGTCCTTGTCCATGGAGCCCATGTCGCCGGAGCGGATCCACTGCTTGCCGTTTTTGTCGGTGTAGATGCCGCTGTCCTGCACGTTTTCGTCGGGCAGGTAGCCGTTCATCAACTGGTCGCCGGCAATCGCGATCTCGCCGATCTCGCCGAAGGGCAGCTCGTTTCCGTCCTCGTCCCAGATCTCGATCTCCATGCCCGGCAGCGGGAAGCCGGCGGAGCTTTGGTTGTAATGGGAATAGCTGGTGGATGCGGCGCAGGCGCAGATCTCCGTCAGCCCGTAGCCGCGGCAGAGCTTTGCCCTGGAGCCGTGTTTGGCGATCGCCGCGTCAAATCTTTGCAAAAAGGCGTCGCTCACCAGATCGCCGCCGGCAAAGATGAGGTGGAGATTGCCGAGGCCGGGGTTGTCGAAATTCGGCGCGTCATAGAGCTTTTCGAACATCTTCGGCACGCCGAGGATCTCCATAACACTGACCTTGCTGATGATGTTGTTGACCTGGATCGGGTCGAACTTCGGAATCAGGATAGGGCTGAACGCGTTGCAGATGCCGTAGATGATGGGGCCGCCCAGACCGTAGGCATGGAAGCACGGAAGAACCGCCAGACAGTGATCCTTCTCATAATCGTGGTCCTCGTCCATCAGATAGTATTTATATGCCAGCGAATTGAACGCGAAGGAGGAAAGGCGGATGGTCTTGCTCTTTCCGGTGGTGCCGCCGCCCTGCAGATAAAACGCGTCCTTTTTGCCGAAGTCTTTGACCGTTTGTGCAGCGGGCAGGTCGTTGTCGATCACGTCCGAAAAGAATTTGAACGGCACATCCGGCACCTTGATGTTGTTCGCTTCGTTGTACTGCGCCATGGCCTTCGCCTTGCCGGTGCAGTAATCCGACGTGCGGCAGACGATGGTGGGAACCAGCTCCATCACAGCGCCGAAATAGCCGCTGATGGCGTCCAGAATGAACAGCCCTTTGCTTTTTGTGTGGCGAACAATCGCAGCAAGCGCGTCCGGCGGCGTCAGCGGATGGACAAAGTTGACGATCATTCCCAGCTTGTTGCAGGCGAACATCACCGGGAACACATGGGCGCAGGTCGGCATGAAGGCCGTGATCACGTCGCCCTCTTTGTAGCCCTCGGCGGCAAGATAGGCGGCCAGCTTTTCAATGTCGCGCAGCAGCACAGACATCGGGGTTTCGCAAAGCTCGTCGGCGATCGGCGTTGTGAACGCGCCGTAATCGCCGTAGTCTTTGGAAATGCGGCGGTTGCATTCCAAAAAGTATTCATAAAGCGATTCGCTGCCCGCGGGCTTCGGCATATAATCGTTCGGCTGCTGGGGATATTGGTCAAATCGGATGTACATGAATGGGCTCCTCCTTGGGAATGTTTTTGTTGACACCGTGTCACAAATGTGATACACTGTACCCATTATAGCAGGGAAAAGCCCATTGTCAATTTACAGTTTTGCGGAATCTGCAAGATTTTGCGCAAAAATCAAACATTGTGTCACAAAAAAGGAGAAGTTTTATGGCCACAAAAGAATACCGCTGTGTGCAGCGCACGAAGCAGGCCTTGCAGGACGCCTTTGTGCAGCTTTCCGTCAGCAGGCCGGAAGAAAAAATCACCGTCAAACGCCTGTGTGAGCAGGCGGGTCTGAGCCGCAACGCCTTTTATTTTCATTACGGCGATTTGGAAGAGCTGTTTTCGGAGATCGAAACCGGCATTCTTGACGAGATGCGCGCGCGGCTGGTGGAGCTGGAACGCATCGGCTTTCCGGAAAACGTCCTCGGCGCCATCAACGCGCTGACGGAGATCGTGCTGCAGAACCGCACGGTCTGCGAGATGCTGATGAGCCCGGCGTATTACACCGCGTTTTCCGAAAAGACCTTTGAGATCTTCAGCAATTTCAATTATCGGTATTTTCAGAAGTATAACCGCACCACCTCAAGGGAGGTCTTTGATTTCTATTATACCTTCCTGTCCGACGGTTTCTGGGGGATGCTGCGGCGGTATATGAAAAGCGGCGAGGCTTTCCCGCAGGAGAAGTTCACCGCTTTGTGCTATACCTTCATCAAGCGTCTGCTGATGCCGAACGAGCCCTCGCTGTCGTTTTTGAACGCGTGAGGTCGCCGGCCGGTCGCAGTCCTTCGTCAGAAACGCACATATGGGGGCATATTCTTGTGATTGCTGAGACAAATCAGAATTTAACGGTGCTAACAATTTCAAATCCAGTTTTTTTATAAAGATTAATTGCTTTTTTATTCCAGGCTGCAACGTGCAAAACGATCGGTTCGGCCTTGATATGCTCCAAAGCCCAGAGAAGAATTTGTTTGCCGTAGCCGTGGCCCTGACAACAGCCCCGAACGATAAGGTCATCTATTTCGGCGTTGTGAAGTTTTACGCTGCCTATCATTCTGTCATTGATTATCAGGAGATAAACATTCTCCATCCCGGATGCAAAAAAAGAATCATCCTGAATGAGATCGTACGGCTGAATGTTCAGTTCTTCTCGCATTCTATGATAACAATCGTTGTATAATTGTTTGTACTCGTTTTGATATTCAGCCGAGTATCGAATCATTTGGATGGATGTTCTTTCGGATACCGGGTGAACATATTGCATTTCATAAGCCAATCTCATAAGCATCACCTGCCGCCAATGATGTTCGTATGAAGCATAGCACGGATGTCAACGGAAACGCCATCGAACTTTTGATCTTGTATCAGAAATGCTATGGCGTTCATTTTTTCTGCGCCGTATGTTCCTCTGCGGCCTTCTATTCTTTTTCTCTGTGCCCTGCTCTCACCTGATCTGCTCGATCTCATGCTTCTTCACCAGAAACACGCGCTTTGCCAGCGGGAACAGGAACTCGTCGTTGAACGAGTCGGTGTAAAAATCGTCGATCTCCGCGCCGGGAAAGGCGGCACGGAACAGATGCACTTTGTTTTCCCGGTAACAGGCGGAGCGCACCTCGCCGGTGCCGGTGTCAAAATCCGTTGCGATGAGGTGCCTGACGCCGATCCGCCTGCAGATCTCCTCCATCATGAAGGTGGGAGACGCGGTGATGACCACGTCGTCCGAGCGCTGGATCCGGCGGTAGAAGGGCTTGATCTTATGCTCGCGTTTGTTCCAGAACTCCGTCACCAGCGGCGCCAGATCGGGCTTTTTGCGGGTGAAGTAATCCCGGAGCATCGGTGCATAGACGCGCAAAAAATCTTCTGCGTGCATCTCGCCCCGGTAGTAGCGCCCCATCACTTTGATCAGGTCGGGAACGTAGCGCACCACGGAAGGATCCGTGCGGATGTAGTACAGCATGAACTGCACCGAGCTTTCCCCGTCGTAGATCGTTTCGTCAAAATCAAATACGTTCATCGTCAATCCGCCTTTTGCAGCTTCAGGTCCTCGTCCTTGACGAGGCCGATTTTTTTGAACAGGAGGTGGAAAAGCAGCGACAGCACGGCCGGCGCAAGAAAATGCATCAGCGCGATCAAAAGCAGGGTCTTGCCCGCGCCGAAGCTCTCGCTCATCGCGGAATAGGCGCCGAACTGGCCCACAAGGCCGCTGGTGCCCATGCCCGCGCCCGTTGCGGTGTTCGTCATGCCGAATACGCAGGTCGAAATCGGACCGAGGATCGCGCCGGCAAGCGTGGGCGCAAGCAGGATCTGCGGCCGGCGGCAGATGTTGCCGAACTGGAGCATACTCGTGCCGAGGCCCTGCGAGAGCAGACCGCCCACGCCGTTGGCTTTGAAAGAGGTCACGGCAAAGCCGATCATCTGCGCCGCGCAGCCCACGGCGGCCGCGCCTGCGGCGATGCCGTCGATGCCCAGCATGATGCAGATGGCGGCGGAGCTGATGGGCGCGGTGAGAGCGAGGCCGACCAGCGTCGCCACGGTGATGCCCATCGGGAAGGGGTGAAGCTGGGTCGCCGCATTGATCACGCCGCCGAGCCAGGTCATGAACTGCGAGAGATAGGGGCCGACAAACATGCCGACCACACCGCCGGAAACGATGGTGACGATGGGCGTGATCACGATGTCGATCTTCGTTTTGCCCGCAACGAGGGAGCCGATCTCGTTTGCGACCGTTGCCGCAACGAAAGCGCCCACGGGGCCGCCGACGCTGTAGCCGTAGGCGCCCACGGCGACGCATGAAAAGATGACCAGCGGTTTGCTTTTCAGCCCGTAGGCGATCGCCGCGCCGATCGCGCCGCCGACCACCGGCGAGGACGCAGAGAGCACCTCGGAAAACTTTGCAAGGAACTCCAGATGGGGGATCTTCGCGATCTGACTGAGAATGAGTCCGACGATCAGCGAGGCAAACAGGCCGAGCGCCATGGCGCTCATACCATCCACGAAATAGCGTTTGAAGTATTTTTTGACGGTGGACATCACAACAATCTCCTTTTTTTCGGAATGTGGTTGCCTTTTTATGGGAAACATTATATAATAGATTCGCGAAAGATGCAAGTGCGGAGGGCAAAAAATGGAGAAAATCAAAAATTTCATGGCCGACCGATACGGACTCGATCAGCTCAGTGTGGCGCTGATGGTGCTCGGCTGTGTGCTCACGGCGGCGCTGTCGTTCCTGCGCGTGCCGTATTACCGGCTGATCGGCCTGCTGCCGATGGCGCTCTCGCTGTGGCGCGTGCTTTCGAAGCAGCGCGAAAAACGCTATGCGGAAAACCTGCGCTTTCTGCGGTTCTGGAATCCGCTGCGCGAACAGACCGTCGCGTGGTGGAACCGGATGCGCGACCGCGAGCACCGCTATTACAAATGCCCCACCTGCAAAAAGAGGCTGCGCGTCCCCCGCGGCCGGGGCAACATTGAGATCACCTGTCCGCACTGCGGCACGAAATTCAAACGCAACACGGGAGGAACACGTTCATGACCACGATCCTTGTGACCGGCGCGGCCGGCTTCATCGGCGCAAACTTTGTCTATTACCTTTTGAAAAACCGTCCGAACCTTCGCGTGGTGGGCTTTGACGCGCTGACCTATGCCGGCAATCTGGAAACGCTGGCAGACGCGATGCAAAGCCCGAACTTTCGCTTTGTCAGAGGCGACATCACCGACGCGGCGGCTGTGGCGCAGGTGTTCAGCGAAGAGGCGATCGACGCCGTGGTGAACTTTGCCGCAGAATCCCATGTCGACCGCTCGATCGAAGATCCGCAAATCTTTCTCAAAACGAACATCCTCGGCGTGCAGGTGCTGCTGGATGCCTGCCGTGCGAACGGCAATGTGCGCTACCATCAGGTCTCCACCGACGAGGTCTACGGCGATCTGCCGCTCGACCGGCCGGATCTGTTCTTTACGGAGGAGACCCCGATCCACACCTCCTCGCCCTATTCGGCGAGCAAGGCGGCGGCCGATCTGCTGGTGCTGGCGTATTTCCGCACCTTCGGCGTGCCCGTGACGATCAGCCGCTGCTCCAACAACTACGGCCCCTATCACTTCCCCGAAAAGCTGATCCCCTTGATGATCGCCAACGCGCTGGAGGACAAGCCTCTTCCGGTCTACGGCGACGGGCTGAACGTGCGCGACTGGCTGTATGTGGAGGATCACTGCAAAGCCATCCTCGCCATTCTCGAAAAAGGACGGCTCGGCGAGGTCTATAACGTCGGCGGCCACAACGAGCGCACGAACCTCGAGGTGGTCAAAACCGTGCTGCGTCTGCTGGGCAAGGGCGAAGAGAGCATCACCTATGTGCGCGACCGTCCGGGGCACGACCGCCGCTACGCGATCGACCCGACGAAGATCCGCTCGGAGCTGGGCTGGTTCCCGGAAACGACCTTTGAGGCCGGGATGGAAAAAACCGTGCAGTGGTATCTCGCCAACCGCCCGTGGTGGGAGCACATCCGCTCCGGCGAATATCAGGCGTACTATGAAAAAATGTATGGGAATCGGTAATCTATAGGTAATCAGCGATTACATCGTCATTGGTCAATCGTTCAGAGGCCGCTGCATTTCGGTGCGGCGGCCTGTTTTCGTTTTTGCCACGGCTTCCGCATCAATCTACCAATACTGGTAGTTGACGGGAAAAGGCAAAGAGATTACAATGATTTTGGAAGAATGGGTCCGCTGTCAGACCCGTACCGCAAAAACGAAAGGAGTCTTACCCATGAAAACCGCCCAAAAACCCCTTGCCCTTTTGCTCGTTTTGCTGACCCTTTGTCTGCTCATGGTTCCCGCCGCGGCAGTCGAATCGGTCGACCATGTGGAAGCCCGCGTCGTCACACCCGTCATCGGCGCGCCGATCAGCTCGCTGACGGTGAAAAGCTCCGAACCGGAAAAATACACGGCGACCGCGAAGGTCTACTACTGGAAAAGCGGTTCCGCGTATTACCCGGCAGCGGACGAAACATTTGAAAAAGGCATCTCGTATTACTGCCGCGTAGGATTTTCGGCAAACGAGGGCTATCAACTGGACTATTCCAACCTGACATGCGAAATCATCGGCCAGAAAAGCTCCTCCAAAGTCGGGTTTTCCATGTGGGAAATCGTGATTCGTGCCAAAACGCAGGCGGAAGTGGACGCGGAGGAGGAAGCCTATGCCGCCGGGGAAGGTTACGCCCCCGACGCCGCGCCGGATGCCGACCTTTGCCCGTATTGCGGCAAGGTGCACAATGGTTTCATCCAAAAGATCATCGGCTTCTTCCACAGCATTTTGTTCCGTCTGTTCGGCGCAAAGAAGAAGTAAGCGTTCAAAACGAAACGCCCTGCCGAACCCCCGCTTGCGGGATCCGGCAGGGCGTTTCATTTTTCAGACAAACGGTTTCCCCGCTTCATTCGTGCAGTATTTCAGCTCCCGCAGACCCGGCAGAGCGCAGCATTCCTCCAGCGCCGAGGCGAACTGCACCCGGTCGATCCCCGGCGGCCGCAGCGCTTCGAGCTCCGGCGGCAGGAGCACATCCCTTCCGGCAACGGTCTCTCCGTGCAGGAACAGGCGGTTTTCGCCCGTGATCAAAAGTCCGCCGAAGGTGCGCGGCACCCGCTCGGCCGAAAGAGAGAGCAGAACGCCGCGCTCCGGCAGCGGCGCAGTCGGCGGCGCAAGGCAAAGGGAAAGCCCCGCCTCCTCCAGCAGACTGCGCCGGACTTCGGCATAGCGCTCCGGCCTTGCGGTCAAAACGCGCAGCGTCCCGGCAAAGGGAACCAGCCGCTCCACGCGGCCGCTCAGAACCCCCGCGGGATCCAAAACGGTGACGTCTGCGGCTTGCACCTTCCGGTAAGCCAGCACATCGGCGGCAAGATTCAGCAGCAAAAACAGCGGCAGCTTTTCAGGGACAAAGACGCCCACGCCGCTGCCTTCGGGCGCGGCGACGCCCTTCGGAAGCAAAAAGCGGCCGCGCAGACTGCCCGCCGCAGCGGCGACGGCGTTCCAGGGCACGCTCCCCCGGGGCCGCACCGTCATGCGGTAAAAGGAAAACGCGCCGGGCAAAGCGATGCGCTCGATCAAAGGGGGCGGTTCCCGGTTCCTTTTTCGGCGCGTTTTCGGCGGCGGCGCAACGCTGAGCGTGACAAACAAGGCAAGCGCTCCTTTCGGGAAAGATGCGGCGGCGCAGCCGCGCTGCGCGCGGCTGCCAAAAGGGGGACGCCGTCGGGTTCGGCTCTCTTCCCCGGTGCAAAAGGAACCGCACGGCAAGGAGAAACGCGCACGCCGCCTGCGTCCCCCTTTGGCGTGCGCCTTCGGCGCACGCGCCGCCGCTTCACCTCCCCAATGCCGTCAACTTCATCGGGTCGCCGCACCTGCGCGGTTTTTCATCCGTCGCCTCATGACTGTCCACTGTTCACTGTCCCCTAAAAAATATGTACAACCGTCACAAAAAAGACGTGTCCAAGCCGTCAAAAATCCACGAAAAATGGGTTGATTTTTACGAATAAACGTGCTATCATGTTAAAAACCGAATCCTACAATTAAAGGTAGAGGCGCGGAAAGGCATCAGTAACGCAGGGCAGAGGGATGTTCGCAGCATTCGCCCGGCGCGAAAGGGTCTGCCGCCGAAGGGTGTCAGGCGAACGGCACTCTGGGCGCACGGAATAAGAGACGTGCGACTGTCGCTTGGAGAGAGATCTCCACATGCGGAGTGCTATTATAATTGCGGAGTTCACAGCTTGATTGCGTGACAGACGATTATCATGGCCGATGCATCGGTCATTTTTTGTATCATTCGGGAAAATGAAAAGGAGATTTTTATCATGAAAAAGCCCGTTGTTTTCCAAGGCGCAGCAACCGCCCTCGTCACCCCGCTGACAGCACAAGGCGTGGATTATCCGAAAATGCGCGAGCTGCTGGAATGGCAGATCGCCGAAGGCATCAACGCCCTTGTCATCTGCGGCACCTCCGGCGAAGGTTCCACCCTTTCCGACGAGGAGCACTGTGAAGTGCTGAAATTCTGCAAAGACGTGGTCGGCGACCGTGTGCCGCTGATCGCCGGCACAGGCTCCAACGACACCGCCTATGCCATCCACCTGACGAAGTATGCCTGCGAGATCGGCTACGACGCCATGCTTGTCGTCACGCCCTATTACAACAAGGCCACCCAGAAGGGCCTGATCGAGATGTTCACCGCCATTGCGGACGCGAGCACCAAGCCCGTGATCCTCTACAACGTCCCCTCGCGCACCGGCGTCAACATCGAGCCCGCCACCTACGCGGCCCTTGCGGAGCATCCGATGATCACCGGCATCAAGGAGGCCAACGGCAACATCGCCAAAATCGTGGAGACCATGTCTCTCGTGGGCGACAAGCTGGCCCTCTATTCCGGCAACGACGACCAGATCGTTCCCCTGCTCGCCTGCGGCGGCAAGGGCGTGATCTCCGTGCTGTCCAACGTACTGCCGAAGGAAACGGTCGAAATGTGCAACAAATACTTCGCCGGCGATGTGGAAGGCGCGTTCAAAATGCAGTGCGAGATGTTCGAACTGATCAAGGCCCTGTTCTGCGAGGTCAATCCGATCCCGGTCAAGGCCGCCGTGGCCGCGCTGGGCTATTGCGAAAACTATGTCCGTCTGCCGCTGACCAAAATGGAGCCCGAACACGAAAAAGTCCTGCTGCAGTGTATGCGCGACTGCGGACTGAACGTCTGAGGTGGCCGGCATGAGAATCATCGTCAACGGCGCCGGCGGCCAGATGGGCCGGGTGCTGTGCGCCATGATCGACGAGAACCCCGCAACGGAGCTTGCCGCCCGGGTGAGCGTGGAGTTCACACCCGATCCGGAAAACCGCGTCTTCGCTTCCATCGCCGACTGCGACGCCGACGCGGACTGCATCATTGATTTTTCCCATCACACGGCTGTGCCTACGCTTTGCGCCTACGCCGCAGAAAAAAAGCTGCCCCTCGTGATCGCGACCACCGGCCTGACCGCAGAAGAACAGGC
Source organism: Oscillospiraceae bacterium (assembly GCA_902774035.1). Lineage (GTDB taxonomy): Bacteria > Bacillota > Clostridia > Oscillospirales > Acutalibacteraceae > UBA6857. Next base: position 5,853 of record CACYHA010000008.1, on the reverse strand, counting down.
CGCGGCGGACAAGGCCGCCGAAACCGTTCCCGTGTTCCGGTCGGCAAACATGTCGCTGGGCGTGGCGCTGGTCGCCGCGCTGGCAAAAACGGCCGCAAAAGCCCTCCCCGGCGCGAACATCGAGATCGTGGAAGCGCATCACAACCGCAAGCTGGACGTACCCAGCGGCACGGCGCTCCTGCTGGCCGACGCGATCAAATCCGTCCGGCCCGAGAGCACCTACAACATCGGCCGCCACGAAAACGGTAAGCGCACCGACGCCGAAATCGGCATCCACTCCCTGCGTCTGGGCGGCGAAGTCGGTATGCATGAGATCCACTTCGCCACGGGTACGCAGGTGATCACCCTGAAGCATCAGGCGCAGACCCGCGCCCTCTTTGCGGAAGGCGCCCTCTCCGCCGCCGCCTTTCTGGTGAAGCAGGCGCCCGGGTGCTACTGCATGGACGATCTGTTTGCATAAAGGAGGATTTTCATGGATTTTCAAACGATCATTGCTTTGCTTTCGACCGCGCTGCAGCGCATCGTCAATTATCTGACGCTGCATTTTGCGATTTTGCGGCCGTAAGCCGCCCCCTTCGGTCTTTGACCGCCTTCCCCATGAGCGGGGAAGGCTTTTTTGTTTTATTGAAATCTTTGGAAAAAAGCCTTGGGGCTCCTCCCATTTTTTAACATTCTGTCAACTTTGGTTTATACATCTTGCATTCCCTTTTTCGCAGTGCTACAATGAAATCGCAAAAAAACGCACGTTTATAAGGAGGTATGCACTATGAACACCTATGACGTCATCGTCGTCGGCGCGGGCAACGGCGGACTTGTCGCTGCCACAGAGGTTGCCAAGGCGGGGCTCAAGACCCTGCTTCTGGAAAAGCACAACCTGCCCGGCGGCTGCGCCACCAGCTTTGTGCGCGGACGGTTCGAATTCGAGCCCTCGCTCCATGAGCTCTGCAGCGAATCCTCGTCGCCGAAGCTGACGAGCGTCAGCGACCTTTTCCGCGACCTCGGCGTGGATGTGCCCCTGGTCTATGAGGACACCCTCTTCCGCGCCATCGTCAGAGGCGAGGACGGCTACGACGTGGTTCTGAAGGCCGGGAAGGAAGCCTTCCTCGATTCCATGGAGGCCGCCGTGCCCGGCTGCCGCGCAAGCGTCGAGGCCTTTCTCGATCTGATCGAGCCCATCGACGACGCCCAGATCGACATGAACGAAAACGGCCTGAACCCCGTCAAGCTCTTCAAGGAGCACGGCGACTTCCTGCGGGCGGCATCCCATTCCGCGGACGAGCTCATGGCCGAGCTCGGCGTTCCCGAAGACGCACAGCACCTGCTGAACACCTACTGGGGCTATCTCGGTGTGCCCACCGACGAGCTGAACGGTCTGCACTATCTGAGTATGCTCGTCAGCTACATCTACGGTCACCCCTCCATGCCGAAGTACCGTTCCCACGAGATCTCTCTCGGTCTGATCAAAGCCTTCCAGAGCTATGGCGGCGAGGTGCGCTACAACAGCGAGGTCACCCGCTTCCTCTATAACGGCAAGCACGAATGCATCGGCGTTGTGGCCGGCGGCAAGGTGCTTTACGCGAAGAAGATCATCTCCAACGTGATCCCGAACAACGTCTTCAACCGTTCCGACAACCGCCACATCTCGCCGCGCAGCAGAAAGCTCGCCAACGCCCGCAAGATGGGCATGTCCGTGGCCACGGTCTATCTCGGTCTGGACTGCACGATGGAGGAGCTGGGCGTCACGGACTACAGCGTCTTCGTCATGAAGGACAAAGAGCCGCGCACGCAGTACAACGAGCGGCAGAACTTCGGTTTTTACATCGTCAACTGTCTGAACAAGGTGCTGCCGGACTGCACCCCTGCGGGCACCTGCACACTGTTCTTCACCGCGCCCTTCTTCCCGGGCGATCTGCCGGAGGATCTCACGCCGGAGACCTACAAAAAATTCAAAAACGACTTTGCCGAAAAGCATATCCGCGATTACGAGCAGGTCATGGCCATGTCGATCATCCCGCACATCGAGGAGATCAGCATCGCCACGCCCGTCACCTTCGCCCGCTATCTCGGCACCCCCGGCGGCACGATCTACGGTTACGCCAGCGAGGGCTGGGACAACATCATCGCCCGCACCGCGCTGAAAGACATGGACTACGACACCAAGAACCTGTATTTCTGCGGCGGCCACTATATCCGCGGCGACGGCTACCCCTCCGGCTATCTGACCGGACACATGGCGGCCGAAGAAGTGATCGAAGCGTTGAAGGAGGGCAAATAAGATGGCAAACTTCAGCATTGAAAACTTGAAACGCAGAAAATTCGTCTCCATGGTCGCTGAACGTCTGCGCGTCATCGGCCACAGCAGCGACGCCCCGGTGAAGTCCCTGGACAGCTACCTTGCGAACCGGATCGCCGACGCCCTGCACCCTCACGTGCAGTTTTTGACTGTCAGGGAGATCATCGAGCATTCCCCCGATATGAAGAGCTTTCTGCTCGCGCCGGACGCGGATCGCGGCACGAAAAAGCTCGCCTGGTTCTCCGCCGGACAATATCTGAGCATCGCGCTGATGATCGACGGCAAGACCCTTTGCCGCCCCTATTCCATCGCCTCCTCGCCCCGCGACGCCCTGAACGGCACCTACCGCATCACCGTCAAGCGTGTGGGCGGCGGCCTCGCCTCGGGCTACATGCTCGATCACTGGACGGTCGGCACCAAAGTGACCGCTTCCGCCCCGCTGGGCGACTTCACCTATGAACCCCTGCGCGACGCGAAGACCGTGATCGGCATCGCCGGCGGCAGCGGCATCACGCCGTTCCGCGCGTTCGCCAAAGCGATCTCCGAAGGCGATGAGGATTTCCGCCTTGTTCTGCTTTACGGCAGCCGCACGATGGCCGACGCCGTGTTCAGCGACGAGATCGCCGAAATGGCAAAGGCGACGGATAAGATCCGGCTGGTCAACGTGCTCAGCGAGGAAAAGGTCAAGGGCGCGGAAAGCGGCTTCATCACCGCCAAGCTCATCAAGAAATACGCTCCGAAGGACGAGGATTACTCCATCTTCCTCTGCGGTCCCCAGGCGATGTACGACTTTGCCGACAAGGAGATCGAAACCCTCGGCATTCGCCGCAAGTTTGTGCGTCACGAGCTGTTCGGCGAATACTTCCACCCGGAAAAGAACGCGGACTACCCCGGCGACAAGGACGCGGTCTACAGCGTGACCGTGCGCATGGCCGGTGAAGAGACCGTGATCTCCTGCAAGGCGGACACGACCCTTTTGCGCGCCATGGAGGCCGCCGGCATCAAAGCGCCCTCCGACTGCCGCAGCGGCCGCTGCGGATGGTGCCATTCCCAGCTCCTTTCCGGCGACGTCTATGTGCCCGAAAGCGTGGACGGCCGCCGCATGGCTGACAAGATGTACGGCTACATCCACCCGTGCTGCACCTTCCCGCTCAGCGACGTGGTGATCGACGTCCCGCCGATGCCGGTGTAAGGCAGTCGGCAGTCGATCGTTGACAGACAGAACAACCCGCTGCGGAAAAGCTTCCGCGGCGGGTTGTTCTCTAATGACGGGGCTGTTATTTCGGTGACGTCCTCCGCTCACTCCACTGTCACCGACTTGGCCAGATTGCGCGGCTTGTCGATGTCGCAGCCGCGGTTCTTTGCGGTGTAATAGCCCAGAAGCTGCATCGGCAGGACCTCGAGGGAAACGGAAAACAGCGGATTCACGTCGGGCAGCAGAACCTTGTAGTCCACTTCGGACAAGGCGGCGTTCTCCGCGTTCGTTGCAACGGCAAGCACCCGGGCGCCCCGGGCCTTGACCTCCTTGATGTTGCTGAGCGTCTTCGGGAAAACGGCGCTGCACGCGCACAGGGCGACCACAAGGGTGCCCTTTTCGATCAGGGAGATCGTGCCGTGCTTGAGTTCGCCGGCGGCATAGGCTTCGGAATGGATATAGCTGATCTCCTTGAGCTTCAGCGAGGCCTCCATCGCGCAGGCATAATCCAGACTGCGGCCGATGAAATATGCGTGCTCAAGCGGAATGAACATCTGCGAAAAGGCCTCCATCTGCCCCCGGCAGGAGTCCAGTGTTTTTTGGATGAGGTCGGGCAAAGCGAGCAGATCCCGGACATAGCCCGCAAACGCATCGCCGGTCAAAAGTCCTTTCTTTTCGGCAAGGTAACCGGCCAGCAGATACAGCACGCTCACCTGAGCGGCATAGGCCTTTGTGGTGGCGACGGCGATCTCCGGTCCCGCGTGGGTATAGATCACGGAGCCGCCCTCGTTGGCGATGGAGGAGGAGACGACGTTGACGATGCAAAGTGTTTTTGCGCCGCGCTCGTTGGCGAGACGCAGGGCAGCCAGCGTGTCGGCAGTCTCGCCGCTCTGGCTGATGAGGACGACCAGCGTGCGGTCGTCGAGCACCGGGTCGCGGTAGCGGAACTCCGAGGCGATGTCGATCTCCACCGGCAGGCGCGCCAGACTTTCGATCACGTATTTTCCGACAGCGCCGGCGTGGTAGGCAGAGCCGCAGGCGACGACTGTGATGCGCGAAAGGCGCTGCACCTCCTCGTCCGTCAGATGAAAATCTTCAAAGGCGATTTTCCCCTCTTTGGTGATGCGGCCGCGTATGGTGTCGCCAACGGCTTTCGGCTGCTCCATGATCTCCTTGAGCATGAAGTGGTCGTAGCCGTCCTTTTGGGCGGCGGAAATGTTCAGTTCCAGACGGCGGCTCTGCTTTTGCGTCGGCGCGCCGTTTTTGTCAAAGAACGAGATCCCGTCCGCTGTGACCAGCGCAATTTCGTTGCCGTCGAGATAAAAGATGTCGTTCGTATGCGCCAGCAGGGCGGAAATGTCCGAGGCGATGAAACTGCCCTCTGCGCAGCGGCCGAGCACGAGGGGGCTACCCCAGCGGGTGCAGACGATCCGGTCGGGAAAATCGCGGCAAAGCACGCAAAGGGCGTAGGCGCCCTCCAGCATGGCCGTGGTTTTGCGCACGGTGGAAACAAAGTCGCCGTCGAAGTTCTTTTCCAGAAGGTGGGCGATGACCTCCGTGTCGGTCTCCGAGCGGAAAACATAGCCTTCGGCCTGCAGGTCGGCTTTGAGGGGCAGATAGTTTTCGATCACGCCGTTGTGCACCACGCAGAACCGGCCGTTCGCGCTTTCGTGGGGATGGGCGTTGACGTCGTTGGGCTTGCCGTGGGTGGCCCAGCGGGTGTGGCCGATGCCGAGCGTTGCGAGGCTCCGGTGCTGCGAAGCGATCAGCGCCTCGAGGCTGCTGACGCGCCCCTTGGTTTTGAGAATGCGCAGGGCGCCGTCCTCCACGGTTGCGATCCCCGCGGAGTCATAGCCGCGGTATTCCAGCTTTTCCAGCCCTTCCAGCAGATAGGGCACGGCGCGGTTGCTGCCGATGTAACCGACGATTCCACACATAAGTTTTTCCTCTTTTCTTCAGAAATAGTTTCAAGCATATGGATATTTATATATGATATCGTGTCTGCCTTAATTTGATTTAAAAAATGCCGCGGCAAAAAGTGATTTTCCCTTCCGATGCGGCGAAACTGCGCAGCAAAGCTGCGCAAAAAAGGAGCGCGGCAGGGAGCTGAAAAATCCGCCGCGCTTTTTCGCGCTCCTTTTTGCATCGTGCGGCGCACGATGCGTTTCGCCGCCGCAGCAATCGTCACGCAGCATCATATTTTACTCTCCCGTTGCGGAAAGAGCGCGCGTGCAAAAATCGGAAAAACTCGCGCTTCATGCTCCGCCGGTGATCTCATTTATCTTCGTGTTTGCAAATGCGCGGTTTCACCGAACGCTTTTCAACCCAAAGCACAAATGTCGCGCCGCAAATTCACATCTCACGC
>CACYHA010000007.1:79544-86002 GCA_902774035.1 Oscillospiraceae bacterium | reverse complement strand
ACTACTTGCAGGAAACTCCAAAACTTACAGAAAAACTGCCGTACCATGCCCTGATGATACGGCAGCTGATTTCTTTAAGCGCGCTCGATGTAGTTGCCTGTGCGGGTATCAATGCGGAGGGTGTCGCCCTCGTTGACGAACAGGGGCACACGAACCTCATAGCCGGTCTCAACCTTGGCCATCTTGGTAGCACCAGTGGCGGTATTGCCCTTGACGCTAGGCTCGCACTCCACCACCTTCAGGTTGACGGAGTTGGGCAGGGTGACGCCGATGATGCGGCCCTTGAAGGACTGGAGGGAAACCTCCATGTTCTCCATGAGATAGTTGAGCGCATCGCCCAGCTGTTCCTTGTTGAGCTCGGACTGCTCATAGGTCTCCACGGTGGTATCGTATTTCGGCTGACCGTTTTTGTCGCAGGCCATCAGACCCATCAGATCGCGCGCGTAATCCACAAGCGTGTCGGTAAACACATTGATGTCCCGCTTCCAAAGGCCGCCGGAAACCGCCTTGCCCAGAGCTTTCAGCAGTTGGAACGCGTTGATCCCGCTGAAGGCGTTGCGTGCCTCGTCGGTACCGGCCTTATAGGTCAGCCCTGCAAACAGCATACCTCGAACGAGCAGAAACGGCCGTTTCTCGCCGCTTTCCGTTTGAATTTGCGCCGCCGGAGCGGATTCCGACTTGCCGGCGCCGAACACCGCGACGGTCGGCAGCAGCAGCATGACGCTCAAAAGCACACAAAGAATCTTTTTCATTTTCAGTCATCCTTCCGTTTTTTCTCCTGTGGTTTCTATTATATTAAATGCGAACTCTTTTGTCAACGGGAACAGAGAAAGACGTTAAAAAGATTCCCCTTTTCATTGCTATTCGAAAAAAGAACTGCTATAATGAAACAAACGAAATCCTTGAAGCGGGAGTTTGAAATGAAACAAAACAGTCTGAAAAAGCATCTGCTCGTCTTTGCGGCGGCCACTCTGATCGCCGCCGTTCTGATCGGCGGGCTCCTCTGCGCGATGGGTCGCACATTCACATTTCCTGTGCACGAATACACCCCTTACAGGGATGTTCTTGTGGAATTTGAGACGCCCGGCGTCGCAGAGGTCATCTCCAAAGAAAAAAAGGACGACAACTGGGTGATCCGCTTCAGGGCGGTTGCCCCGGGCAGCACCGCCGTGACCGTCATCTGTCCGCATCTGAACGAAGGCTATCAACTGAACGACTCCGTCGGTACATATCTGCATGTGACAAAGCTGCGCACGATCATCGAGGTCGGCCGGGTCAGATTCTCCGGAACCCATGTGCTTTGCTGCGGACTCAGCATCTACTTCCTCTTTGTCGGCGTCTATCTGTTCTTGCAGTACCGCCGCCAGAAGAAGACGGATTTCTTTTCTCACGAGACCGTTTTATATCTTGGTCTGAGCCTGTTCATCCTGTTGCTGGGGTTGCTCTTTCTTGCGCTGGAGGGCTTTTGTCTGGTGATGGTGGAAGACGCAAACGGGGAAATGCTTTTCTTTGTGCTGCAATACGCCCTCACCGCGCTGGTCATTGTCTCGTTGCCTCTGGTCATTCTGTTTGCTTTCGCGATCTCGTTCAGCAACGTCTGGCTCGTGCGCCACGAAGGGTTCCGCCCGGGAAACCTGCTCGGCATTCTGCTCGGTGCTTTCATGCTCTGCGGCGTTGGCGCGTGCATTGTGATCGCGATCGTGAACGCCAGAGATTTGTTCAGCTTTGAACCGAAAACGGTTGTAATCTCCGCTGTGCGCACCATTGTCTCCGCAGTGTACCTCTATTTCTCTGTCATGCTGTTCGCGACGCAGTACTGCTGCGTGATCGCCGGCAGGCGCAAGGTCGCGTTCAACAAGGATTATATTCTGATCCTCGGCTGCGCCATCCGCAAAGACGGCACGCCCTATCCCCTGTTGCAGGGCCGCGTCGACAGGGCCGTCGCGTTTTTCCGCCGCCAAAAGGAAGAGACCGGAAAGGAAGCCATGTTTTTGCCCTCGGGCGGGCAGGGCCCGGACGAAGTGATCTCCGAAGCGGAATGCATCCGGCGCTATCTTTGCACACAGGGGATCGACGAAGCGCAGATCCTGCCGGAGGCGGCCTCCACAAGCACGCTGGAAAACATGAAGTTTTCCAAAGCCCTCATCGACGCGCGAACCCCGGACGCCAAGGTCGTTTTTTCCACCACGAACTATCACGCCTTCCGCAGCGGCGTTCTCGCCCGCGACGTCGGACTGAACGCGGACGCCGTTACGGGAAAAACCAAATGGTACTTCTGGCCGAACGCGCAGATCCGTGAATTTGTCGCCCTGCTCTCGCGAAGCTGGAAGCTGCACCTCACGGTGAGCGTTTTGCTGATTGCGGTGTCGCTGCTGCTTTCCAACATGGGAACGCTCGTCAACCACATCCTTCACTAAGTACCCGCCGATCAACTCAGGTACGCAAATCCTGACGGCATATTTTCACACATCGAGTGAATCGGCGGGCGCCTGAGAAAAAAGCTCCCCGCGATCCGTTTTTCAGCGGACGCGGGGCGTTTCTTATCTCTTTGAGGTTGTAAATTCCGTTTCAAGGGGTTTGCCCTTTTTGCGCCAGGCGTTCATGGGATAGACGCGCACCGTGTAGCGTGTGTCGCTTTTCAGCCCGCTTACGGTGCAGGTGCGCTGCCGCGGCATCGGTTCAAAATAGTATTCGCTGAAGATCGCTTCGGAAAGCGCTGCCTTTTTCGGATGGGCTTCTTCATAGAAGCGCAGCAGATAGCCGTAGACGCAGACGTCGCTCTGCGCCTGATCGAAGGTCACGGACACGCTGTCCGGCGTCGGGCTTGCAGCCGCGATCTTCGCGTCCGGCGCAAAGCACGGCGCGGCGTCGGTCTTTTTTCGTGCTGCAGTATAGGCAAAGGTCTTGCGGTCGCCCGGGTTTTCTACAAAATAAACGAGCTGACGGTCGGGGTCGTCCGTGTTGGCCGGGGTCTTGAAGAAATCGCGAGTCAAAAGGTTGAAAGGCAGCACGCGCACCCGATTTTGGGCGTCCGCCTCCACGATCAGATACTGTGCCGCGTTTTCGCTGCCTGCGGGCACCGTATCGGTGTTGATGTCGCGCTCCATCTCAAAATATTTGAGCGTGCCGGTCCCGAACATCGTATAGCGGCTCTGCCAGACCGTGAGCGGGTGATTGATCGGCCCGTGGGAATGGCCGGAAAAGTTGATATTTTGGGGATAACGGGAAAAGACAATGTGCAGCGGCAGACCCATCTGGGTGTACCAGCTTCGGCTGACATAGACCGTTTTCCAGATATGGCCGTGCTGGAAGGTGAAGATCGGCTTGTTCGGCGCGGCCCTTTTCGCCTTTTTCAGTTCCTTTGCCATCCAGAGGATCTGCTGCGGCTTGTGCCAGGTGTCCTTCGGCAAAGGCGCAAGGCCGAGAAAATGGAAGCCGCCGATAACGTCGTGCTTATCCAGACGCGGGTCGAGGTTTTTCGTGTAGCCCTCGGTGTCGAGATTTCCGTGCTCATGGTTGCCCATCACGGTGAACAGCGTTGTCTCGCTGCGCAGACAGTCCTTCAGGATCCCCTTAAGAATATCATACTGCGGCTGCGACCCGCCGTCGGTGAAATCGCCGACAAGAGCCACGGCGTCCAGCGTTTTGTGCGTCGGGCATCGTTCCGCATAGGCGTAGGCTGTCGCGAACAGCTCGCGCAGACGGTCGGCGCTGTCCGGGTTCTCGGCCTGAATGTGGATGTCGCTGGCCACGGCAAAACGAAACACCGGCTCGAAAGGCGCTTCGATCTGTTCGCGCAGCCGCGCCTCCCGGCGGAGCTGTTCTTTTTTGGATACCGAGCGGCAAAAGAATTGGGCGATCGCTTCGCCGACCAGATCTATGCGGCGTTTTGTCTCCTGCTTCATACAGGTCTCCTTTCAAGATCGGCGGTCAGCACGTCAAAATATTCCAGCGATTCCTTTGTTGAAAGGAAGGGGTCGTCGTCTGTCCAGCCATTGTCCTGCTCATACATGACATAGGGGATCTGCAGCTCGCCGCAGACGGAAAAGCAGGCGGAAAGATCCACACAGCCGCGGCCGAGAGAGACAAACTGCGGCGAACCGTCTTCCCGCAAAACATAATCTTTGAAATGCACGACCTTGGTTCGCCCGGCAATCCGCCGCAGAAACGGCGCCGGATCCACGCCGGCGTAATGCAGCCACGCGACGTCCGGAATGAAATGCACCAGCGCCGGATCGGTCTCATGCAAAAGCAGGTCCATGAGGGTCACATCGCTCCCCGGAAGAGGTTTCAGCTCAAAATCGTGGTTATGATAATGAAACTGCAGGCCGTTCTTTTTGAGCGTTTGCGCGATTTCGGAAAGCGTTTTCACATAGGCGCGCGCAGTGTCTTCGTCTGCGCGGCAGTCCTCCGGCGTATAACCCAGGCCGACGCTGTCGCAGCCGATGACCTTGTGCGCTTCGATCACGGCGGGCAGCTCGTCGCGCAGACGCGCAAAGCTCTGGTGCGTGACGCAAACGCGCATTCCGAAGCGGTCGAGTAGCTCCTTTTGCTCCTGCGGCGTGATCTCCGGCCCGAGGGCGGAAAACTGAAGATCGCGCACGCTCCAGTCTGCCAGACGCGCCAATGTCCGCGCGAGATCGTCATATGTTTTGGTAAAGCGCCGCAGCGTGTAAAGCTGAACGCCGGTAACGGGTGCTTTCATCCGATCGCCTCCACTTATTCTCTTTGTCCTTCGGAAAACCGCGTATTATGCTTGTGCGGCGAGCTCTCTTCCCATCAGCACGCCCATGACCGAGGCCATCATCAAGCCGCGCGTCCAGCCGCTGGAATCGCCGAGGCAGTGCAGTCCCCGGACATTCGTATTAAAATGCTCGTCCATCCGGACGCGGTTGCTGTAGAATTTCAGCTCGGGCGAATAGAGCAGGGTTTCGTTGGAGGCAAAGCCCTCCACCACCTGATCCATCGACTTGATGAAGTTGATGATATTGATCATGGCGCGGTACGGCATGGCGGCTGTGATATCGCCCGCCACGGCGTCCGGCAGCGAGGGGCGCACATTGGAACGGGAAAGCTCCTCCTGCCAGGTGCGCTTGCCGTCAAGGATGTCGCCGAAGCGCTGAACGAGGATATGTCCCGCACCGAGCATATTCGTCAGTTCGCCGACCTTTTGGGCGTAGGCGATCGGCTGATTGAACGGATGGCTGAAATTATGGGAACAAAGGATCGCAAGGTTTGTGTTGTCGCTTTTCAGCTCCTTATAGGAATGGCCGTTAACCACGGCGAGATTGTTGTCGTAGTTTTCCTGGCTGACAAAGCCGCCGGGATTCTGACAGAAGGTGCGCACCTTGTTTTTGAAGGGCTTCGGATAACCGATCAGCTTGGATTCATAGAGCACCTCGTTGACCTTTTCCATGATCTCGTTGCGCACCTCCACGCGCACGCCGATGTCCACGGTGCCCGGCTGATGCGCGATGGCGTACTCCGCGCAGATTTTTTCGAGCCATTCCGCACCGCGCCGCCCGGTGGCGACCACGGTATGCGCCGCTTCGATCGTCATGGCGCTGCCGTGGGTGTCGTGGATGACCACGCCCTTGCAGACGCCGTCTTCCAGCAGAATGTCGCGGCACTCATAGCCGAACAGCAGCTCCACGCCGTTCTTCAGCAGGAACTGTTCAATGTCATAATAGATCTGCTGCGCCTTTTCCGTGCCCATGTGGCGGATCGGGCAATCCACCAGCTTCAGCCCGGCCCGGATGGCGCGCATACGGATCTGCTTGACCTCTTCGGTGTTGGCGAGCCCCTCCACATGGGTGTCGGCGCCGAACTCCAGATAGATCTTGTCCGCATAGTCGATCGTCTCCTGGGCTTTCTGCTCGCCGATGAGCTGGGGCAGGTCGCCGCCGACCTCATAGCAGAGCGAGAGCTTGCCGTCGGAAAACGCGCCCGCGCCGGAAAACCCGGTCGTGATATGGCAGAAGGGCTTGCAGTTCATGCACTTTTTCGTCTGATCCTTCGGGCAGTGCCGCCGTTCCACAGGCTGACCCTTTTCCACGATCACGATGCGCTTTTTCGCGCCTTTTTTTATCATTTCCAGCGCGGTGAAAATCCCTGCCGGGCCCGCGCCGATGATCACAACATCCTTTTTCATTTTGCTTCACCTGCGTTTCAAAATAATAAGCACAGCCGCAAGCGACGTGCTTGCAAAGCAATCACTGATGCACGCAGGCGTGCAAATCCCGGTCTTCGCACGCCTGCGTGCATCAGTGATTACCGAATCATTATAACACACGCCGGCATGTTTGTCAATTTTTTGCGCGGCTATGTATTTTTTGGGTTCTTTTAAACTATACTTTTTATGATATCAAAAAACGAATGAAAGGATCTGTGGATATGATCGGTATCGGCACCTGGAAGGCCAGGATCAGCACCATGTTTTTGAAAGCGGAAGGCACGCT
>CACYHA010000007.1:0-79517 GCA_902774035.1 Oscillospiraceae bacterium | reverse complement strand
CCCTGAAAAATACAAGGATATGCAAATCCGGTATTTCGACATCCGCGAAGATGGCAACACCCTGCGCGGCAAGGGCGAAGCGAGCGCTTTTCCGGGAAAGATCTTTGAGGTGGAAGCCACCTTTGACGGCGACCGCATGACGGGAAGGATCATTCTCCCCTTCCTCGGCAACATGGCCGTGGAGATCAAGGACGGGCAGCGGATCGCGTAACCCCTCTCCGAACAAAAACAGCCCCTTTGTCTGACCATGCGCCAAAATGTCAGACAAAGGGGCGTGTTTCTTGCATAGCTTTATGATTCAAGAACAAGAAATCTCCTGAACTGCGGACGGTCCAGCGCTTTGAAAAGCAGCAGGCCGAGGGTGAAGCAAACCACAAGCTCGCCGAGAGCGACGCAGCCGCCCTGCACCAGAAAATCGGTGAACCGGAACGGCCCTTCCACAAAGAAGATCTCGATCTCCGCGCCGATGATGATGCCGTTGAAGATTGCCGGCATGAGAGCGGCAAGCAGCGGCAGACCCTTGAAGCGGATGCCGCGCAGCAGATACATGGAGATCGCGGCAAGCAGCGTTGCGAGCGAGCCGAGGATCATATCCACCGGCAGCGCCTGGATGAACAGGAAGTTGACCAGGAAGCAGCCGACGGTCAGGCCGGGGATCGCGGCAGGTGTGAGCACAGCGAGCAGCGTCATCGCTTCGCTCACCCGGAACTGCACCGCCATGGAGGCGGAACCGGGAAGAAGGAAGTGCTGTGCAGCGGTGAGTGCGGCGTACAGCGCAGCAATGACTGCGGCCTGCGTCAGAAACAGGACTTTCTTTCGATCTTTCATATTCAATTGTCTCCTTTAGTTTTGTTTTGGGTCAGGAAGGTCTCGAACTGACCGCGCGTTTCGCGCAAAATGAGGGTGGATGGGCGGATGATCGGGCGCACAACGCTTGACATTCTATCACGAAGAAAAAAAAAAAGCAAGCCTTTTTTCATCTTTTTCTCCGTTTTGTTTCAGACGCCCCCTGCGAGCAATTTACAGAAACTTTTTTATTTCTTCATCTTGCAATCATAAAAATATGTGATACAATAGATAAGGATTTTTTATCGTTTTTCGAAAGGTTGATGTATATGAAAAAAACCGCCCTGCTGCTGACGTTGGCGCTGCTGCTCTGCGCGCTGTTTTTGTTCGGCGCGTCGGCGGCGGATTGCCAGAACGGTCAGCACGATTTCGGCCCATGGGAGGACGTTGTCTCCTCCCCCTGCGATGTTCCGGCCACGCAGAAACGCACCTGCAAAACCTGCGGCAAAGAGGAGACCCAGACGCGAAACGCGCTGGCGCACGACTACAGCACGGAATACACCGTTGACAAAGCGCCGACCTGCACCGAGGCGGGCGAAAAAAGCTTTCACTGCAAGCGCTGCGGGAAAGTGCAGCCAAGCTCGGTCACCGCGATCCCGGCGAAGGGACATTCCTTCGGCGATTGGAAAGAGACCAAAGCGCCCACCTGCACCGAACCGGGCGCCGAAAAGCGCACCTGCGCAAACTGCAAGGAGGAAGAGACCCGCACGGTTTCCGAGCTCGGCCACGAACGGGTCACGCTTCCGGCCAAGGAGCCGACCTGCACCGAAAACGGAAGAGGCGAAGGCGTTTACTGCAAGCGCTGCAACCAGCCGTTTCAGGAGGCCGCTGTGATCTCCGCCCTCGGTCACGACATCATCGACGATCCTGCGAAGGAGCCGACCTGCACCGAAGACGGCTGCACCGCCGGCCGCCACTGCCGCCGCTGCGGCTATGTGGAGACCCGGCAGCAGACCCTGCCCAAGCTGGGACACAAGACCGTGATCGACCCCGCCTCCCCCTCCACCTGCACCGAGCACGGAAAGACCCAGGGCAGCCACTGCTCCGTTTGCGGCAAAGTGTTCTATCCGCAGGAGGAGCTGGCGCTGCTGCCCCACGACTATGAAGAAACCGTTGTGACAAAAACCTGCATCTCCGACGGATATCACCAGTTCACCTGCAGAAGATGCGGTCAGTTCTACCGCGACAACATCGACTACGCCTACGGGCATCAGGTCGTCATCGAAAAAGCCATTGACGAAACCTGCACCACCGACGGTCTTTCCATCCGCACCTATTGCTCCGTTTGCGGCGAAGTGCTGGAGGAAGCCCATGTGATCCCCGCCCGGGGACACCGCTGGCAGACCAAGGTCACCAAGGCCACGCGCAAGCAGGACGGCAAGCTCGCGACCGTCTGCGCCGACTGCGGCGAACGCAAAAGCGAAACGGTCATACCGAAGATCGACACGATCAAGCTGAGCAAGACCAAGTATTACTGCGACGGAAAGAAAAAGACCCCTTCGGTCATCATCACCGACGCAAAGGGCAGCAAGCTGGTCTATAAAAAGGACTTCAAAACCGCCTGGGACTCCGGACGGAAAACGCCCGGCACCTACTATGTGACCATCAGCTTTATCGGCAACTACGAGGGTTCCAAAACGCTGCGCTTCAAGATCCTGCTGCACAAGGTCCCGAACGTCAAGGCGACCGCAGGAAAGAACAGCGCCAAGGTGACCTGGAGCAAGGTCCCGGGCGCCAAGAGCTATGTCGTCTACATCTGCGAAACCAAAAACGGAACCTACAAAAAAGCGGGCGTCACAGGCAAAACCGCCCTGAACATCAAAAAGCTGGAAAGCGGCCGGACCTATTACTTCATCGTTCGCGCCCGGGCGGCAGACCCCGCAGGCAAGACGATCCTAAGCCAGAATTCAGCCATCCGGAAGGTAAAAGTTCAATAACTGACGTGCAAAAAGGAGAGGACAACCCATGAAAACAGAACAATCACCGACAGAAGCACAGGCGCAAGTCCCGGAACAAACA
Source organism: Oscillospiraceae bacterium (assembly GCA_902774035.1). GTDB lineage: Bacteria > Bacillota > Clostridia > Oscillospirales > Acutalibacteraceae > UBA6857. The sequence continues at coordinate 76,652 of CACYHA010000007.1, read as the reverse complement.
CCGGAACAGAAACCGACCGTAAAGCAAAACATTTTTCAGTTTATCAAATACGCGCTGTTCGCAGCCTCCGCGGGCCTCATTCAGGCGGGCTCCTTCACGCTGATGAACGAGGTGCTGATCAAGCTGCCGTTCATTCAAAACGCAATGGACACGAACGAGACCTTTGCGCGGATCATGCAGAACGAATACGGCCCGATCTATCTGATCGCCCTGATCCTTTCCGTGCTTTGGAATTTCACGTTCAACCGCAAGTTCACCTTTAAGGCGGCAAACAACATTCCCATCGCCATGCTGAAGGTCTTCGGCTACTATCTGGTGTTCACGCCGATCTCTGTCTGGCTCGGCAACTATTTCACGGCGAAATATGCCGACTTTGCCGCCATCGAATACATCGTGCTCGGCATCACCATGATCGTCAACATGGTCACAGAGTTCCTGTTCCAGAAATTCGTGGTCTTCCGCGGCGCGGAAAACACGGCAAAAAAAGCAGAATAAAACGAACTTGGAAAGAGAGGATCCCCATGCAATATCCGAAAATCGGCATCCGTCCCGTCATTGACGGCCGCTGGGGCGGCGTCAGAGAAAGCCTGGAAGCTCAGACCATGGGCATGGCGAATGCAGCAAAAAAACTGATCGAAACCAACCTGCGTTATCCTGACGGCACACCCGTGCAGTGCGTGATCTCCGAGACGACCATCGGCGGCGGCGCCGAGGCGGCCAAATGCGCCGAGCAGTTTTCCGGCGCATCCGTAACAGCGACCCTCACCGTGACGCCCTGCTGGTGCTACGGCAGCGAGACCTTTGACATGGATCCGCACACGATCAAAGCCGTTTGGGGCTTCAACGGCACGGAGCGACCGGGCGCGGTCTATCTTGCGGCAGTTATGGCCGCCTACGCGCAAAAGGGTCTGCCCGCGTTTTCCATCTACGGAAAAGATGTGAAGGACAGCACCGACACGGAGATCCCCGCGGACGTTGCCGAAAAGATTTTGCGCTTTGCCCATTGCGCGGTCAGCGTCGGCTGGATGAAAAACAAAGCCTATGTCAATTTCGGCGGCGTCGCCATGGGCATTGCCGGCAGTTACTGCAACGCCGACATGTTCCAGAAGTATTTCGGCATCCGCGCGGAATGGGTGGACATGACCGAGATCGTGCGCCGCATCACGCTGGAGATCTTTGACCGTGACGAATATGAAAAAGCCCTTACCTGGATCAGAACCAACTGCAAGGAGGGCTTTGACTGCAACGCGGGCAAAAACCTGCCGGAAATCATCACAAAATCGAAGGTCGTTCCGCCGGAAAAGGACTGGGAGTTCATTGCAAAAATGACCATCGTCATGCGCGACATCCTTTACGGCAACAAAAAGCTCGACGAGATGGGCTGGCACGAAGAAGCGCTTGGTAAGAATGCGATCGCCGGCGGTTTTCAGGGGCAGCGCCAGTGGACAGACTGGCTTCCGAACGCCGATTTCACCGAGGCGATCCTGGCCGGCACCTTTGACTGGAACGGCGTCAAAGCGCCGACCCCCTTTGCCACGGAGAACGACACGCTCAACGGCGTGGCCATGATGCTCGGCACCCTTGTTTCCGGCTCCGCGCCCTGCTTCCACGATGTGCGCACCTACTGGAGCCCCGACGCCTGCGAACGAGTGACCGGCATTCGCCCGGGTGGCACGGCAAAGAACGGATTCATCCATCTCATCAATTCCGGCGCGACAGCTCTCGACGGCAGCGGCGCCAGCAAAAATGAAAACGGCGAAGGCTGTATGAAACCGTTCTGGGAAATGACGCAGACCGACATCGACGCCTGCCTGAAAGCGACCGACTGGTGCAGAGCGAACTACGAATACTTCCGCGGCGGCGGCTTTTCCAGCCACTTCCGCTGCAGAGCGGAAATGCCGGTGACCATGCTGCGCGTGAATGTGATCGACGGCATCGGCCCTGTGCTGCAGCTTGCGGAGGGCTACACGGTCGACCTGCCCGACGAGATCCACACGGTCATTGACAAGCGCACCGATCCGACCTGGCCGACAACCTGGTTCGTGCCGAAGCTGACCGGCAAAGGCGCGTTCAAGGACGTCTACAGCGTCATGGCGAACTGGGGCGCGAACCACGGCGTGACGGTTTACGGCCATGTGGGCGCTGACCTCATTACCCTCGCCTCCATGCTGCGCATTCCGGTGAACATGCACAATGTTTGCGAAGAGCGCATCTTCCGCCCGCACGCCTGGGCAGCGTTCGGCACAGAGGATCTCCAGTCTGCGGACTACAGAGCCTGCGCAACGTACGGACCGATGTATAAGTAATACTTACATACTTTTCGAGCCGCTTTTCAGCGGCTCGTTTTTTTGCACGGCTGCGCCGTGTAAAGGCGGCGGCGGGACGAACCGCGTGAAACGCGGTTCCGCCGGGCGCGTGCACGCGCCCGGCGCGCGGCGCAGATGCGCCGCGTGGTCCCGCCGCCTTCGGGCGCGCAGCAACGCTGCGCGCAAAAACGGGGCGGTGTTGCATTTATATACAACACCGCCGGGGAAACTCCCCGGCGGCGCCGTTGTGTGAAGATGGATCAGCCTTTTACCGGCAGCAGATAGATGGAATATGCCAGCAGGAACTGTGCGATGTAATAGGTAAGGTGATTAATAAAGAAGTTCGGGAAGTTGTTCTTTTCTTTCGGGCCGAAATACATCGGAGAAAGGATCAGATCGGAGATCAGGAACATCACGCCGCCGATGGCGCAGACGATGAATGCCGGCTCCCTGGTGGTAATGGCCGCAAAGATGCTCGTGCCGGCCATGCCCGCAACGATCATGCCGTAGACCGCGACGATGGGACGGAACTTTCCGTAGTCCTGCTTTGTGGGTTTTTCCGTGATGAGCACAAAAACGCACACGATAGCCGCAAACAGCAGCGGGATCCAGAAGCTGGCATACGGAATGCCGGCAAAGTAGTAGATCGCGGGGATGTAGAACAGGTGGCCGATGCCAAAGGAGGTGAATCCGGCGTAGAGGTACTTGTCGGAATCATCGGGATAGACCCATTTCTGGTCGAGATAGATGTCGCCGAGCATACCGAACACGAGGCCGAGCAGGATCAGCACGCCGTATTGATAAGCCGACGGATTCCCCGGCGCTTTTTTCAGAATGGCGATGCCTGCCGTTGCAACAAAGAAGATGCTTGTTGCGTTTTTGGCGAAGACGCCCTCAACGCTGCGTCCGTTTCTGCAGCGAACAACAAACAAAACGAAAGCAACAACGCCGAGTGCAATGGATAAATAGATGGTCATGCAAAAAACTCCTTTCAACTGATTGGTTTATTATTGGTTCCTTGGTAATCACGGACTACCTTACGGAACATCAATCCGAAATTTCGATGCCGCGTTCCTTGCGCATCACGGCAAGCTCTTCGGTGATCTTCTTTTTCTTGTCGCCGACAATGTCATAGAAGAACAGCGGGATCGCGCAAAGCAGCAGGCTGATGCCGGGAACGATGGAAACAAGTGCATACATGCCGAAGTTCTGGCCGAGGCTCATGGACTGGGCGATGGAAAGCGCCGCAGCGGGGTCGGCAGCGTTGAGGTTTTTCGGGTCGATATGCACGATCAGATACATCGCGATGATCATAACGGTCGCGAAAGCGTTACCCAGCTTGTTGACAAAAGACTGGCACGCAGAGCCGAGGGCGTTGTCACGGTGGCCGGTCTGCCATTCCATGTAGTCGATGCAGTCGAAGACCATGGCACCGGAAACATTGTTGATGACGCCCAGCGGGATGGCGGCAATGATCATGAAGGGGATGCAGAGCAGCAGATTCTTTGTGAACCAGCCGACAAGCAGACTGAGCACCGAAGCACCGAAGCCGCCAAGACAGGAGGCGATCATCAGCGTGCGGTATTCAAACCGTTTGAACAGCTTTGGCAGGAAGATCATGGCGCCGAACATACCGATAGCGGCGCAGATCTGAATGATCATCTGGATCTTGCTCATGTTGGCGCTGAAGGCCTCCGCCGTGGTCGGCTGCTGGCCGATATAGAAACCGGCGTAGCGCGCCACGTGGGGCGCGGCGGACTGGAGCATATAACGGCCGAAGGAGAGCGAGCCGGAAAGCACCACAAGCATGAGCGGTTTGCAGTGGAAGATGCGCGAAAGCGTGGATTGTTCGCCCTTCTTGCGCTTTTCGGCGTTGGGATGTACGATGCGTTCCTTGATGTTGAAGGAAGAAAGGACAAACAAAGGCATACCGATCACGGACATGGAGATCGCCATGATCGCGTATTTTGTTGCGGAATCGCTGATGAAGAAACCGACGATGATCGGCAGCGCGACCGTCACGGCGGAACCGATGCCGCCGACGGTGCGGCCGTAGGAGATGATGACGCCGCGTTCGGCCGGATTCGGCGTCATCACGTTCGGCATACTCCAGAACGGCACATCGGACGAGGTGTAGATCATGCCCCAAAGCACATAGACGACCGAAACATAGACATACAGCAGCTTGCTCTGACTGCCGGGTTCAAAGCCGATGGGCCGGGTGAACATCAGGATCGTCAGCGCCGCGATGGGGATCGCCGTGAAGACCGGATACGGCCGCATACGGCCCCATTTGGTCGTGTGGCGGTCGACGATCATGCCCATCAGGGGATCGTTGACCGCGTCCCAGACGCGGGCGAGCAGCATGAGCATGATGACGAACCACGGGGTCAGCATCAACACGTTCATGTAGAAATCCGTGATATAACTGCTCATGCAGCTATAGACCAGACCCTGGCCCAGCGCAGCGACGGCATAGGTCACGGATTCTTTTTTGGTTACGTACTTTCTTTCTTCCATGTGAGCCTCCTTTTGATTGCGCCCAGACTCCCCTTCCAGGTGTGCGGGCTGAAGAGAATGAGCATCGGGAACAGTTCCAGCCGTCCGGCAAGCATGTCAAAAATCAGAACGAGCTTGCTCAGGGGCGAAAATGCCGCATAATTGCCCGCCGGACCGACAAGACCGAGTCCGGGACCGATGTTGTTGAGTGTGGCAGCGACTGCGGTCAGCGACGTTTGCAGGTCATATTCCGGATGGTGGCCGAAATGATCGAAGCTGACAACAAGAACCGAGACAACGTAGATGAGGATGATAAGAATGAAGTAAGAGATCGTTCCCTTGACCACATCCTCGCTCACGCGCTTTTTGTCGAGCTTGACCACATTGACCCCCCGGGGATGCACAATGGCCCTGATCTCACGCAAGGAGCTTTTCACAAGCAGAATGATACGCGAAACCTTGATGCCGCCGCCGGTGCTGCCTGCGCAGGCACCGATGAACATCAGCACGAACAGAATGAACTTCGACACGGTCGGCCATCGGGAAAAATCCACGGTGGCAAAGCCGGTGGTCGAGATCACGGACGCAACAGAAAACGCCGCGTTGTGAAAAACGCCGAACCGGTCGCCGCTGCCGGGCTGGGTGCAGATGTTCCACGCGATGCATATGATTGAAAAAGCAACGATGCCGGCATACCAGCGGACCTCTTCGCTTTTCAGCGCCTTTTTGATGTTTCCGGAAAGCAGGAGATAATAGACCGAAAAGTTCACGCCGAACAGCAGCATGAACACCGTGACCACGGCCTGCAGATAAACGCCGTGGGAAAAGCCGGAATAAAAGCCCATGCTCGCGTTGCGAACGGCAAAGCCGCCGGTGCCGGCTGTGCCGAACGCGGTGGTGATCGAATCGAACCACGGCATTCCGCCCGCCAGCAGGAGCATGACCTCCAGCACGGTCATGGCAAAATAGATGGAGTATAGGATAAACGCCGTCTGCCGCACGCGGGGGACGAATTTTTCAACGGAAGGGCCGGGGCTTTCCGCCTTCATCAGCGACATGATGTGGCCGCCGGTGAGCGGCACGATGGCGATCAGGAACACCAGCACGCCCATGCCGCCGATCCAGTGGGAAAAGCTGCGCCAGAACAGCGCACAGTGCGAAAGCGCTTCCACATTGGTCAGAATGCTCGCGCCGGTGGTCGTGTAGCCCGACGCCATTTCGAACACCGCGTCCAAAAACGACGGGATCTCCCCCGAGAGGGTGAACGGCACCGCGCCCGTCAGGCTCATCATCAGCCAGGAAAGCGCCACTGTGACAAACCCCTCTTTTGTGTAAAACACGGTGCGTTTCGGTTTTTTGAGGATCAGCAGCACACCCAGCACGAGCGATGCCAGCGCCATCAGCGCGTAAAACTGCCACTGCGCCTCGCCGTAAAACAGCCCCACCAGCACCGGCAAAAGAAAGCACAGGCCCTGAATGTTCAGCACCCAGCCGAGCAGATAGAGGATCATTCGGTAATTCATGGAACCACCCGTTATGCTAAAATATCTTTGAAATCCGCCAGCGACCGGTCGGTCGTGACAACAACGACCGTATCACCGAGCTGCACGCTGTCGCGGCCGGAGGGGATAATGATTTTCCCGTGCCGGCTGATGCAGCACAGCAGCAGATTCTTTTTCAGCCGCAAATCCATCAAAGGCGTTCCCACGGCGGGGCTTTCGGAACGGATGTTGAATTCCAGCGCCTGCGCCTTGCCGCCGACGATGTTATAGAGCGTCTGCACGTTGCTGCCCGCGGAGTTTCCGAGGGCGCGGACATAGCTGAGGATCATTTCCGACGTGATGAATTTCGGAAAGACCACCGAGCCGACGGACAGCCGTTCGATGATGCCCTCAAAATTGATCTTGTTCACCTTGGTCACGGTTTTTGCGCGGAAATGAGAACGCACATACAGCGAAAGCATCAGGTTTTCTTCGTCGATATCGGTGAGCGCCGCAAAGCCGTCGGCGTCCTGCACGCCCTCTTCCAGCAGCAGGTTCTGGTCGCTGCCGTCGCCGTTGATGATGACCACATTGTCCGGCAGAATGGAGTTGAGAAACTCGCAGAGCGCCTGATCTTTTTCGATCAGCTTCACACGGAAGCCGTATTCCGAAAGGCTGCGCGCCAGATAATAGCCGATCTTGCCGCCGCCGACGATGAGGATCGATTTGATATGCCCTTTGGAAAACCCGGCTTTTTTGAAGAAGCGGTTCGCCTCGTTCTTTTCGGCAATGAAGGAGATGGTATCGCCGGGAAGCAGAACGTCGTCGCCCGAGGGAATGATGACCTCGCTGCCGCGCTCGATCGCGCAGATCAGCACCTTGCCGGAAAGCTTGCCCAGCGCGTTTTTCAGCGGCACACCCAGCAAGGGCGAATCGGAGGGAAGCTGCGTCTTCAGCAGCTCGATCCGGCCGCGGGCAAAGGTATCCACCTCCATGGCGGAGGGGATCGAAAACAAACGGGTGATCTCCGCCGCCGTTTCCAGCTCGGGGTTGACGATCATGGAGATGCCGAGCTTTTCTTTGATGAAGCCGCGTTCGTTGATGTATTCCGGGTTGCGCACGCGGGCAATGGTGATACAGTTTGAGGCTCTTTTCGCGATCAGGCAGCACAGCAGGTTCTGCTCGTCGGAACCGGTCATGGCGATCAGCATATCGGCATAGCCGATCCCGGCCTCCATCTGAATGCTGTGGGAAACGCCGTTGCCGATGACGCCCATGACGTCGCAGCGGTTCGTGACCGCTTTCACCTGCTGGGGAACCAGATCCACGACCGTGAGATCATGCCCCTCGGCGGTGAGCTGTTCGGCAAGAGCCGCACCGACTTTTCCGCAGCCGACAATGATAATGTTCATAAGATGAGAATCCTTTCGTTTTCGAAACGCCGCAGCGGGCGCTCCGCTGGAAACAGTCTTCCACAGTTTTCTATATTAACACATTTTTGACGTTTTTTCCATAAGTTTTTCAAGATTTCCCCCGAAAATCGGTGCTGCGCGATGTAGAAAAAAGCGGCGGAATTTTGTTTGTTTTTGCTGAATCGTCGATTTTTCCTTTTCTTCTCAAAAAAAGTATGCTATAATAAGAAAAATTTTGAAAGGATGCGTTTTCATGAACATTACGAAAGATATCCGCTATATCGGCGTGAACGACCATAAGATCGATCTCTTTGAAGGCCAGTACATCGTGCCGAACGGCATGGCCTATAATTCCTATGTCATTCTGGACGAAAAAATCGCTGTCATGGACACGGTTGACAAAAACTTTACCCACGAATGGCTCGACAATCTCGAAAAAGCCCTCGCCGGCCGCAAACCTGATTACCTGATCGTTCAGCACATGGAGCCGGATCATTCCGCAAACATCGTCAACTTTCTGAACACCTATCCGGAAGCGACCGTCGTTTCCTCCGCAAAGGCCTTTGTGATGATGGGCAACTTCTTCGGCAACGAGTTTGCCGACCGCCGCATCGTGATCAAGGAAGGCGACGTGCTGTCCCTGGGTCTGCATGAGCTGCACTTCGTCGCCGCGCCGATGGTGCACTGGCCGGAGGTCATGGTGACCTATGACGCAACGGACAAGGTGCTGTTCAGCGCGGACGGCTTCGGAAAATTCGGTGCGCTGGACACAGATGAGGACTGGGCCTGCGAAGCGCGGCGCTATTACATCGGCATCGTCGGAAAATACGGCGCACAGGTGCAGGCGCTGCTGAAAAAGGCTGCGGCGCTGGATATTCAGATCATCTGCCCGCTGCACGGCCCGATCCTGACGGAAAACCTCGGTTATTACCTGAACCTTTACAATATCTGGTCCTCCTATGGTGTGGAGAGCGACGGCATTCTGATCAGCTACACCTCCGTTTACGGCAACACAAAAAAGGCGGTGGATCTGCTGGCGCAAAAGCTCAGGGAAAAGGGCTGCCCGAAGGTAGTCGTCAACGACCTTGCCCGGGAAGATATGGCCGAATGTGTGGAAGACGCCTTCCGCTACGGCCGGCTGGTTTTTGCAACCACGACCTACAACGCCGACATCTTCCCCTTCATGCGCGAATTCATCTCGCACCTGACCGAGCGCAACTTCCAGAACAAGACGGTCGCTTTCATTGAAAACGGCTCGTGGGCGCCGATGGCGACCAAAACGATGAAGAAGATGCTCGAAGGCTGCAAAAACCTCAGCTACGCCGAGAACGACGTAAAGATCACCTCCGCGCTCAACGAGGCGAGCACGGCGCAGATCGAAGCGCTGGCCGACGAGCTTTGCAAGGACTACCTTGCCCAGCACGACGAGACCGCCAACAAAAACGACCTTTCCGCCCTGTTCAACATCGGCTACGGCCTGTATGTGGTCACCTGCAACGACGGCAAGAAGGACAACGGCCTGATCGTGAACACCGTGACCCAGGTGACGAACACGCCGAACCGCGTGGCCGTGACGATCAACAAGCAAAACTACTCCCACCATGTGATCAAACAGACCGGCGTGATGAATGTCAACGTTCTCAGCGAGGAAGCGCCGTTCAAGGTCTTTGAGACCTTCGGCTTCCAGAGCGGCCGCGGCGCGGACAAGTTCAAGGACTGCACGCCTCTGCGCTCCGACAACGGCCTGGTCTTCCTGCCGAAATACATCAACGCCCTGCTCTCGCTGAAGGTGGAGGATTATGTGGATCTCGACACCCACGGGATGTTCATCTGCGCCGTGACGGAAGCGCGTGTGATCTCCGACAAGCCGACCATGACCTACACCTACTATCAGAACAATGTCAAACCCAAGCCGAAGACCGAGGGCAAGAAGGGCTTCGTGTGCAAGATCTGCGGCTATGTCTACGAGGGCGACGAGCTGCCCGACGATTTCATCTGCCCGCTGTGCAAGCACGGCGTCGCCGACTTTGAACCGATCGAATAACCGGGCGCAAGGCAATTATTAAAAAGTATTAAAAGCGAGACCGCCTATTGACTTTAGCTCTTTAAAGTGTTACAATACACGAAACAAATGCAGGAGGCGCCCTTATGACGACCGCAACCTTTACAGCTTACTATTTCTATTTTACCTTTATTGACAAAAGTTAATAGAGGCGTTCACGTATGCTGTCAAAGGTGAAAAGCAAGCTTTCCCCGCAGTGAACGACCACTGCGGGATTTCTTTACATCACGGAGGTTCAAGTTATGGTAGTTGTTGTGAAAAAAGGAACGGACGAGCATCAGCTTTCCACTTTGGTGGAATGGCTGCATTCCATGGATATCACGGTGCATCGCAGCGAAGGCGCTTACGACACCGTTCTCGGTCTGATCGGCGATACCAGCCGGATCGACATCGACCTGATCGAAGGGCTCGGCATCGTGGATTCCGTGACCCGGATCTCGGAGCCCTATAAAAACGCCAACCGGAAATTTCACCCGGACGGCACCGTGATCGACGTCGGCGGCGTGAAGCTCGGCGGCGGTTCGTTGGAATTCATGGCCGGCCCCTGCTCGGTGGAATCGCCGCAGCAGATCACTTCCATCGCCGAGGACGTCAAAAAAGCGGGCGCGGCATTTTTGCGCGGCGGCGCGTTCAAGCCCCGCACCTCGCCTTACGCCTTTCAGGGTATGCGTGCCGAAGGGCTGGAGCTTCTGAAGCTCGCGCGGGCGCAGACCGGGATGCCCATTGTGACGGAGATCATGGATCTGTCGCACCTCGACCTGTTCGCGGATGTGGATATCATTCAGGTCGGCGCGCGAAATATGCAGAACTTTGAGCTGCTCAAGGAGCTTGGCCGCTGCGACAAGCCGATTTTGCTCAAGCGCGGCCTTTCCGCAACGATGGAAGAGCTTCTCATGAGCGCGGAATATATCATGGCCGGCGGCAACAGCAGGGTCATTCTCTGCGAGCGCGGCATCCGCACCTTTGAAAGATATACGCGCAACACCTTCGATGTCTCCGCCATCCCCCTTTTGAAGGAAAAGACCCATCTGCCCGTCATTGCGGATCCGAGCCACGCCGGGGGCATCGCCCGGCTGGTGGAGCCGCTGGCGCTTTCGGCGGTGGCAGCCGGCGCGGACGGCATCATGATCGAAGTCCACAACGACCCGGCGCACGCCCTTTGCGACGGTCCGCAGGCGCTCACCGCGCCGCAGTTCGCGCAGGTGGTGGAACGCGCCAGAGCGATCCGGGCGGTGATGTGTCATGACTGAACAAAAGCTGACCGTCGGGATCGTCGGTCTCGGCCTGATCGGCGGCTCGTTTGCCAAAGCGCTCAAAGCGCACACGCCCCACACCGTTCTTGCCGACGACAAAGACAAGACAACCCTGCTCGCCGCGCAGATGACCGGCGACATTGACGGCGTTCTGAACGAAAGCAGTCTGCCGCAGTGCGACATTTTGCTGCTCTCGCTCTATCCGCAGGCGACCGTGGACTGGCTGAGCGAACGCGCAGAGCAGCTCGAACCTGGCTGCACCGTGATCGACTGCTGCGGCGTCAAGCGCTTCGTCTGCGAAAGATTGGAACCCCTTGCGGCAAAGCACGGCTTTCTCTTCCTCGGCGGCCACCCCATGGCGGGCGCCCAGTTTTCCGGCTTTTCCCACGCACGCGACAATTTGTTCAAAGGCGCGTCCATGATCCTTGCCGCCGGGGAGATCAACGATATCCGTTTGCTCGAACGGCTCAAGGACTTTTTCACCGCCCTCGGCTTTGAAAAACTGACGGTCACCACGCCGCAGGAGCACGACCGCATCATCGCCTACACCTCGCAGCTTGCGCACGTCGTTTCCAACGCCTATATCAAAAGCCCGACCGCCCTGCGGCGCAGCGGCTTTTCCGCAGGCTCGTTCCGCGACATGACCCGCGTGGCGCGGCTGAATGTGCCGATGTGGACGGAGCTGTTTTTGGAAAACGGCGACTTTTTAGCGGATGAGATCGACCTTCTGGCGGAACACCTGCAGGCGTTTTCCGAAGCGATCCGGGCGAAGGACGCCGAACGGCTCGCCGCCCTTCTCGAAGACGGCGCAAAGCAAAAGAAAAAGACGATCACAAGCCGGTGATCGGTTTGCAAGGAGAACGCTATGGAACGACTCACAGTGCACGCTTCGGTGCAATATGACATCTTCATCGGAAACGGCGTACGCGCCCTGCTCGGCGAACAGCTCAAAGCGATGTTCGGCGCGCCGAAGGTCTGTCTGCTCTGCGACAGCAATGTTGCACCGCTGCATCTGAAAGAGGCCGCCGACGCACTTGCCGCACAGGGCTTTTCTGCGGCAAGCTTCGTCTTTTCCGCCGGGGAACAGAGCAAAAGCCCCGAAACGCTGTTTTCGCTGCTGGAGTTTCTGGCCGAACGGCAGTTTTCCAGAAAAGACGTTCTCGTTGCCCTCGGCGGCGGCGTCACGGGCGACCTCGGCGGTCTTGCGTCGGCGCTGTTCATGCGCGGAATGCATCTCGTGCAGATGCCCACATCTCTGCTGGCAATGGTGGATTCCTCCGTCGGCGGAAAAACGGCGGTCAACCTCGCCGCGGGAAAAAACCTCGCGGGGGTCTTCCGCCAGCCGGATCTCGTGCTGTGCGACCTCGATTATCTTCGTACCCTGCCGGACAAAGACTTTGCCGACGGCATGGCGGAGGTCATCAAGTACGGCATGATCGCCGACAGGGATCTGTTTGACAGCGTGAAGGACGGCGACGTGAAAGACAAGCTGGAAGAGATCGTCACCGCCTGCGTGCGCATCAAACGCGACGTTGTTTCGCGCGACGAATTCGACACCGGCGAGCGGGCAAAGCTGAATTTCGGCCACACGCTCGCCCACGCCATCGAAAAAGAAAGCGGCTTCTCCGTTTCGCACGGCGCGGCGGTCGCCATGGGCATGGTCGCCATCTGCGCGATCGCGGACGCCCACGGATTCAGCGACGTGCTGACCTTCCCGGCGGTCAAGGCGGCTGTGGAACACAACGGACTTTCCGCCGTTTCTCCGTTCCCGCTGCCGTCGCTCTTTGCCGCCTCGGTCGGCGACAAAAAGCGCAGCGGCAACGCCATTACGCTGGTGCTGCCGTCGGAGATCGGACAGTGCCGCCTCAAAACAATGGCGCTCGAACGCTGGAAGGAGCTGCTGGGCGCATGAATGTGACCTTTTTTCCCTTTACGCCGCAGGGTTCTGTCCCGGCGCCCGCCTCGAAATCCGCGGCGCACCGGATGCTGATCCTTGCCGCCCTCGCCGACGGTGAAAGCACCCTGCGGATCAACACGACCGGCGAGGACATCGAAGCGACGGTGCGCTGTCTGCGTCAGCTCGGCGCAGAGATCACGGCGCAAGACGGGCTTTGGACAGTCAAACCAATTCAAAATGCGCCGCAGACCGCCGTCCTCGACTGCGGCGAAAGCGGCTCGACCCTGCGCTTTCTGCTGCCGGTGGCGGCCGCGCTCGGCGTGAGGGCGACATTGACGGGCCGCGGCAGACTGCCGGAGCGCCCGATGGGGCCGCTGCTGGGTGCGCTGCGGAAAAACGGCGTCGAAATCAGCGGCGGTTTCCCGATCACCATCAACGGAAAGCTGAAAGAAGGCGCGTTCACTCTGCCCGGCAACGTCAGCTCCCAGTTTTTCACCGGGCTGCTGCTTGCGCTGACGCGCACCGAAGGGCAAAGTGTGATCCGCGTCTCGCCGCCAGTGGAATCGGAAAGCTATATGCGTCTGACGCTGGATATTCTGCAAAAATTCGGCATTGAAATTGCAGAAAACAACTTTACATATACCATCCGTCCAAAAGTGCCGCAGCACGGCGTTTTTTCTGCGGAGGGCGACTGGTCGGGTGCGGCGGCGCTGCTCTGCCTCGGCGCTGCGGTGCGCGGATTGCGCCTTGATTCCGCGCAGGGCGACCGCAAAGTACTGGATGTTTTGTGTGATTTCGGTGCTGATATTAGAATAGAAAACGGCATTGTGCAGGCCGCGCTTTCCAATCTGCACGGCACGGAGATCAACGCTTCGGACATTCCCGACCTTGTGCCGGTGCTTGCCGCCGTTGCAGCAGCCGCAAGCGGCACGACGCGCATCACCGGGGCTTCCAGACTGCGGCTCAAGGAAAGCGACCGCATTGAAACCACCTGCGCCCTGCTGAACGCCCTCGGCGGCTGTGCAGAGCCGACGGACGACGGCCTTGTGATCGAAGGGAAGGCGCAGCTTTCCGGCGGAACGGTCGCCTCCTTCGGCGACCACCGCATCGTCATGGCGGCCGCCGTACTCGCGCAAACATGCAAACAGCCTGTCACCGTCACGGATGCACAGGCGATCCGAAAATCCTTCCCGACCTTTTTTGAAACGATCCAATCTCTCGGAGGTGTCTGCCATGTCGTGTAGCTTCGGCTCCAAATTCAAGATCACCGTGTTCGGCCAATCCCACAGCGAAGCCACCGGCGTCGTGATCGAAGGCGTTCCGGCGGGCCTGCGTCTGGACACGGACACCGTCGAAGCCTTTTTGCGCCGACGTGCCCCCGGACAGGGCGCACACACGACCGCGCGCAAAGAGGCCGACATGCCCCGGATCCTTTCCGGCACAGTGGACGGCGTGACCTGCGGCGCACCGCTTTGCGCCATCATTGCCAACACGAACGCGCACTCCGGCGACTATGACGCGCTGAAAAACCGCCCGCGTCCCGGCCACGCGGATTTCACGGCCGTTGCAAAACACGGCGCTTCTGCCGACCTGCGCGGCGGCGGAAACTTTTCCGGGCGGATGACTGCACCGCTGTGCTTTGCCGGCGCGGTGGCAAAGCAGCTTCTTGCGGCGCAGGGCATCACAATCGGCGCCCACATCGCAAGGCTGGCGAAGATCGACGACACGGCCTTCGACCCGGTCGCCGTCGACGCCGCGACGCTGAACGCCGCCGCCGAAAAAGCCTTCCCCGTGCTGGACGACGGGGCCGGTGAAGCGATGCTTGCCGCCATCGCCGACGCGAAAGCCGCAGGCGATTCCGTGGGCGGCGTGATCGAATGCGCTGCCGTCGGCGTACCTGCCGGATGGGGCGAGCCGATCTTTGACGGCGTGGAAAACATGATCTCTCACCTCGTGTTCGGGATCCCGGCCGTGAAAGGCATCGAGTTCGGCAGCGGCTTTGTCGGCGCGGACCTTTACGGCAGCGAAAACAACGATCCGTTCACCGTCAGGGACGGCAGGATCGTCACCGCTTCCAACCATCACGGCGGCGCGCTCGGCGGCATCACCAGCGGAATGCCCCTGGTGTTCCGCGCGGCGATCAAGCCGACGCCGTCCATCGCGAAGCCCCAGACCACCGTCAACCTGCAAACCATGCGCGAAGAAACGATTGCCGTCGGCGGCAGGCACGACCCCTGTATCGTGCCGCGCGCTGTGCCGTGCATGGAAGCAGCCATGGCGATCGCCCTCATGAATCTCAGATAAGGAGAAATATGTATGGATCTTCAGGAGCTCAGAACCGACATTGACCGCATCGACGACCAGATGACCGCCCTGTTCGTGCAGCGCATGGAAGCCGCGCGGCAGATCGCCGAATGGAAACAGACCCATGAAACCGCCGTGACCGACGTGTCGCGGGAGCGCGAGATCATCAACCGGCAGACCGGCGCCGTTCCGCCGGAGCTTGCGGGCTACACAAAGGTGCTCTATCAAACGCTGTTCGACGTCAGCCGCTCGTTCCAGCACAGCAGCAACCACGCCGCCTCGCAGCTTTGCACAAAGATCGACCGGGTGATCGAAAGCACGCCGAAGGAGCGTCCCGACCGCGCCGTGGTCGCCTGCCAGGGCGTGGAAGGCGCCTACTCCCAGCACGCGGCGGACAAGATGTTCAAATACCCGTCCATCCTCTATTTTTCCGGCTTTGAAGAAGTGTTCAAGGCCGTGGACAGCGGGCTTTGCCGCTACGGGGTGCTGCCGGTGGAAAACAGCACCGCTGGCTCCGTCAACGAGGTCTATGATCTCATGCGCAAATACCGCTTTTACATCACCCACAGCATCAAGCTGTTCATCGGCCACGCGCTGCTCGCGCCGGAGGGCGTAAAAGAAAGTGATATCAAAATCGTCTATTCCCATCCGCAGGCGCTGGCGCAGTGTTCGGAATACATTGCAAAAAACCGGTGGAAGGCTCACATCTGCAAAAACACCGCCGAAGCCGCAAAGCTCGTTGCCGAAAAGGGGCGCACGGACGTTGCCGCCATCGGCGCGAAGGACAACGCCGAGCTTTACGGCCTTTCCGTGCTTTCCACAGCGGTGCAGAACACCCAGAACAACTATACGCGCTTCATCTGTATCTCGAAGGAGCCTGAGATCTATCCGGGCGCGAACAAGACCAGCATCATGCTCTCGCTGGCTCACCGTCCCGGCTCGCTCTATCACGCGATCTCGCGCTTCGCCGCGTTGGATCTCAACCTGACAAAGCTGGAAAGCCGCCCGATCGCCGGGTCGAACTTTGAATTCATGTTCTATTTTGATGTGGAAGCCTCGGTCTACTCCCCCGCCCTGCGCACGCTCATCACGGAGCTGGAAGCGGAATCGCAGCTTTTCACCTACCTCGGCTCCTACACGGAGGATTGACGATGGAACCTCGTTTCGGCTTGCTCGGCCGCAAGCTTTCCCACAGCCTTTCGCCGCAGATCCATGCGCTGTTCGGTGATTACCGCTACGATCTTTTTGAACGCGAACCGGAGGAACTGGATGCGTTTTTCGCCGACAAGACCCTGTCGGGCTTCAATGTGACGATCCCCTACAAGGTTGAAGCTCTGCGGCGGTGCGACGCGCTTTCCGACATGGCAAGGCGCATCGGCGCGGTCAACACGGTCATCCGCCGCCCGGACGGTACGCTCTTCGGCGACAACACGGACTGCTTCGGCTTTCTGTATCTGGCAAAGCGGTGCGGCGTGAGCTTTGCGGGGAAAAAAGTCGTTGTGCTTGGCTCCGGCGGCGCCAGCCGCACCGTGCAGACCGCAGCGGCAGCCTCCGGCGCAAGGGAGATCGCCGTGATCAGCCGCAGCGGCGAAAACAACTATCAAAATCTCTCCCGCCACGCGGACGCAGACGTGATCGTCAACACCACGCCCGTCGGCATGTTTCCCCGCAATCTGGAATCCCCGGTCGATCTGACCGACTTTCAAAACCGTCCCGCCGTGCTGGATCTCATCTATAACCCCAGACGCACTCTGCTGCTGCTGCAGGCGGAAAGTCTCGGCCTGCGGCACGGAAACGGCATAGCGATGCTGGTGGCGCAGGGCAAACGCAGCGCAGAACTCTTTCTCGGCGCGCCGCAAGACGACGCGATCATCGACCGCGTCACAGCGCAGATGCTGCGAAAGCAGACGAACCTTGTGCTGATCGGAATGCCCGGCTGCGGAAAATCCACCGTCGCCGCCCTGCTCGGCGAAAAACTGCGCCGCCCGGTGCTTGACACCGACGCTTTTGTGGAGGCCACCGAAGGAAAAACGATCCCGGAACTCTTTTCGCAATCGGGCGAAGCGGCGTTTCGCGACGCGGAAACCGCAGCCTGCGAAGAACTCGGCAAGCGCCTCGGTTCCGTCATCGCCACCGGAGGCGGCGCAGTTTTGCGCGAACGCAACCGCGACGCCCTACGGCAAAACGGCACGATCGTCTGGCTGCGGCGCCCGGTCACCGAGCTGGCGCGCAGCGGACGGCCGCTTTCCAAAGACCGGGACGCCGTGCAAGCGCTCTACGAACAGCGCAAAGACATCTACGCACACTTTGCGGATTTCACGGTCGATGTAAGCACCGACGCACGAACCACAACAGAAAGGGTGATCTCATGCATATTCTCGTGATCAACGGACCGAACCTGAACATGCTCGGCATCCGCGAGCCGCACATTTACGGCAGCGGCACCTACGCCGCGCTTTGTGAGCACATTCAAAAAAAAGCCGACGCTCTCGGCGTCAGCGTGGAATTCTTTCAGTCGAACCACGAGGGCGACCTGATCGACAAGATCCAGGAGACCTACGGCAAGGCCGACGGCATCATCATCAACCCCGGCGGCTACACCCACACGAGCATTGCCCTGCTTGACGCGCTGAAGGCCGTGGGACTGCCGACTGTGGAGGTGCACATCTCCGACGTGGACGCGCGCGAACCGTTCCGGCAGATCTCTTATGTCGGTCTGTACGCCGAGCAGCGCTATGCCGGGTTCGGCTTTGAAGGCTACTGCATGGCGCTGGATTATCTTGTAAACAGAGAACAGCCTGCCGAATAACAAATAACGCATACAAAAAGACGTTCCGGATTTGGAACGTCTTTTTCATTTTCAGTTGTCAGAAATGAATGCCGAGCGCGTTAAAGAGCGAAATGCGCAAATTGGCCGCGAACGTCTGAAAATCGACCAGGAAACTCATGATCGCGTTCAAAAACGCAGGCAGGACATAGACCTTTACGCTGCACGACGCGCCGGAACCGGGATCGGTTACCGTCACGGTGGAAACGCCGGTTTTTTTGCCGGTCAGAATGACATAGCCGTATTCATAGGTGTCGCGTTTGCCGGGCGCGACGCCGAGGACTTTTTCGTTGCTGCTGGTAATCACGGCCTTGTAAATTTCAAAATGATCGTTCGCCTCACGCGGCGAAGGATAGATATAGAGCTCATCCGTTTCACCGACCAGAATGCGTGTGGAGCCGTCGATTGAGGAATTATCCAGCGCGTTGATTGCATAGATACGAGGCTCGTCCATTTCGCCGGCCATGATGCGCGAGGAGCCTTTGATCGCGGAATTGTCAAGCGATTCGATTCTTTGCGCGAACGCCGCCGTCGTCAGTGACAACAGCAGCAGCGCGGCAAGAAAGAAACTCAGCAGTTTTTTCATAAGCGTCACCGTTTACTGCGCGATGCTTTCGCCGGTCATTTCCTTCGGCTGCTCGATCCCCATGATCTTCAGCATCGTCGGGGCGATGTCGCAAAGTCTGCCGCCGGAACGCGCGGTGCAGGGATAGCCGCAAATGATGAACGGCACGGGGTTCGTGGTGTGCGCCGTGAAGGGCGTGCCGTCGTCCTCGAGCATCTTGTCGGCGTTGCCGTGGTCGGCGGTGATGAGCATCACACCGCCCGCTTTTTCCACCGCGTTCCACACGCGGCCGACGCAGGTGTCAACGGCTTCGACCGCCGCCTTTGCCGCGTCAAAGATGCCGGTGTGGCCGACCATGTCGCAGTTGGCGTAGTTGAGGATGATCGCGTCGTATTTGCCGCTTTCCACGGCGGCGACGACTTTGTCAGTCACTTCATAGGCGCTCATTTCCGGCTGCAGGTCGTAGGTCGGCACCTTCGGGGAGGCCACAAGGATGCGGTCCTCGCCCTCATACTGCTTTTCCACGCCGCCGTTGAAGAAGAAGGTCACATGGGCGTACTTTTCGGTTTCGGCAATGCGGAGCTGGGTCATACCGAGCTTGGACATATATTCGCCGAAGGTGTTGTCCAGCGTCTGGGGTTTGAACGCGATGTGCACATTCGGCATAGTCGCGTCGTACTGGGTCATGCAGACGTAGTACAGAGGGAAAAAGCCGTTTCTGCGCTCGAAGCCGGTAAAATCGGGATCCACAAAGGTGCGGGTGATCTCTCTTGCGCGGTCGGGGCGGAAATTGAAGAAGACCACGCTGTCTTTCGCCTGCACAGGTGCGCCGCCTTCGATCACCGTCGGCAGCATGAACTCGTCCGTGAGATACTTGCCCTCTTCGTCGAGCGTTTCATAGGATTTTTTGATGGCGGCAACAGGGTCGCCCGCCTGCACGCCCTCTCTGTAGACCATGGCGGCATAGGCTTTGCCCACGCGCTCCCAGCGATTGTCGCGGTCCATGGCGTAGTATCTGCCCATGACCGTGGCGATCTTTCCGAGACCGATCTCGCCGAGCTTATCGCGGCATTCGGCGACATAGTCCGCGCCGGAGGCAGGCGGCACGTCGCGGCCGTCGAGGAAGCAATGGACATAGACCTTGTCAAGACCAAAGCGCTTGGCAAGCTCCACGATGGCGAACATGTGGGTGTTGTGGCTGTGAACGCCGCCGTCGCTCATGAGGCCCATGAGATGCAAGGCGGTGCCGTTCTTTTTGCAGTTTTCCATCGCGCCGACAAGGGCTTCGTTCGAGAAGAAATCGCCGTCCTGGATCTGTTTCGTGATGCGGGTCAGTTCCTGATAGACGATGCGGCCCGCGCCGATGTTCGTGTGGCCGACCTCGCTGTTGCCCATCTGGCCGTCGGGAAGTCCCACGTCCATCCCGGACGCGCCGATGTAGGTCATGGGATAGGTTGCCATCAGCTTGTCAAGGTTCGGCGTTGCGGCCGCCATGATGGCGTTGCCGTAGGCGCTCTCATTTTTGCCGAAACCGTCCATAATGCAGAGAAGCACAGGTTTTTTCATAGTTCATCAACCTCTTTCGTAGGATACTTCTTTAAAAAAAGCGGAACGAATCGTTCCGCCTGTGGTAGATAGAGGATGAAACGCGGGGGATCCGGCAGCCGCGGCAGCGCTGATTCCGAATTCCGAATTCCGCATTCCGAAATGCGAAGCCTCAGCCTTCGCTTGCCGCTTTGACGATCACGGAGAAGTCGGCCGCTTTCAGCGATGCGCCGCCGATCAGGCCGCCGTCCACATTGACCTGCGCCACAAGCTCGGCCGCGTTCTTCGCGTTCATGGAGCCGCCGTACTGCACGGTCACAGTCTCGGCAACGTCCGCGCCGTAGGCTTCCGCGATGGCGGCGCGCACAAAGCCGTTGCCCTCGTCCGCCTGTTCAGCGGAGGCGACAACACCGGTGCCGATCGCCCAGACGGGCTCATAGGCGATGATGACGTTTTTGAGCTGCTCTTTGGTGACATTCGTCAGCGCCATCTTGGTCTGATACTTCAAAAGCGTCTCGGTGTAGCCGAGTTCACGCTGCTCGAGGGTCTCGCCCACGCAGATGATGGCTTTCAAGCCGGCGTTCAGCGCCGCAAGAGAGCGCAGGTTGACGGTCTGATCCGTCTCGCCGAAATACTGGCGGCGTTCGCTGTGGCCGATCACCACATATTCCACGCCGGAAGCGACAAGCATTTCTGCGGAAACTTCGCCGGTGTAAGCGCCGGAGGCTTTGAAGTGGACGTTCTCCGCGCCGATCTTGATGTTGCTGCCTTTGGCGGCTTCGACGGCAGCGGCGATGTCCACGAACGGCACGCACAGAACGACTTCGCAGTCTGCGCCCGCCACAAGGGGCTTCATTTCTTCGATGAGCGCAGTGGTCTGCGCAGGGGTGTTGTTCATTTTCCAGTTGCCGGCAATGACGGCCTTACGAAGATCTTTTTTCATAATTCTACAACCTTTCTTTGCCGGAGGATGCAATTCGGACTTCGGAATTCGGAATTGAGGGGCGCCGCCTGCGGCGATGCGCCGAACTCCGAAAACCATACGATCTCCGTTTCCCGAAAAAACATGCTCCGGTTTGTTAAAAAATTAATACAATCAATTATCGCACGTAAAACGAATGTGCAGTGATCCTTCGCGGAGAGGACGCCGCTTCTGTCAGTCGGTCCCCCGCGACAGAAATTCCGAATTCCGCATTGACAAGACTGTTTCGCGCCGCGAATCAATCCTTATCGTTGAGCGCCGCAACGCCCGGAAGCTCCTTGCCCTCAAGGAATTCAAGGGAGGCGCCGCCGCCGGTGGAGATGTGGCTCATCTTATCGGCAAAGCCGAGCTTCTGAATGGCCGCAGCGCTGTCGCCGCCGCCGATGATGGAGATCGCGTCGCTTTCGGCGATCGCGGTGGCAACGCCGATCGTGCCGTTTGCAAAGTGTTCCCATTCGGAAACGCCCATGGGGCCGTTCCAGATCACGGTGCCGGCATCCTTCACGGCGTTCGCGAACAGCTCGGTGCTCTTCGGGCCGATGTCAAGACCCATCCAGCCGTCGGGAATGTCGTCGGAATCCACGATCGTGTATTCGGTGTCAGCCTTATATTCTTTGCCGATCACATTGTCGATGGGGATCAGGAACTTCACGCCCTTGGCCTTGGCTTTGTCCATCATCTCTTTCGCAAGGTCGATCTTGTCGGCCTCCAGCAGAGAGGTGCCGACAGAGTGGCCGAGCGCCGCGAAGAAGGTGTAGGCCATGCCGCCGCCGACGATCAGGGTGTCCACCTTTTCCATCAGGTTGGTGATGACGCCGATCTTGTCGGAGACCTTTGCACCGCCGAGGATGGCGACCAGCGGGCGCTTCGGGTTTTCCAGCGCACCGCCGATGTACTGCAGCTCTTTCTGGATCAGGAAGCCGCAGACGGCGGGGAGATAATCCGCAACGCCGGTGGTGGAGGCGTGGGCGCGGTGAGCGGAACCGAACGCGTCATTGACATAGATCTCGGCCAGAGACGCGAGCTTCTTTGCGAATTCGGGGTCGTTCTTGGTCTCTTCCGCGTGGAAGCGGACGTTTTCCAGCAGGAGGACTTCGCCTTCCTTGAGGTCGGCCGCGAGCGCCTGTGCGCTTTCGCCGACAACGTCCTTCGCCATCTTGACTTCGAGGCCGAGCAGCTCGCCCAGACGCTTTGCCACGGGCGCCAGAGAGAATTCGGGTTTGAATTCGCCCTTGGGTCTGCCGAGGTGGGAGCAGAGGATCAGCTTTGCGCCGTGGTCAAGCAGATACTTGATGGTCGGAAGCGAGGCGACGATGCGCTTGTCGCTGGTGATCACGCCGTCTTCCATTTTGACGTTGAAATCGCAGCGCACGAGGACCTTTTTGCCTTTGACGTCGATGTCTTCCACAGTCTTTTTGTTGAGTACGTTCATAGTGTCTTTCCTTTCGGTATTGAATTGATACATAATCAAAGATATTTTATAACAAAAGCGCTCGTTTTGCAAGGGTTTGGGGGAATTTTTTTCCGTAAACGACTGATTTTTCGCCGAAGCAGGCGTTCTGCGCCGTGATCGAAACGAAAAGCAAAAGAAGCACTTGCATTTTTCGGCGGAATGTGATAGAGTAAAGGTGCGACACGAACTGAATACTTCCACTTTGTGCAAGGTATGTATTTTTATCCTTTTCGGTAAAGATACGGACTCTCATTCATCTTGTGCAAAGCAGTGAAGTTTGTGTCGCAGCAAATCGGAGTCGTGTATTTTTACAGTGCGCGGCTCACGGGCTGCGCATTTTTCATTATGAAGGAGAAGTTATTATGAAAAAAGCAATTTCCGTTACCCTTGCAATTCTCGCCCTTTTTCTTCTTGTTTCCTTCGCTGCGTTTGCCGATGACGCTTTGCGCCCCACCGGCAATATCGGCGCCGAGGGTGACAACGTAACCTGGAGCTACGACGGCGCCGGCACCGTAACGATCAGCGGCACAGGCGCCATGCTGGACGGCGACCTGGTCGCGATCGGCTGGCCGGTCGCCTTCACCAATGTTTCCACGGTCATCATCGAAGAAGGCGTGACCTCGGTCAGCGAAAACCTTTGCTTCGGTTGGAAAAACGTAACGAGCGTATCGCTCCCGTCCACACTGCAGAACATCGGCGCGTTCGCGTTCGAAGGCTGTTCCCTGCAACGCGAGTTTGTGCTGCCGGCATCCGTGACGAAGATCGGCAAGGACGCATTCTCGTCCTGCGACGGCCTTGAGAAATTCACCTTTTCCGCGCCTTCTGTCGAATGCGGAACGGAGATTTTCAATAGCTGTAGGAATCTGTCAGAAGTGATCCTCCCGGCGCAGCAAACGGAAATCGCCGCAGGTATGTTTGAAAGCTGCCCAAAGCTGGAGGCGATCGACCTGCCCGATACCGTGGAACGCATCGGCGGGGCCGCATTCAGGCGCAGCGCATTGCGCGAGGTGCCCCTGCCCGCTTCGCTCACCGAGATCGGCAGCGAAGCATTCCGGCATTGCGAAAATCTCACGCAAGTTTCCATCCCGAACGGCATTGCTTTGGACAGTTCGGTCTTTGAAGACTGCGCCAATCTGAAACGCATTGACCTTCCCCAAGATC
Source organism: Oscillospiraceae bacterium (assembly GCA_902774035.1). Taxonomy (GTDB): domain Bacteria; phylum Bacillota; class Clostridia; order Oscillospirales; family Acutalibacteraceae; genus UBA6857. Next base: position 52,905 of record CACYHA010000007.1, on the reverse strand, counting down.
TTGCGGCGGTTCCCTGGGGTCTGTTCAAAAACTGTGAAAAGCTCGAAGCAGTCACGCTTCCCGCCGCGGTGAACGCCATCGGCGCCTATGCGTTTTACGGCTGCAAGCTGCTGACGGAGGTGCTCGTTCCGGACGGCGTGCAGACGATCGGCGCCCATGCCTTTCAGAACTGTGCCGCGCTGGAGACCGTGCAGGTGCCGGACAGTGTGCGGCAATTCGGCGAAGCAGCGTTCCGCGATTGCGGCGCACTCACGGGCATCCGGATCCCGCAGGGTGTCAAGGTGATCCCTTCGGAATGCTTCATGAACTGCGCCTCGCTGAAAACGCTCACGCTGCCGGAAGGCCTCGAGGAGATTCGGCGCAAGGCGTTTTACGGCTGCTCATCGCTGGAAACCGTCACCATTCCGGGCAGTCTGACCAGCTATGCGTACGCTGCTTTGCAAAGTTGTCCTGCCTTGAAGGATGTTTACTTCGGCGGCTCTCCGAATCAGTGGAAGCAATGCTTCTTAAAAGCTTCGAATCATCATCTGCCGGGCGACACTCCGAACGGCGGCGGCGCCGTGATGCATTACGCCAAAACCGACGAAGCGCCGACCGCGCCGGAGGAACCCGCACCGTCCGACCCGGGTTCAAGCAATTCCGGCAGCACAAATTTCTTCCTGCGGCTCATTCAAATGATCTTAAACTTCTTCCGCAGCCTGATCAAGTAAACCGAAAGCCTTTTAACCTTGACAAAGCTTTTTTCACATGCTATAATGATTTTGTGGAAACCCCACAAAATCATTTTTGTTTGGAGGTATGTTTATGTTTTGGGGAGACGGCTCCGCCGCCGCTATGGCTGCGGCTGACGCTGCCAAGGCTGCGGTTCGCAGCACGGCAAATTTCAACTGGACGTTCATTGCGCTCCTTGCACTCGTGGTTTGCGGTGTTTACATTCCGCAGATCAAAAAGAAAAACTGGAACGGCGTTTTCGCCGCGCTGGCGCTCTATGGCGTACACTGGTTCTATGAGATCATGAACGCGGTGATCTGCCATTTCACGGGCTATGCGCTGTGGCACGTTTCGCCGGAAAGCACAAGCTGGATCATTCTGGTCGGCGTGTGCTGGGAACTGAGCCTGATGTTTTCCATCGCGGGCTTCACGGCGGATCTTCTGCCGGAGGACAAGCACAAAAAGATCCTCGGCATCAACAACCGCATCTTTTTCGCCATCGGCTCCGCCCTGGGCTTCAGCTTGTTCGAGATCTTTCTCGCGTCCACCCCGGCCTTTATCTGGGTCTACAAATGGTGGGGCTTCCTGCCGGTCTTCATCACGACCTATATCCCCTTCTTCCTAGCGTCCTATCTGATCTACGACGCAAAACGGCCGACCCAAAAAAAATTCTGCGCCATTCTTTGGGGGATCGACGCCCTGCTGATGATCGTCCTGATCCCGCTCGGCATCATCTGATTTTTCTGAGGCCCCGACGCAAAACCAAGTGACACAACAAAACGGACGCAAAGCCTGCGTCCGTTTTGTTTCGGTTTGTTTCAATAATCAAATTTTTCGCACCAGCCGAGGGCGTGATAAATCTTGAACAGCACTTTAAAGGTGGTTACACGACCCCAGTGGGAAAGTCCTTCGTGGAACCAGATGTGTGCTCTTTCCACCGGCGTCTGGTTACGGCGGGGCTCCCGGATGACCGTTCGGCCCTCATTGGTGAACTGCTCCATCCACGCGATCGCGTAAGGGTCTTCGATCAGCTTGCCCGCGCCGTCGATCGTTTTGGCCTTCTTATAGGTACCGGAAACAACACGCTCATGATCGACGCTCGGGCCGACGAAATGCATGTCCTCCGAAACATAGTCCCAGACGTTGTGGTTGCTGGCGATCGTTGCCTGCGGCACGAGGGAAACGTCGGGCGTGCGGGTAAAGGTCGTCAGGCGCAGGTCGCGGTTCGGGTTGACGCGGATGAGCTTTTTCCAGGTGGGCAGCGTTTCCAGCGGATAGAGCGCATGGGTGTCCGTGAGGGCGGTGATCATCCAGATCGGCATTTCGCGCAGACGTTCGGCTTCGCTGTTCGTCATCGTGCGGCTCGGGCACATAATCATCAGCGAGGCGTAAGCCTCCGGGTAGGTCGCCGTCAGGTTCATGGCGCCGAGGGAGCCGACGCACCAGCCCATCACATGGATGCGCGAGACGTCCACACACGGGTGCTGTTTGCAGAAATCGATGATCGCGGCGTGCAGGGATTCCACCAGGCAGGAAGCGTCCCAATAGAGGTAATCCTCCTCCGGGGCGCGCGGAATCATCAAAAACGCGCCGCCGTTATGAAAACGGGACTGATACGCTTCCGACGACCAGAGCGGCATCTCGTTGGCGTTCATCTCGTTGCCGGCAACAACGCCCTCCAGCGCGCCGACGATGATCACGACCAGCGGATAGGTCTTTTCCGGGTCTGCACCGTGCTCGACAGGAGAAAAATAGCTGTAGTCGATATCCCAGCCGTTGACCTGCGGGCCGTTGCCGCGGTTCCAAAGAGCTCTGTATTTGTCGTTTGCTTTGTTGTATGCCATCGCGATTTCCTTCCTTGGTGTTGATGGATCTATTTTATCAGACGAATATTTCGAAGATGTTAAAGGAACGTGTTTTTTTGATTTTTTTTACTCAAAAAGGCAAAAAAGGCAGGAGAAGGGCTCCAACCGGGCGAAATTGTAAACTTTTTAATAAATTCTTAGATTCTTTCAAAAAAATATTTGACGTTTTGAACAAAAAGAATTATAATAGTATTGCTAAATTTTGCTTAGGAGGTTGAATTTATGGCAAATGTAAGTGCAATTTCAAGAAACGAATGGATGCTGCGCGGTCCACTCGCGAAGAAGGGCTATGACTGGTGGTGGCACAACCTGACCGCCGAAAACGAAAAAACAGGCGAAAAGAAACCCTTCTATGTCGAGTTTTTCACCTGCAATCCCGACTATGCCGAAAAAGAGCCGGTCATCGTCTGGAACGATCCGCTGGCGCGCAATTCCGGCAAGCGCCCGTCCTATCTGATGGTCAACGTGGGCTTTTGGGGAAAAGACCACGGCCAGCTTCACCGCTTCTTCTCGCTGAAGGATGTGGACATCCACGCCGACCCGCCGTTTTCCGTGACTGCCGCGGACTGCTACTGCGACGAAACGCGCACCTACGGAAGCGTGAACATCTCCGCAGCGGACGCGAAAGCCCACCCGGAATGGATGTGCGACTCCGGCAGCATGTCCTGGGATCTCAAGATCGACAAAAAGATCGCGTTCAACGTTGGCTACGGCGCCAGCCGCTTCTTCCGCAAGATCAACGCCTTCGAGATGTTCTGGCACGCCGAGGGCATGAAGACCGTATTTGAGGGAGAGATCATCCTCAACGGCGAAAAATACATCGTGCGTCCCGAGACCTGCAACGGCTATTCCGACAAGAACTGGGGCGGCGATTTCACCAGCCCGTGGGTCTGGCTGTCCTCCAACAACCTGACCAGCCTCATCACCGGCAAAAAGCTGGAAAACAGTGTATTTGAGATCGGCGGCGGCCGTCCGAAGATCTTCTTCTATGCGCTGGAGCGCAAGCTGCTGGGCGAGTTCTATTACGAGGGCAAGGATTACGAATTCAACTTTTCCAAATTCTGGACCGGTTCCGGCACAAAGTTCGACTGCGAGGAGACCGAAGACGAGATCCACTGGCATGTCGTTCAGACCACCTTCACAGCCAAGATGGACACCGTCATCACCTGCAAAAAAGACGAGATGCTCAACATCAACTATGAGGCCCCCAACGGCACCAAGCGCCACAACCGCCTTTGGAACGGCGGCACCGGCACGGGCGTCATCAAGCTCTATGAGCGGGACGGAAAAGGCTGGAAACTGATCGACGAGGTCAAGGCCGAAGACATCGGCTGCGAATACGGCGAATATGATTGCTGAGAAAGCAAGAAAGGAAGAATCTGCTATGATCAATAATAAAAACATCGTTCTGACCGGCGCATCCAGCGGTATCGGCTTTGAGGTGCTGCGTCTGTTTGCCAAAGGCGAGGGCAACAAGATCCTTGCCGTCTCCCGCCACGCGGAGCAACTGCTTGCCACGTTTGCGGACAACGTCATCCCCTTCACCATGGACATCAGCAACAAGGAAGGCGTGGACGCCGTGTTTGAAAAAGCGGCCGAGGTCTTCGGCGGACAGAAGATCGACATTTTTTACGCCAACGCCGGCTTCCCCTATTACGAGGAATTCAACTATGAGGATTGGGATCGCGTGAAGGCCATGTTCGACACAAACACCTTCTCCCCGATCTACACCTACGCGAAATACATCCATCACCTGAACGGCCGCGACGGTATCCTTGCCATCACGGTCAGCGCCATCGGCCAGCTCGCCATGCCCGGCTACGCGATCTACAGCGCGAGCAAGTTCGCCACCCAGGGCTTCCAGCAGGCCATCCGTCTGGAAAAGCCGAAGAATCTGCAGATCACCACACTCTACCCCGTGGCGACCGACACAAACTTCTTCCGCGTGGCCAACCCCGTGCCCTTTGAAAAGCCCTTCCCGGTGCAGCAGCCGGACGTGGTGGCCCGCAAGATGGTCGCCGGCATCGAAAACGGCGCAAAGTTCGTTTCGCCCAGCCCGCTGTTCGGCCTCTCCAAGGTACTCATGGGCATCTGTCCGCCGGTTCGCACCGTCTACTGGGGCCTTGAAAACGCCAAGCTGAACCGTTTCAAGGAAAAGCTGAAAACCCTCGGGCAGGACGCGGCCGTTGTCGGCAAAGAAGCGTTCGAAAAAGGAATCGACGCAGTGGAAGACGCCGTGGAAAAGGGCAAGGAAGCGTTGGAGACTGTTTTGAAAAAGTGAGGATGCGCCATGTTTGATCTGATGTTTTCGCCGATGAATATCGGCACCATGACGGTGAAAAACCGCGTGGTCATGAACGCCGCCGAGTTCAGTCTCGGCCAGGCGGACGGAACGCCGACCGAACGCATGATCCGCTATTTTGAAGCGCGGGCCAAAGGCGGCGTGGGTCTCATCATTCCCGGCATCTGCCGTGTCAACGACATGGGTGCAACCTCCACTTTCACCCAGCTTTCCATGGCGCACGACTGGCAGATCGAACCCATGCGCGCCATGGTGACGCGCATCCATGACGCGGGGGCGAAGCTGTGCATTCAGCTCCACCACCCCGGCCGCCAGGGTTACGGCAGCTCCATCAACAGTCTGCCGCTGGTGATCCCCATCGAAAAGAAGCTGCCCTCCATCATGGACGTGATGTTCAAGGTCGCGCCGGTGCTGATGGATCTGGAGCAAAAAGGCATCTCGCAAAGCGTCCAGGCGCCCTCCAAATGCGAGCTGAGCGCCCACGGCGCCACGCGCATCCACGCCATGAGCCACAAAGCCGTTCAAAAGCTGCGCGACGACTTCATCAACGCCGCTGTCCGCTGCAAAAAGGCGGGCGTGGACGCGGTGGAGCTGCACGCCACCCACGGCTATATTCTGCAGCAGTTCCTCAGCCCGAACACCAACCAGCGCACCGACGAATACGGCGGCTCCTTTGAAAACCGCCTGCGTTTCATCACCGAGATCATTCAGGGCATCAAGCTGCACTGCGGCAAAGAGTATCCGCTGATCGTGCGTCTTTCCGCCGACGAGATGTATGACCGGATCGGTCTGCCCGGCAAGGGCTATGACCTCGAGACCGGCAAGCTGATCGCAAAGCGTCTGGAAGAGCTCGGCGTGGACGCCATCGACGTATCCTGCGCCTGCTACGACGCATACAACTACTGGCTGGAGCCGACGTCCTTTGAGCCGGGCTGGCGCGCCTATCTCGCAAAAGCGATCAAAGAGACCGTTTCCATTCCCGTGATGGCGGCAAACTTCATCCGCTCCCCCGAACAGGCGGAGCGCCAGCTTGAAGAGGGCTATCAGGACTTTGTCGGCTCGGCCCGCAACTTCATCTGCGACCCCGAATGGGCGAAAAAAGCACAGGAAGGCCACCCGGAAAAGATCCGCCGCTGCATCGGCTGCCTGCACTGCATCCGCTCCTTCATCGCGAACGCGACCACGGGCGGCGTCGGCGAATGCGCGTTGAATCCGGCGGTCGGCATCGAAAAGGAATATGCCGAAATGCCGAAGATCGGCCAGGACCGCTCCGTCATCGTTGTCGGCGCAGGTCCCGCCGGGCTTTCCGCAGCCATCACCCTCGCCCGCCGCGGCTACAAGGTCACTGTTCTTGAAAAAGAGGAGAAGGCCGGCGGACAGGTCAATGTTGCCGCCGCAGGACCGCACAAGGCGAAGCTCGGCTGGTGCATTGAGGATCTTTCCACCGAGGCGAAGGATCTCGGCGTTGCATTCGAATTCGGCGCCGAAGCGACTGCGGACAGCCTTGCCGCCATGAATCCCTACGCCGTTGTGCTTGCCGCCGGCGGAACGCCCCTGCGTCCGCGCAGCATCCCCGGCATCGCGATGGAGCACGTTTACACCGCGCCGGAGATCCTCACCGGAAAAGTCAAGCTCACCGGCAAAAAGGTCGCCGTGATCGGCAGCGGCCTGACCGGCCTCGAGACCACGGAAGCGCTCAACGAGAGCGGAAACGAAGTCACTGTGGTCGAAATGGCAAAAACGGTCGCCCCGGGCGCCTGGTTCCAGTTTGTGGACGATTCCATGAGCCGCATCAAGCCCTACGGCACAAAGTTCCTGCTGAACACCGCGCTGTGCGCGATCGCCGAGGATCATATCACCGTCCTTGACCAAAAGAAAAAGGCGCGTTCCTTCCTGCCGACAGACGCCGTGGTGCTCGCCATGGGCGTTCGCCCGAACAACGCGCTGGAAAAAGCACTGACGGAAAAAGGGATCAAGACCGTGACCGTCGGCGACGCAAGCAAGGGCGGCACAATCGGCCACGCCGTGCACGACGCGTTCAACAAGGCGCTGCTGATCTGAGCGAAAGATATCAAATATTTACACCGGGCACGGAAAAACCGCTGTGCCCGGTGTTCTTTTGTTCGCGCTGCAAAAGCTGCGGCAAGCGGCGGAACGCCCCGTGCGCAGCACGGGGCAAAGAGGCGCAGGAGGCCGGCGCTTCGCCGGTCTCCTGCGCCTCTTTCGCGCGGCATTTCATGCCGCGCGGTTCCGCCGCGCTTCTCCTCCAAACGCGCCTTATTCCGTCCGGATCTCCTGCTTCGTTCCGATAAAATCGATGCATCTGCTGCGTGCGGTCAAGGTGTAAAGGCCGTCTTTGTGTGTGAGCTGCAGCGCAGAGGAAAGCACGTTGGTTGCCGCGTAACGCTGGCGGAACGCGCGGGAAAAATCATCCAGCAGCAAATCAAAGCCGTCCTCCCCCGCCCGGGTCGTGCGGTAGCAGCGCGTCTGCTTCACGAGCCAGAGCGGCAGCGGAACGCCGCCGAGCTGCGCCTGCCGCACCGAAGTGAATCTGTCAAAATCACGGGAGAGCGAAAACAAGCCCAGCGGGATCGTGAGATGCAGCACGCGCACTGCCGGGACCGTCTGCACCTTTCGATAGGCCGGATACTCGATCCTCCCCGGCGATTCGCAAGTCAGCGAATCGCTGTGCAGCGCAGTCGCGGCACCCCGTGCCTCATAGAAATGGGATACCCCGAAGCGGTCAACGACCACGCCGCTGATCAGCAGATCCCCCTTTCGCACGCCGGAGCCGACCCGTGCGGCGGCTTTTCCGCTGTGTGCCTGCAGAGAGAGCAGCAGGCCGTCAAAATCGGCAATGATGTTCGCCGGGTCGCCGAAGGTGTCGTCCTCGCCCGGGTCGATGTAATCGTGGACCTCGATCTCTGCGCGGCTGCCGCCGAGATTTACGCCCAGCCACGAGACCCTGCCGGAAAGCTGCTGCATCGCCGCCTGACCGAGCGCTGCCGTGTCGATCCGCTTGCGCCGGACGCCGGGCCGCAGACCCAGCGCTTCCATGACGGACAGCACCTCTTCGCGGGAAACATTTTCGCACCCTGCGGTGTCCACACTCCAGACAAAGCCGGAGAGGAAAACCGCAAGCAAAGCCAGAACCAGGGCGCAGACCGGAAGCGCCAACCTTTCCCGGCGCCGCCGGAGAAAGAACGGCAAGCCGTGCTTTTCGGTCGCGCGCAGGGACATGCCGCTGCGCTTTGCCACATCGCGCAGACGCGCGTAATCGCCGCGGCGCACCGTAGCGGTCAACTCCTTTTGCCGCATCTGCGGCGAAAACAGCGCAATGCCGCGCACGTTGCAGAGATTCAAAAACCGTTCCGGGAATCCTCCCTTTGCAAGAAAGGTCACACTGCCGCCGAACGGCGAAAATAACAGACCCTTTCGCATGCTTCACCTCACAGAGAAGAAAGCTCCAGCGACACCAGTGTGCCGCTGACGCTGATATGCGTGCCGGAAAGCTGCTCCATGCACAGCCCGTCGCCGTGCAAAACCAGCAAAATTGCGCCGCAGTTGAGCTTGGCGCAGGTCTCGTCATACGCGACGATGCCTCTGCAGCCGTCGACCACGGCGCGGCGGTCGGCGTGCAGTTCCACATGGGGCAACAGCAGCTCCGTATCCGTCACCATGGCCGCCGCCATCTCCACCGTTTTTCTGAAATTTTGCATCGCCTTCGCCTCCGCTCTCATTTTATGCGCGGCTCGATCATAAAATAACAGGAAAGCAGGGAGGGGTTCCATGTACCGTTCGGTTTCGGGGAAAGCAAAAGAGCGTCTGTTCCGGCTGCGCTGCGCAGGCGGCCTGTTTTTGTTTTTTTGCCTTGTGTTTTTGCTGTTGAAAAACACGGCTGCGGCGCAGCGCGGCGTTGCGGAAGGAGTGCGGCTCTGCCTCGACACCCTGATCCCGGCCATGCTGCCGCTGTTGATCCTCGCGGCCTTCTTTCAGCGCAGCGAGCTTGGCGTTGCGGCCGCCCGCCTGCTGGAAAAACCGACGCGGCTGCTGTTCGGCGTCGGCGGCGCAGGCGCAGGCGTCGTGCTGTTTTCCGTGCTTGGCGGCTTTCCTGCCGGCGCGTCGTGCATTCGCACCGCGGCAGAGGAAAAAGCGCTTTCCCGGCGCGAAGGGCAGCTTTTGCAGCTTTTGTGTTTCTACCCTTCGGCGGCGTTTACCGTCGGCGCTGTGGGCGGCGGAATGCTCGGCAGCACCGGAATGGGGCTGCTGCTGGAGGCGAGCGTACTGCTCCCCCTGCCGCTGCTCGGTCTGCCGCTGCGCCGCCTGCTGCGGGAACCGACTCTGCCGCCCCGATCGAAACAAGCGGCCCTTCCTCCGGCGCAGGCCTTTTTGGACGCGGTGGAGCAGGGCGCACGTACGCTGCTGATGATGTGCGCCTTTGTTTGTCTGTTTTCCGCGCTGCCGCCGGTGCTTGCCGCGTTTGCCCTGCCCGCTTTTTTTCGCGTGTGGCTCCCGGTGCTGCCGGAGCTGACGGGCGGGATCCGCGCCGCTGCGGCGGTCTTTCCGCTGCCTGCGCTGGCGGCGCTGCTCTCCTTCGGCGGCTTTTGCGCCCACTGTCAGGTGTTGCCGACCCTGCGCGTCCTGCGCCTGCGCTATTGGAAGTTCTTTCTGTTTCGGCTTTTACACGCCGGCCTTTCCGCCGCCCTGTGCCGTCTGCTTTGCCGCCGGATCCCTCTGCAGGCACAGGTTTTCGCGCCGCAGCAGCTTCGCTTTGCGCCCTCGGCGGCGTCGTCGGCTGCGGTGTCCGTGTGTCTGGTCTGCATGTGCGCCCTGCTTTTGCTCGGACGCGAAACTGTTTTTGTAACCGATGATTCACTCGGTGTGTAAAGATTTGCCGTCAAGATTTGCGCATCTGCGCGAATCATCGGTTACTTTTGCGTTCGCACTTGAAAAAAAGCGGACGTTATGTTATACTGTTGCAGAAGGAGGCGGTTTCATGCGCCAAAAGCTGTTCAACAAAAAGGATCATACGCCGAACTGCGCCACCTGCGTGCACGCCAGAGTCATTGAAGGCGACGCGGAACTCTTGTGCGTCCACGAGGGCGTCGTTGACGAAACCGACGCCTGCCGCCGCTATACCTACGATCCGCTCAAACGCCGCCCGACGAAGCACAGACTCAGCGGCGAGTTTTCGGCGGAAGATTTCAAGGTTTGACAAAGGAGTGATCACCATGGAAAAAATCAGAGACTTTTTGCGGGAGACCGGCGTGTTCTTCCTCGCGACAACGGACGGCGACCAGCCGAAGCTGCGCCCCCTCGGCGCGTTTTTGGAAGCTGACGGAAAGCTCATTTTCGGCGTCGGCGATTTCAAGGAGGTTTACAGACAGCTTTGCGCGAACCCCAAGGTGGAGATCGCCGCCTGCAAACCGAACGGCCACTGGCTGCGCTACACCGGCAAGGCAATTTTTGAAACCGACGAGCGCTATGCCGCGCAGATCATCAAAAACACGGGACTTGAAGCGATCTACAACGCCGAGACCGGCCACAAGCTGATGACCTTCCATCTGGAAGACGCGACCGCCGTGGATATTCCGATCATGGGCGCCGGAGAATCTCTGCTGTAAAGCAAGCACTTTTTCCGCGTCTGAAAAAAAATCAAGTTTTTTTCGCAAAACGCTTGCATTCTTTCAAAGAAAAGTATATAATAGCATTTGCGTTTGGGCCTGTAGCTCAGTTGGGAGAGCGTTCGGTTCGCATCCGAGAGGTCGAGAGTTCGAATCTCTTCAGGTCCACCAAAAAAGCACGCTTCGGCGTGCTTTTTTTCACGATATAAATCCGAGGATTTGTGATATGCCCTTCGAGCGTGAGATTCGCCTTCGGCGAGCGATATGCCTGCGGGCGCGGGTGGATTTCCGTCCTGTCACTTTTCGCGTCCGCGAGAAAGGCCGCGTTTGCCGCAAGGCAAACAGATCGCTCCCCCGCACCGGCGGGATGCATCACTTATGCAGCCGATACAGCAGACGATGGATCAGCCGCACCAGCCAGCCGAACAGCCCCGTGTGGGTCTTTCCGCAATAGGGGCAGGCGTTCGGGTCGGCAACATCTTTGATATGTGCGCTGCAGCGTTTGCAGTTGCCGTCTTCATCCGGCTCCGTATGGCCGAGCGCAGAAATGCGTTCGGTCTTTTTTGCGCCGCAAGCGGTGCAGACAAAGGCTTTTTGACCGGCTGCCGTGCAGGTCGGTTCGGTCGTGACCGTTCCGCTGTTCCAGGTGTGCGCGGCGGTCTCCACATGGCGCGCATCGTTCGCGCAGACGCGGCGGTGCTCCGTTTCGCTGAACGGCTCCCAGTCGCCGAAGTTGTGGCCGCGTTCGCCGACCGGCTCCGTCTTTTCCGCGCCGCAGATGGTGCAGGTATAGGTCCGCTCTCCGGCCGCCGTGCAGGTCGGTTCGGTCGTGATTGTTCCGCTGTCCCAGGTGTGCGCCGCGATCTCCACATGACTTTCGTCGTTGCTGCAGACGCGGCGGTGCTCCGTTTCGCCGAACGGCTCCCAGTCGCCGAAGCTGTGGCCGGGCGCCTGCACCTGTGTGAAGCTGAAATTGCCGCAGGCGCAAAGGGTCACCGTGGTCTCCGGCACATCGCAGGCGCCGGGGAAGGTCTCGGTCCCCGCTGTGTAGGCGTGGGTGTGATTGCCGAACAGATAGTAGTTTCCGTCGTTGTATTTTTGGATATAGGTTTTGACAGGCGATGTGCTGTAGTCGATGTTGATCTTCGGGAAGTTGCCGAAAACGTCAGCATTTGGCATGGTGATCACCCGCGTGATATAGATATGATCCAGCAGGCCGTCGGGGTTATAAAAGGCCTTCGCACCCACCGTCGTCGCTTTGGTTGGGAGATTCACACCGCGCAAAGCCGCAGCACCCGCGCAGAACGAGGCCGGGATCTCCGCGGTGTACGCCGAAAGATCAAGGTAGGCGACGTTCCGGCTGCCCGCCATGCTGTACGCCGCGAGGGCCGTGACATCCTCGGGGATCTGCACCACCGCGCCGGGCTTGTCCGCCGGATAGAGCCAGAGCTTGCTGCCGTCGGCGCTCAAAAGCACGCCGTTTTCCGAACGGAACGCCGTGTTTTCCGGCGAGACCGTCACGCTGCGCAGGGCGGTCAGGCTGCCGCAGCCGAAGGAGGTCTCCCGCACGGTCTGCACGCTCGCGGGCAGCGTGATGTCACGCAGGGAGGAAAAACCGTAAACCGTGTAAGCGCCGAGGGATGTGATTCCTTCGCCAAAGACGAAGCGTTTTGCCTGTGCGCGCGTGGTCTCGCTGCTCCAGGGCGCGGGGTTGACGGTCGAATAGTTCGGCAGCGCTCCGATCCCGGCAACGGAGAGCGTATCTCCGGCAAACTGCCAGGCCAGCGTTTCGCCGATGGCGCCGCCGATCGCGCCGTCCAGAAGCGTCACATCGCCGATCGTGCCGAAATCGCCGTGCACACAACTGTTCAGCGTATATCCCGGCGAAGTGGTGCAGGGCGGGATCACCGTCGTCTGCATGGTGTGACGTTTGACAGCCGGGACGGCTTCTTCGCCGCACAAGACGCAGCGGAACTCCACAAGGCACGGATCGCTTTCGCTGACCGTTCCGTCCGGCAGGTAACAATGGGTGCGCACGGTGATGTCCCGCGTCACGCCCGTTCCGTCAAAATCGCTGCCGTTCCAGGTAAAGGAATAGGCGTAGCCCGCCGGAGGCTCCGGCAGAGCGACCGTGCCGTCGGCGGTTGTCCGTTCAAGGCGCAGATCGCTGCCCTGACAGGCGAAGGTCACGGTATAGGGCGGTTCGGACTGCGTTTTTTCAAAAGCGCGGATGCACAGGTTGTTTTTGTTGTTCCGGTTGCTGTCGATCCACTTCCCGTCCGCTTCATAAAACGACTGGTACATATCGGAGGTGAACCGGTAACTGTTGCCGCCTTTGTCCTCCGAAACGCCTTCCACCGGCGCTTCGCTCAGACCGCTGAACACCACGGCATACCGCCGACCGGCCTGCAGAGGCACGTTGCCTTCCACATCGATCACGGTTTTGCCCCCGGCGCTGCCGCTCTGGGTATAGATGCGTGTGCCGCCCGTGGGATAGGACGTTGCGGAAAGACCCGTATAGACGGAAAAGCTGTAGGCGTTTTGCGGTGCGCCGAGCGAGACTGCAGATAACCAGCCGTTGTCGGAGGCGGTGAAGATGTTTGCCGCCGCAGTGCAGTCTACCGTATCGCGGCTGCCGTAGCCGTCATAGTACTGTACGGTAACGCTTTCGTCTTTCTCTGCCAGCTCATAGGCATTCACCGCGCCGTAACAGCCGTGATTCTCATAGGACATCCAAAAATAGCCGTCGTTGCCGAAGGCGGTGCTCCAACTGTTGCGGCAAAGCCACGCGCCGTCATGCTCCGGCTGCGCGAGGCCGGTAAAATTCTCTTTGGAAAAGCTGTCATCCCAGCCGACAATCACCACCGCATGGTTGATCTGCGAGGTTGCAACGTCCGTCGGATAATAGTATGTGGCGGGGATCAGCCGCTCCTGCGCGTTCGCCGGCACGCGGTTGGTATAGTATCGGTTTTCGGTGTAATAATATTGCTCCGCCGCGCCGTAGGTCAGCACGGCTTTTTTGATGTTTTCCCTGTCGGCAACGATACGATGCAGACCGGCAAAATCAAAGGCGCGCACAAAGCGGTCGGAAAAGCGCATGGTCGCCTGCAGGCTTTCCGCCAGCGTGTTCGCGTCGGTCAGATCGACCGGATAGTCGCTTTCGTTCGCCGGGCCCATATAGTTTTCCATCGCTCCGGCCACATAGGAGGCGTTGCCGCCGACGTTCACCGCGTTTGCGGCGCTGGCCGCGGCGAGGCCGTCGTTGCGCGGATCGCTTTCGCCGTCAAAATAGGCGTTTCTGCCGAACCAGATCAGGTGGCCTTCCGAAAGGTCGATCGACTGCGCCGTTGCCAGACCCTTTTTGATCGCGTTGGCCTCCATGCAGGCGACCGAAGAGAACGCCCAGCAGGTGTTGCCCACCTGGAGCTTGATCGGCGTGAGCAAAGCGTCGTTTCGCGCGTCGTAGGCGGCCGGGAGCTGCTGTTCGGCGCGTCTGCGCCCGGAAGCGGACGTGAAAAGCGTTTCAAATTCCTCGGCCTGCGCACCGTTTTCGTCGAACCAGACGCCCATCACAAGGCCGTTCTCGCTCGTTTCGTTTTCGGCGTAGTACAGCGTGCCGCCGTCGGCGCCCGGACGGGTCTCGCCGGTGAAGGCGAAGCCCTGCGGCAGCGGCGGCAGCGGCCGATCGGCCTCCCGCACCTGCGCAAACGCAGCAAAAGGCACGGCGCAGACAAGCAGCAGAGCCAGAACCACAGCCAGACAGGAACGCAATTTTTTCATGGCGCATTCTCCTTTATCGAAAGCAAAAAAGTAAAACTCCATTTTGTCAAACAGATATCTCCGAGTTTATTCTATACCAAATGCGCCGAAATTGCAAATGCTTTTTACCCAAAAGCGCTTTTGTAAGCGGTTTTTCGACATTCGCCGCTCATTTTGCCGCCATGATCTTCACCGCGACCGCGCTGATGTCGTCGGCCGTGTCCGGCCGGGCGCGCAGACGCGCCAGCGAAGCGATGTGGGTCGCGAGATCCTCCATATTGTTCGTGCTCCAGGCCAGCAGCTCGTCGTTGATCCAGCCGCAGTCCCCCGCCGTCACACCGTCGGAAACCAGCAGCACAATGTCCCCCGGTTCCAGTTCGGCCTCGAACGCGCAAAAGCCCAGCTCACGCAAAATTCCCAGCGGAAGAGAAGCCTCTTCGATGACATGCACCTCGCTGCCCCGGCGCAAAAACGAGGCCGCCGCCCCCGCTTTGAAAAAGTCGGCGTGCGCTGTGTAGATGTTGACCGCAAGGCCGTCCAGCGTTGCGATGGATTCGTCGGTGGATTTGACCAGCAGGGCGCTGTTGACAAGCTGCATCGCACAGGGGAACCCGAAGCCGCCCAGCAGCAGGCGCTCTGTCAGTGACGCGGCCAGAACGGAATCCACCGCCGCCCGCGTCCCGGTGCCCATTCCGTCGGAAAGCACGGCAACGCGCCGGCCGTCGGGAGCGGAAAGGACGCGCACGCAGTCGCCGCAGACGCCGTTTTCCGCCAGCGGAAGCTGCGCTGTGCCGAAGAGCACGGAAAACGCCGGCTCTTCCTCAAAAACCATCACGCTGCGCAGCTCCAGCACGGCGATCTCCGGCCCCGCGAACCGCAAACCGGTCAGCCGGTCGAAGATCTTGCGGATCTTTTCTCCGTCCAGATCCAGCACATCCTCCAGCATGGTGATCTCAATGCTCGTTTTTCCGCAGGCGGAGGTGAAATACTGTAGGCAGTCCACTTCGATCCCACTCTCGCTCAGGGCGGTCTTCAGCGTGTGCGCTCTGGCCGGATCCGCCGTGCGCGCCTGCGCCACCTGATCGGCAAGGTCGTTCAGGAACACCGACACGGCACGGAACTGGTCGCTGACGATGCCGCGAGCCTCCCTGACCTTCGCCTTTGCCGCCATCCCCGCGACAAAATCGCCGTAGCTCTGTTCGATCTGCAGCGCCAGCGCGGCGGCGCGGGGACAGCGCTCCTCCAGATGGGTTTTGACATAGCGCTTTTCCGCAACGCCGGAGATCACCAGAATGTCGTTTGCCGTTTCGCTGTAGCGTTCGCTCCAGCATTCGGCTTTGAAGCCGCAGCCGTAGCAGATGTTCTGCTGCAGCTTTGCAAAGATCGCGTGGATCTCCGGGTCCACGACCTTATCCAGCCGCGCCCCGGTCTCGCAGACGATCTCTCCCGCACGGCGCACGGCCGCAGAAGCGCTGCGCAAAGAGGCCGCCACCGGCCGGTTCACGTTGCTGTCCGGCAGCAGACTGTTCTTTTTCAGCACCTCGCGCAGCGCCTGCGTCCATTTTCCCGGGATCAGAAAGAAGACGGCGCAGGCGATCAGCACCTCGCCCAGACACCAGAGCTTTTCACCGTTCATCCCGGAAGCAAAGACACACACCGCGGCGGAAAGAGCAAAAAACGCACTCATCACATACTGGCCGAGGGAAGAAAACATCCCGGCCGCCAGGCCTCCGACGGCATAGAGGCCGAGCAAAAAACGCAAAGCGGGATCCACCGCCAGCGCCGCGCCGAGGCAGACGCCGGAAAGCGCGCCCGCCGCGATTCCGCCGAGTCTTGCGGCAAACAGCACCGCCAGCGCAGCCGCCACCCGCAGGGGCGAAAGCCCGCCGAATGTCAATCCCGCGCCGCACATGAAGAACACGGCGCCGGAGCAAAGCAGCACAGCCGCGTCCTGGGCGCTCAGCTCGCGCAGTCCGACCGCCTGCAGGGGCGAATGCAGAGCGCGGAAGAAAAACGCCGCCGCAAAAAACGCGAGGATGGCCTCCGTTCCGGCAAACAGCAGCGCCGCCAGATCAAACGCCGAAAACGCCGACGCCGCAAGCCCCGCCGCCAGCACGCTTCCAAACGCGACAAAGGGCAGAACCAGCGCCCCGCGCGAAGCGGGAAAGCGCTTTTCCAAAAGCAGCCGCACCAGCGCGGTGAGCGCCAGTGCGCCGGTGATCCGCAGGGCGACCGGCCAGCTTTGGGCGAGGAAAACGCCCAGCACGCCGCCGAGCGCCGCGCTCCACACGCAGGGAAACGGCACGACCGCCGTAAAGGACACGCAGAAGGGCGAAAGGGTCTGCAGCGCCCGGCACTGGGCAAACAAAAACGCCGCCAGCCCCGCAAGCGCCAACTGCAGCGCAAGTTTGTGCGACTTTCCTTCCGTGAAGAGGATGCTCCCCTCTTTTTTCGGCAACACAAGCTGCATAAAAACCACCGTCCGCATACACATAGAGATTCGGTCTCTATTATACGGAACGGCGGTTGAAAAATTTGGCGAAAGAACGCAGCAATTACAGCGAAATATCAAACATTTTCTGCGCGTTTTTGTAAAAGACCTTCTCGTAATCCGCATCCTGCAGACGCAGACCCTCCCAGAAGGCAAGCTCGTCCTTCGGATCCCACATCGGGAAATCGGAGCCGAACAAGATGCGATCGGTCGAATAGAGGGAGATCAGATGCTTTGCCGCGGCGCGGTCGACCCAGTGGAAGGTGGAAGAGGAATCCACCACCAGATTGTCGTAGCCGTGCAGGGCTTCGGCGGCGCTCTCCCAGACCGACCAGCCGGCAAAATGCGCGCCGATGACCTGCAGATCCTTGTAATCCTCCAGAATCGGCTTCAGACGATTGACGTTGGAATAATCATAGCGGTAATCGCCGCAGTGCAAAAGCAGGGGCAAACGGTGCTTTTCGCAAAGCTCGCAGATGTGGCGGCCGCGCTCATCGTCGATCGGGAACGCCTGCACGTCCGGGTGGAGCTTGACGCCTTTGAGCCCGAGGGCAAGGATCTGCGCGATGTCGCCCTCCATGTCCTCGGAATCGGGATGCATGGCGCCAAGGCCGGTGAAGCGTCCGCCGCTGTTCGCAACATTTTCGGCGATGAAGCTGTTGATCGAGCGCACCTGGCGCGGCGTTGTCGCAACGGAAAAAATGACGCTGTGGGTCACATGGGCCTTTGCACTGACGGTCTTCAGCGTATCAAGCCGCCCGTCAAAGTTCATGCCGATGTCATAGAACTGTCCGATCCCGTTCGCGGCCTTTTGCGCAATCTTGTCGGGATAGATATGGCAATGGGTATCGATCACTGGAAACATGGCGCACCTCTCACGCGGTCTCGATGGACGCGGCCTTCTGCAGGCCGTGGCGTTCCACCGCTTCTTCGCGCATTTTGAATTTTTGGATCTTTCCGGCGGCGTTCATCGGGAAGCCGGTCACAAAGTCGATGTAACGCGGCACCTTGTGCTTCGCCATGTGGTCGAGAATATATTTCTTCATCTCGTCCTCGGTCATGGTCTCGCCCTCCTTGAGCACGATGCAGGCGCAGATCTCTTCGCCGTACTGCTCGTCCGGCACGCCGATGACCTGCACGTCCTTGACCTTTTCGTGGGTATAGATGAATTCCTCGATCTCCTTCGGATAGATGTTTTCGCCGCCGCGGATGATCATGTCCTTCAGGCGGCCGGTGATGCGGTAGTTGCCCTCAGGGGTCTTGCAGGCCAGGTCGCCGGTGTGCAGCCAGCCGTCCTTGTCGATCGCTTCGGCGGTCGCCTTCGGCATTTTATAGTAGCCCTTCATGATGTTGTAGCCCCGGGCGACAAATTCGCCGATCTCGCCGACGGGAAGCTCCCGGTTCGTTTCGGGATCCACAATGCGGCATTCGATCTCCGGCATGGCGCGGCCGACGGTGTTGACGCGCACCTCCAGCGGGTCGTCGGTGGAACTCATCGTGCAGCCCGGGGAAGCCTCGGTCTGACCGTAGACGATGACGATCTCCGTCATATGCATCTTGTCCACCACGTCCTGCATCTTGCTGACCGGGCAGGGAGAGCCGGCCATGATGCCGGTGCGCATATGGGAAAAATCGGTCTTCGGGAAATCCGGGTGCTCGAGCATGGCGATGAACATCGTCGGCACGCCGTGGAAGCAGGTGATCTTTTCCTGATTGATGCAGGCAAGGGAGGATTTCGGGCTGAAATACGGCAGCGGCGAAAGGGTCACGCCGTGGGTCATGGAAGCCGTCATGGCAAGCACCATGCCGAAGCAATGGAACATCGGCACCTGGATCATCATACGGTCCGCCGTGGAAAGATCCATGCGGTCGCCGATGCACTTGCCGTCGTTGACCACGTTGTAATGCGTGAGCATGACGCCCTTCGGGAAGCCCGTTGTGCCGGAGGTGTACTGCATATTGCAAACGGAATAGGGGTCCACGTTCGCGGCGATGCGCGTGACCTCCTCCAGCGGCACCTCGTTCGCGCGTTCGACCATCTCCTCCCACGTCATGGCGCCGGGCATTTTGAAGCCGACGGTGACGATGTTGCGCAAAAACGGCAGCCTGCGGGCGTGCAGCGGCCGGCCGGAAACCGTATTCGCCAGCTCCGGACAAAGCTCCTGCATGATGGCGGCGTAGTTGGAATCGCGGTAGCCGTCCACCATCACGAGGGTGTGGGTGTCGGACTGCTTGAGCAGGTATTCCGCCTCGTGGATCTTGTAGGCCGTGTTCATCGTCACAAGCACGGCGCCGAGCTTCGTGGTCGCCCAGAAGGTCAGGTACCACGCCGGGACGTTCGTCGCCCAGATCGTGACATGCTTGCCCGGACGCACGCCGAGCGCAAGCAGGGCGCGGCAGACCTCGTCCACGTCGTCGCGGAATTCCGCATAGGTGCGGGTATAATCGAGGGTCGTGAATTTAAAGGCGTACTGGTCGGGAAATTCTTCCACCATCTTGTCCAGCACCTGCGAAAAGGTCTTTTCGATCAGCGCGTCCTTTTTCCAGACATAGTTGCCGGTATGGGCGCGGTTGAAATAGAGATCGTGTTTCTTTTTGGAGGGCGTCTGGAAGCGGGACATATAATTCTCGTAGTGGGAAAAAATCACGTCCATGATCGGCACCTCGGGCAGCCACTGGGGATCCCAGTCCAGCGAGAGGAAGCCGTTGTAGTTGACGCAGGCCAGCGCGCTGATCATGTCTTTCAGCGGCAGCTCGCCTTCGCCGAGCAGGCAAAAGCGGCGTTCGCCGTTTTCTTCCCGGCTGTCCTTGATATGCACATGGCGCACATAGGCGCCGAGGTTGCGGATGGAGGTCTCCGTGTCCTCCTCGCCGTCAAAGGTCGTGGCGTGGATATCCCAGAGGGCGGCAAGGCTGTCGGAGGCAAAGCTTTCCATCACATCGCGCAGCATTGCGGTCACGGAAAAGAGACCGGCGGTTTCCATAAGCAGAGTCACGCCGTTTTCTTCGCAGAACGGAAGCACCTGTTCCAGACAGGCAAGGACGTTTTCCTTTGCGTTTTCGTCGTTGGAAGCGGCAGCGCTGACAAAGGGGATGCGCATCGTCTTTGCAAAGGCGATCGCTTCCCGCAGGCGGGCGACGTTTTCTTCCACGGCGTCGGACGCAAGGTCCAGATCCGTGGCATAGTTCGCCAGGGCGAGCTTTTCGTCCTGCAGGGCGCGCAAGGTCGCCGTGGCGCTGCTTTTGTGGAAGGGGCCGCTCTTTTCAAAGAAGGCGGGATTCATGGCGCTGTGCAGCTCGATCGCGCCGAAGGAAAGCTCCTTTGCCTGGGCGAAGATCTCGTCCCAGGATGTGTCCTTCCAGTTTCGGATCGTAAACGAAAGCTTCATACTCAGCCCTCCTCAAACACGATTTTGTTCACGGCGTTGACATAGGCGCGGATGGAGGCGCCGATGATGTCGGTGGAAATGCCGTTGCCGGAATAGAGCTTGCCGCCGGAGCGCAGGCGCACCAGCGTGCTGCCCATGGCCTCGCGGCCCTCGGTCACGGCCTGGATCTGGAAATTGTCCAGCTCAAAATGGCGGCCGGTGACCTGCTCGATGGCGAGGAAGGCGGCGTCGATCGGGCCGTCGCCGCTGGAAAGGCCGGTCAGCTTTTCGCCGTTTTTGCGCAGGGTGATGTTTGCCGTGGGCTTGATGATGTTGCCGCTGTTGATCACATAGCTTTCGATCACATAGGTCGCCGGCACCTGCAGGGCGGCGGAGGCGACGATGGCGTCGAGATCCTTCGCCGTCACGTTTTTCTTGATGCTGATGCGCTTGAATTCGGAATAGACGTTGGCGTAATCGTCGTCGGAAAGGTCATAGCCGAGGGATTTCACCGCCGAGATCACGCGGGTGATGGAATCGTCGTCGGAGAGCACAAAATCGTTGTCGTAATCGCCCACGCCGTTGTCGAAGGGCGAGGTCTTGCTGCGTTCGGTGTTCACGATCCACGCCACCTGCTTGATGCCGCGGGTCATGCGGGTGAAATCGACGCCCGTGGAAAGGCCGAGGTCTTCGCCGCGCTTGCGAAGATACTGGGCAAAGGCGCCCATATCCACCGCCCCGTCGCAGGAAACGGCGGTTTTGATCTCGCGCACACCGGCGCAGGCGGCCGCCACGGCGCAGGCGCAGCCCATGTTGCATTCGTCGCTGCACTGCACGCCGAGCACGACGTTTTCCGCCGCCGGAACCGCAGCTTTCAGCTCTTCGAAGAACTGCAAAAACTCCTGCGGCGTCATCAGACCGGCGTCGTCGCTGAGCGTCACGACCGTTGCCCCGGCGTCGATGGCGGCGGCGACGGCCTGATAAAGGAACTCGCGTTCGCTGCGCGTGGCGTCCTGGGCGATGAATTCCACGTCGGCGCAAAGCGCTTTGGCCTTTGCTGTCAGCTCCGCGATCATCGCAAGCATGGCGGGCGCCTTTTTGCGGCAAAGGAATTCCATCTGCACCGTGGAGGTGGGAACGATGAGCTGCAGACGCGGGCTCTTTGCCTCTTTCAGCGCCGCCCAGACCGTTTCGATCCCCTCGACGCTCAGAGCGCAGGGCACGGCCAGCACGCAGTTTTTCAGACCGGACGCCATGGATTTGATGAGAATGGCGTCGGAAACCTCGTTGGCCACCGGCGGAAGCTCGATCACCGCCGCGCCGAGCTTGTCGATCTGCTTGGCGATCTCCAGTTTTTCCTTAAAGCTCAGCGTCATACCGGGCACGGTCTGCGCTTCCTTCAGCGTCACGTCGGCAATGCGAATGTTCTGCATGATGAAAACTCCTTTGCAAAAAAATGAACGTCCCTGAGAAAACCTCAAGGACGAAATGATCCGTGGTACCACCTTGTTTGCTGCGATCGCAGCCACTCTGTCAAGGCTCAAAACAAGCCTTTAGCCATGATAACGGGGCGTCCGGAACCGCTTACACAGCACGAAGCGTTGGGCGATTCTGCTCGGGAACGAGACTGCTTTACCGGAGCGCATCGGCTTTCACCAACCGCCGACTCTCTGAGGCTGCTTTGCGGCACAGCATAATTCCGTCACTGCATTTCAACTTTTGTGATTTTGCTTATTGTAGCATGTTTTTTTCGCTTTGTCAACAAGGAATTGCAGACAAATGTTTTGCCCCGCCGCGGGCACGGATTGTGAAATGTGACAGAATCTCCGGGCTTTCGAGTGCGGAAGACGGAACCGACGGCCGCTGACCCACCCGGAATGTGAAACAATTATTAACAATCTTTTCAAACTGTGAACAATGATAAAAAAAGGTAAAAAAATGCAAAATCTTGTTGACACGCTTTTTTTCTCTCTATATAATGTATGCGATTTTTCTTTTGAGGTGATTTCATGCTTCCTTCCGTTGATGATCTGAACTGCTATGAATACCTGAAAAAATGCACAGGCATCTACGAAGACGTCTACATGATGCAGCACTTTGGCGAAAAGTATTACCGCAGCCGCATCTTTGCCGATATCGACGCGCTGGCCGGATACTTTCAGAACGACCTTGGTCTGAAACGCGGCGACGTCTACACCGTGTTTATGACCACGACCGTGCAGGGCATCATCGCATTCTACGCGCTGAACCAGATCGGCGTCATTGCCAACATCGTGCATCCGCTGATGTCCGCCTCCTTTTTGAAGGAAACATTGGAGGATGTGCGGGCAAAGGGCGTGATGATCCTTGATCTTTTGAGCAAAGATCATGTGAAAACCATCAACGACAGCGGACTGCCCTGCCTCGTCTGCTGCTCCTCCGATTATTCCAAAGGTTTGAAGATGCTTGGCACGAAGGCTGGCGAAACCCTGCTCAAAAGCGTGTTTCCGAAATTCAAGAACGCAACCTATTACCGCGACGCGATCAAGCGCTACAAGCGTTGTATCCCCGTGGAAAACAATGCCGACGACATTGCAGTTTATCTCAACGGCGGCGGCACCACCGGCAAAAGCAAAACCATCAAGCTCACGAGCCGCGCCATCAACGAACTGGTGCAGCGCGTTTCCGATCTCGACGAGATCCACGACCCCGGTCAGGAAGCCGAAATCATTGTGCTGCCGATGTTCCACTGCTTCGGCCTCTGCGTTGCCATCCACATGGCGCTTTGCAATTCGGCGCGCATCATTCCGATGATGCAGTTTGACGCGCGGATCTTCAACCGGCTGGCAAAGCACAACCGCGTCATCGGCTACGGCGGAATCCCGCTGATGTTCCAAAAGCTGCTGCGCGAAAAGCACTTTGACGGCCCGTGGCTCAAGAATGTCCGTCTGATGTTCTGCGGCGGCGACGACGTGAGCGAAGGGTTCCTGAATGAATTCAACGCGTATTTTGAAAAATGGGGCGCCGTCGGCCGCCTGCGCCAGGGCTACGGTCTGACAGAGATCGGTTCGGTCTGCACCACGAATTCGAACACGGACTTCAAGCCCGGCTCCATCGGCAAGGCGCTGCGCGGTGTGACCGTGCAGATCTGGGACGACGACCACCACGAACTCCCCAACGGCGAGATTGGTGAGTTCGCCATCTCCGGCCCGACGATCATGGCGGGTTATTACACACAGGACGGCCCGGAGGATCTCGGGCTTTACACCGACGAAAACGGCGAAAAATGGGTGCTTTCCGGCGACCTCGGCTACCGGGACGACGACGGCTATTTCTTCTTCTCCGGCCGAAAAAAGCGCATGATCATCATTGCCGGCTACAATGTCTTCCCCAGTGATCTGGAAAAGAAGCTGTCAGAGCTGGATTTTATCAAAGACGTCTGCGCCGTGCAGGGCTGGAAGAACGGCCGCAGCATCGTGCGCCTGTATGCTTCCCTGAAAAAGAGCGGCGACGAAGCGCTGATGAAGGAAACGATCATCAAGGTCGCGGAAGAGAACTTCTCCAGATTTTATGTGCCCAGAGAAATCGTCTTCATGAAAGAGCTGCCTCAGACACCGCTGATGAAGGTCGACTTCATGAAGCTCAATCAGGCAAGACCGGAAGACCCCGTCTATCAGGGCTGAATTTACAGTTTGTTCATATAATTGCGACGTGCAAGCGAAATCTGTTGAGTATGATATATTCTGTGTCGTTTTCCGAAAAACGACGGAAAGGATATTGATCTCATGAAAAAACAGATTTCGCTTTTTCTTGCGCTGCTTTTGATTTTCAGCGCGTTTTGCCCCCTCGCCTTTGCCGAACGCGAACCTTTCGGCAGAGTCAACGACCGCATTCCGACGATCGTGATCGCCGGCGACGGCAACCCCATCTTCATTCCCGACGAGACTGCCGAAGGCGGAGAGCGGCAAATCTACAGCACCGGCGGACTCCGGGACAGCCTGCTTTCGGGCAACAGCAAAAAAGACGGAGACTCCAATGTGGAGGAAGCGGTTGCGAACATTCTGCAGCCCTACTTCAAAGAAGGTATGCTCAAAAACAACTGGGAGCCGTATTATGACGCACTGGAAAAAGAGATCGGCGATCTCTTTTACGAGGTGCGTCTGGACGAAAACGGCAACGCGCAGTTCGGCACCAATGTCTCCGGCTGGTGCCAGTGGAACAACTGGTACAACCAGAACAACGACAACAAAGGTGAAAAGGGCTATTACGGACTGGACGATTACCGGTTCTGGTATGACTGGCGTCTGGATCCGATGGAGACCGCAAAAACGCTGCATGAATACATTCAGAATGTGAAACGCATGACGGGCAGCGACAAGGTCGCCCTGTTTGCCGCCTGCCTCGGCAGCAATGTCGCGCTGGCTTATGTCGCCCAGTTCGGCACAGAGGACCTCTATTCCCTCGGCGTCAACGCCTCCGTCGTCAACGGCTCCGAATATGTCAGTGAAAGCATCAGCGGCAAAGCAAAGCTGGATGGCAACGCCATTTTGCGCTTTATGGACTGCACCGGCGTGACCGGTATATTCAATGTGGATGATTTTGTTGTGGCGACCCTGGATCTCGCCACAAAATCCGGTATGCTGGAGGGATGGTGGAACTTCACCCGCGCAACCGTGTACAACAAGGTCGTGAAAGGCGTCACCAGCGCGCTTGCCCTCGGTTCCTTCTTCACCATGCCCTGCTACTGGTCCTGCGTCTGCAACGAAAACTACGACGACGCCATGCTTTACGTCTTTGGCGAAGAAGGCAGCGCAAAGCGGCAGAAATACGCCGGACTGATCGAAAAGATCGAAAACTACCACAACACCGTTGCCCTTCATGTGCCGGAGCTGATGCAGAAGATCGGCGACGATCAGGTGCTGCTCTCCATCCTCGCAAAATACGGGATGCAGATGATCCCGCTGAACGAAAGCAACGAGCTGGTCAGCGACGAATTCACCTCGCTGAATCATGCTTCCTTCGGCGCCACGACCTCCACGATTTTCGACACCCTTTCCGACGACTACATTGCGCAGCGCGTTGCCGAGGGCAAGGGCAAATACATCTCCCCCGACAAGCAGGTGGACGCCTCCACCTGTATGTATCCGGATTACACCTGGTTCATCAAGGGCGCGACCCATGTCAAGCGCTATGACGACGAAAACGAGATCCAATACGTCTGCATGACGGCCGACCGTCAGCTCACCATTGACGATTTTGACTGGACGCAGTTCCTTGTCTTTGACAACGAGACCGCAACGCTGTCGCCCATGACGGAAGAAAACTGCCACACCGAACCGTTTTCCACCGACCGGGAGGAAGCGCAGCCGAAGAGTTTCTTCGCAAAGCTGAAGCTGTTCTTTGCATCTCTGCGCAGATGGTTCAAAATGCTGCCGGATTTCATCAAAACGCGGCGCGCCGGAAAGACCGAAAGCGTTGAAGCCACGTAAGATGCTGTGAAACAGGAGCTGCTGCATTTAGATAAAAACGGCGAGTCAAAGCAAATCATTTTACTTTTTTTGAAAAAATAAAAAGAAAGAAAGCGCTGAAATCACAGAATCGCTCTGTGGAAAGCGCTTTCTCTTTCGTTTGCTTTGACGTTTTTCGCGAAATGCAACAGCCCCTGTTTGTTTCGCTCGGCTTTGCCGTGCGAAACAGGCGGCGGCGAGACCGCGCGGCACTTGCCGCGCGAACCGGGCGCGAACGCGCCCGGTTGCCTCGTGCGGATGCACGAGGCGTCCCGCCGCCGCCTCACCGCGCAGCGAAGCTGCGCGGAAAAGCGGATAATCACTGATACTTTCTGAGTACAATATGCACGCGCCCTTTTTTGCTCTCGCCGCGCACCTCAGAGAGCACAACCTTCCCCTTTCCGCGAAGAACCAGCTTGTCGCCCGCATTCACACGTGTATCGGGCTTCAGCGTTTGCACAGAATTCAAGAAAACAACGCCGCTTGCGATCGCCTGCGACGCTCCGGTGCGCGAAAGGGAAAACGCCGCGCCGAGCACGGTATCCAGCCGCAGGGACGCCACGGACGCAAACCGCTCCGCAAAGCGTTCTTCTCGCTGAGAAAGCTCGGAAAATGCGGCGATCCGCCCCGTCAGCGTTGCCCGGCCGGCAGACGTCAGGTGCTCAAGCAAAAAACGTCGGGCGCTTTCCAGACAAACGATGAACGCGCCGGTTTCATCCGCAAGGATATCGCCCAGCAGCGTACGCTTGATTCCGAGACCCATCAGTGCGCCGAGATAATCCCGGTGCGAGAGGACGCTGAATTTGTCCTTGTCGAAGCGCAGAAGGGACATCGGCTGCAGCTCCGGCTGCGCGGAAAAGAGCGCTTCCGGTGACGCCGCTTCGAAATAGCGCGGCACAAACAACGCCGCAGTTCGCTCGGCGTCGGGGTAGCCGCCATAGAAAAAGAGCACGACCTCGCGGCCAGCCTCTCGCTCCAGCGCCTGCAGCACAGAACGCTGGTGCAGATCCAGAAAGCCCGTGTGGGTCAGATAGCCGTCGTTTGCGGCAGTGCGCAAAAGATCGCGCGCGTGGGCAAGGAGAAGTTCGTCCTCGGTCATACGTTTTCCTCCGCTTTTCGAAGCGTTTCCCGCACGATCAGCGCATGACCCGCGCCGAACAGCACCGCAGCGCCGGCCAGCGCCGGGTGCCGCAGCAGCAACCCGCAGGCAAAAAACAAAAGCGCAGGCAGAATCGCAAGACCGTACAGAACCGCGCCGCCCTTTTTTGTCTGTGTCCAAAGCAGAGCGTAACCGAGCAAAATCAGCGTCGGCAAAGCCAGCCATGCGGTCATTGCGCCGACCGAAGCAAACCCGAATTCCAGCCCGGGCAGCAACGGAAGGATCATCAGCGCCATGCAGGCATATCGGCCGACCTGCTCAAGAATGTTCAGGAGCAGATAGCGGCTTTTCATTCCGGGAAGGCCGCTTTTCCTTTGTCCGATCACGCTGACCGCGATCAGGACGGCGACAAAAACGGCGTTTACGGCATTGATCCATCCGAACGTCATAGGATTCCTCCTTTTTTAATGAAAGCCCGCCAAAATGACGGGCTTGTTCTTGTTATGGATCCGGCTGACCGGTCATCATATCGACCAGAATCGCGTCTTCTCGCGCGAAGAAATCATCGGTCGAGCTGCTGACCACGGCCCGATACGCCTGTTCAAACGTGATTTCATCCAGATTTGTCAGATAAACGAAGGTGGAATCCGCAGCGGCATTCGGCATTCTACCGGAGATTACCAGCTTTTTCGCGTAGCTGTAGCCTTCGCACTGCCAGGTGCCGTCGCTCATTTGCGTGTAGGTCGTGATCGGACCGTTGAACGTCTCTTTGACCTTCGGCTGTCCTGCGCAGCAGGCAAGCAGCGAAAGCGCCAGCAGCACGCACACCACCTGCAAAACCCGTTTCATACGGTTATCCCCTTCCATCTGTTCACTGTTCACTGTCCACTGCTCACTGATAATGATGCGCCTGTTCGAGCATCATATCTTTGATCTTCATCAGCCGCGTGGTCGCGCTGCGCTCGTTTTCGTCGAGCTTCATGGTGATATACTTGATCGTCTCCTCATACTGGGGGATCATCACGTGCTCGAGGGCGTTGACGCGGCGGCGCGTTTTTTCAATCTCGGCAGCCAGAAGCTGACAGGTTTTTTCGATCTCCGCCAAACGCAGAAGATCCGGCATAATGTCCGAGAGGGCCTTCACCGCGTCGTCCAGATCGCAGGAGGTGAACGCATAGCCGTAGGAATAGATCTCGCCGTCTCTTGCCGCTTTGAGCTTTGCTTCAAACTGCGGCACGATCACGCTCATGATGTTCTTTTCCGTGACTTCCACGTCCATGCGCTGCGAGGGCATCATCAGCGCCACGTCCAGCGCTTCGTCGCTCATCACGCTGCGGGCGATGGCCATGTGCAGGTTCGCCTGCTTGATGCCGGCCTCCACTTCCAGGCGCAGCGCCTTGTTCTCGCGCACCAGTTCCAGAAAACGGCGCATGAGCTCGTCGCGCTTGTCCTTGAGCAGCTTGTGGCCGCGGCGGGCGGTCACGAGCTTACGCTTGAGGTTCGTCAGCTCCATGCGGGTGGGGTTCACATTGAGTACCGCCATGCCGTCACCTACTTTTCAATATAATACTGATCGAGGAATTTGTCGCTGATTCGTTTCAGCTCGCTGCGCGGCAGGATGGAGAGCATCTGCCAGCCGATGTCGAGCGTTTCTTCGATGGAACGGTTGGTCTCGTAGCCCTGGGAAACATAGACCTTTTCAAACTCGTCGGCAAACTTTGCATAAAGCTTATCCATCTCGGTCAGCGCGGCCTCGCCGAGGATGACCATCAGTTCCTTTGCGTCCTTGCCGCGGGCATAGGCCGAGAAGAGCTGGTTCATCGTGCCGGAGTGGTCGGCGCGGGTCTTGCCTTCGCCGATGCCCTTGTCCTTCAGACGGGAAAGCGACGGCAGAACGTCGATCGGCGGCGCAATGCTCTTGCGGTGCAGATCACGCGAAAGGATGATCTGTCCCTCGGTGATGTAGCCGGTAAGGTCAGGAATGGGATGGGTCTTGTCGTCTTCGGGCATGGTCAGGATCGGGATCATCGTGATGGAGCCCGTCTTGCCGCGCTGGCGGCCGGCACGCTCATAGATCGACGCAAGGTCGGTGTACATATAACCGGGGTAGCCGCGGCGGCCGGGAACTTCTTTCCGCGCGGCGGAAACCTCACGCAGCGCGTCCGCGTAGTTCGTGATGTCCGTCAGAATGACCAGCACGTGCATGTTCTTTTCAAACGCGAGATATTCCGCGGCGGTCAGCGCCATCTTCGGTGTGGCGATACGCTCGATGGCCGGGTCGTTCGCAAGGTTGGAGAACATGACCGTGCGCTCGAGCGCGCCCGTTTCGCGGAAGGATTCCACAAAGTAGTTGCTCTCTTCAAAGGTGATGCCCATGGCGGCAAAAACCACGGCAAAGGATTCGTCCGTGCCGCGCACACGCGCCTGACGGGCGATCTGCGCCGCAAGCTCCGCATGGGGCAGACCGGAAGCGGAAAAGATCGGCAGCTTCTGACCGCGCACCAGAGTGTTCAGTCCGTCGATGGCGGAGATGCCGGTCTGGATGAATTCCTGCGGATAGGAGCGGGCAGCCGGGTTCATCGGGGTTCCGTTGACGTCGAGCCGCTTTTCGGGCATGATCTCCGGGCCGCCGTCAATGGGTCTGCCGAGACCGTCGAACACGCGGCCAAGCATATCCTCGGAAACGCCGAGCTCCATCTGACGGCCGAGAAAACGCACCTTGCTTTCGGCAAGGTTGATGCCGGTGGAGGATTCAAAGAGCTGCACCAAAGCGTTGGTGCCGTCGATCTCCAGCACGCGGCAGCGGCGCTTTTCGCCGTTCGAAAGCTCGATCTCACCGAGCTCGTTGTAGGCCACGGATTCCACGTCGCGCACAAGCATCAGCGGGCCCGCGACCTCCTGAATGGTTCTGTATTCTCTTGGCATCAGTCGTCCTCCCCTTTCTTCGCCTCGTCAAGCTGCAGCTCCAACGCCGCAAGCACTTCGTCATACGCGCTCTGCACGTTTGCTTCTTCCACATACTTGAAGCGGCCGATGTCTTCGCGCACCGGCATGGCAACGATCTTTTCGATGTCGCCGCCGCTTTCGAGGCAGGCGATGGATTTGCTGTAGAACGCCAGAACAAGGCGCATCATCAAAAGCTGCTTTTGCAGCGAGGTGTAGGTGTCGATCTCGTGGAACGCAAGCTGATGCAGGAAGTCTTCGCGGATGGAGCGGGCAGCTTCCATCGTCAGACGGTCAGCGGGCGACAGCGCGTCCATGCCGACGAGCTTCACGATCTCGTCCAGCTCGGCCTCCTTGGAAAGCAGTCGCATGATCTCGGCGCGCAGCTCTGTCCAGTCCTCCGCCACATTCTCGTTGAACCATTTGCCCAGCGAGGAGGCATAGAGCGAATAGCTGGTCAGCCAGTTGATCGCCGGGAAGTGACGCTTATAGGCCAGGGCGGAATCGAGGCCCCAGAAGACCTTGACGATGCGCAGCGTCGCCTGTGAGACCGGTTCGGAGATGTCGCCGCCGGCGGGAGAGACCGCGCCGATGACGGACAGGGCGCCCTCGCGCGGCTCGGAGCCGAGGGAGAGCACGCGGCCTGCACGCTCATAGAACTGCGCCAGACGGGAGCCGAGGTAGGCCGGGTAGCCCTCTTCACCGGGCATTTCTTCCAGACGGCCGGACATTTCGCGCAGCGCCTCCGCCCAACGGGAGGTGGAGTCCGCCATGAGCGCCACACTGTAGCCCATGTCGCGGAAATATTCGGCGATCGTGATGCCGGTGTAGATCGAGGCTTCGCGCGCGGCCACGGGCATATCGGAGGTGTTGGCGATCAGCACGGTGCGCTCCATCAGAGATTCGCCGGTGTGCGGGTCGATCAGCTCCGGGAACTCGCCAAGCACGTCGGTCATTTCGTTGCCGCGTTCGCCGCAGCCGATGTAGACCACGATGTCGGCCTCCGCCCATTTTGCAAGCTGGTGCTGGGTCACGGTCTTGCCGCTGCCGAAGGGGCCGGGGATGGCCGCAACGCCGCCTTTTGCGATCGGGAAGAGGGCGTCGATGACGCGCTGTCCGGTCACGAGCGGTGTGGTCGGCGCAAGCTTTCTGGTATAAGGTCTGCCGCGGCGCACCGGCCATTTCTGCATCAGGCCGATGGCGTGGGGCGTTCCGTTTTCGTCTTCAATGATGGCGACGGTATCTTCGATCGTGCAGGTGCCCTCGCTGATCTCCTTGACCGTGCCCTGATACTGCACGGGCAGCATGATCTTGTGCAGCACCACGTCGGTTTCCTGCACCGTGCCGAGCACGTCCCCGCCGGTCACGCTGTCGCCCACGCTGACGCAGGGGGTGAAGACCCATTCCTTCTCGCGCGAGAGGGCCGGCACTTCGATGCCGCGGGTGAGGTTGTTGCCGGCGATCTTCATGATCTCCTCCAGCGGACGCTGGATACCGTCGAAGATGCTGCCGATGAGGCCGGGGCCGAGTTCCACAGACAGCGGTTCGCCCGTGGATTCCACCGCTTCGCCGGTGCGCAGTCCCGAGGTTTCCTCATAGACCTGAATGGAAGCGCGGTCGCCGCGCATTTCAATGATCTCGCCGATCAAACGCTGCTCGCTCACGCGCACAACGTCGAACATATTCGCTTCGCGCATACCGGAAGCGACGACCAGCGGACCCGAAACCTTCGTGATCGTTCCGTTGTTCATAGTAATCACCTTTTTCGTTGTTTATTTCAAAATATCCGAGCCGACCGCCTGTTCCACGCTGCGGCTGATGGAGCGCAGCCCCTCGCCGGTGTTGCCGGAAACGCCGGGGATCAGGATCACCGCAGGCACTGCCTTTTCGCGGTAGCGGTCCAGCTCCGTTCCCATCTGCGCGGCAAGCGCTTCCGTGAGAAAGACGGCGGCGTATTTTTCTTCGCTGAGTCTGCGCAGCAGACGCGCCGCTTCGCGCGGTTCGTCTGCGGGGAAAATTTCAAGTCCGATGGAGGCAAAGCCGTAGATGCTGTCCTTGTCGCCCATCGCTGCGATCTTATACATATAGCGCACGCACCCTTTCCTTGATGATCTCAGGCGCGACGCCGGCCTTCTTTGCCGAAAGCAGGATACGCACCGTTTTGATCTCCGCCGTTTTCGCGAAGAAATAGGCGGCGATCGGGTCAAAGCCGAAGAAGACGTATTTTGCCGCTTTGGCTTTTTCGAGCACAGTGTCGTCGCACCATTTTTCAAATGCGCTCGTGCTGTTTTTCAGCAGGGCTGCCCCGCCGGACAGCGGCGTTGCGGAAAGATAGTTGAACAGCGCGGCTTCTCCCTGCACGGCCGCATAGCACAGCACGGATTTTTCCAGTGCGAAGCAGGGGCCGACGGCGCTTTCCGTGAAGGAAAGGTCTTTGCCGGTGCGCGCGCAGCGCAGGGCGACCTTGATGTTCGTCGAATCGCACAGAAAGCGGAAGATCTCACGCAGCAGATCGCTCCCGGTTTCCTCGGCCTTGTCCGCAAGGAAGCGCAGCGCGGCCTCATCCACCAGAATGTCGGCGCTCTGGCCGCTCTCCGTGCGGTGGGCGGCCTCGAAAGCCCGCTTTGCGCACGCGGCGAGAAACGGCGGCAGCCGGTCAAAGGCATGGGCGTTCACGTTTTCGGTCAGCGCGTCCAGATCCAGCAGCGTCGGCATCTGATAGAGCGGCGTCGGATCCTGCTCGGTGAGCATACACTTGAGCGCGGCTTTGAGATTGAAGAAATCGTTCAGCGCCGTCAGTGCGCCGAGATCGTCTTTGTCGGGCACAACGGCCTGCAGCAGATCCCACAAGGCGGCGTTCTGCCGACCGATGATGGCGGAGATCTCCGCTTCACCGTCGTCCGCCAGCCAGCCGAGGTTTTTGAGATCCTGCAGCGCACGTTCAAAGGAAGGCGCGTCGGTCAGCGCTTCCACCTGGGCGCCGGTGAGGAGCTTGCCCTCATTTGCGCGGATACGCGCAACGGCGTAGGCGTAATCTGTGTCTTTCATAAAGGCCTCCGATCACGCGAACAGCATGGGACCGAGCAAGTCCTTGAGCTGATCCATCGAGGAATCGAACACAGCGCGCAGCGTGCAGTTGACCTCCATGTCGCCGTACACCAGCACAAAGCCGTTTTCAATGTCTTTGGGCTGAAGGGAAACATGGACTGCGCCCGTTTCATAAACTGCGCTGTTGATGGAATCTTCAAAATCGGCGGGCAGACGCTTGAGGTCGCGCGCGTTCAAAAACAGCTCGCATTCGCCTTTTTCGATGTTTTTGACGCAGAGCTTGTGCAGCAGCGCAAAATAGTCCTCGTCGCTCATGTGCTCCACCGCTTCGTATGCGGCGGAGATCACGTCGTTGACCACGGCGTTCTTGACTTCCAAATACTTCGTGCGCGTAATGCTTTCCGCTTTGGCGCGGGCGGCAGAGGTGATGCGGTTCGCTTCGGCGGTCGCGTCGGCAATGATCTTATCCGCCGTTTCGTCGGCAGCGGTGCGACCGTCGGCAAGGATCTGCGTGGCGGCAGCGTTGGCCTCGGCAAGGATCGCTTCCACCTTTGCGCGGCTTTCCTCCGCGATTTTCTGGGTGATTTTGTCAAGTCCCGTCACAATGTCATCTCCTTATAAAGTCGTTGCTGCGACAGACCTCAGCCGATTCTGAAGACGGCGAGGAAGGAGATCAGGAACGGAAGGATGGCGTAGAACTCGACCAGGGACGCCATGGTGATGGCGCGGCCGGACTGATCCGGCTTTTTGGCAACGAGGGAGACGCCGGCAGCGGCGACCTTGCCCTGATGGATACCGGAAAGCAGACCGCCGAAGGCGATGGGCAGGCAGGACGCAAGATAAAGCAGACCCTGCACCCAGGTCAGCTCAGCCACATCTCCGGAAAGGATACCGGTACGGATCAGCACGAAGATGGCGATGATGAAGCCGTACAGACCCTGGGTACCGGGGAGAAGCTGGAGAATGAGCACCTTGCCGAAGAGGGAAGAATCCTCGCTCAGAGCGCCTGCGGACGCCTGGCCCACAAGGCCGACGCCTTTTGCGGAACCGATGCCCGCGAAGATCACTGCGAATGCTGCGCCGAAGAGCGCGAGAGCCAAACCTAAATTAGTCATTGTAATTTTCCTCCTTGATTTTGAAATGTTTTAGACCAATTTTGAAGGGCGTGAAGACCTTGCCTCCGCCTTCATAAAATTTTGAGAAGTATTCCACATACTGCAGACGGCAGGTGTGGACGTAGGTGCCGATGAGGTTGATCGCAATGTTCAGCGCGTGCCCTGCAATGCAGATGATCACAAACACAACGATGTTGCCCATCATGGCGGCCAGCATGTTGACCACGGACGCGATGACGCCCGTCACAAGGTTCAGCGCGAGCAGTCTCGAATAGGAGAGAATGTCGCCGAGGTAGCCGGTCGTGCTGTTATACAGCGCATACACGCCGCCGCCGAGCTTTCCGAGAATGTTCTTTGCGGAGCGTCCCGCGGTCAGGATGATGAGGACCGCGCCGACCAGCAAAAGCTTAGTGCCGACGGATTTGACGCTCGCGCTCACCGGGTCGATGAAGTCCTTGCCGACGATGGCGAGACCCGTCACGAACAGATAGACCGGAACGGTGTCGCAGACCGCGCCCACATAGTCCTTTTGCTTGCACAGCGTGACAAAGCGGATGAACAGACCGGTGAACAGATGGATGATGCCGATCAGGAACGAGAACAGCATCAGCTTGATGGAATCCGCTGTCGGCTCAAACCAGAGCGCCAGCTTCGGCCCCGTGTCCCAGCCGAGGAAGTTCGTGCAGATCGTCGGGATCAGATCGCCGAAAAAGCCGCCGAACAGCGCGCCCCAGATGGTGGTGGAGATGCCGCAGTACAGCGCGAAAGACGCGGTCTTGCGGGTGTTCCCCTGGACTTTGATCTTATACTTCGCGACCAGGCCGAAGATGACCATCAGCAGGCCGTAGCCCGCGTCGGAAAGCATCATGCCGAACAGCAGATAATAGAAGAACGCCATGACCGGGTTCGGGTCGAGGTCGCGGTTGGAGGGCGGCGAATACATATTCGTGATGCTTTCCACCCCTGCGCCGAAGCTGTGGTTTTCGATCAGCACCGGCACGTCTTCGTTTTCGTAATCCGGCTCGTCCAGCTCCATCTGCGCGGTGAAGCGGTTTTCGATATCGAACCGGAGCTGTTCCGCGCTGCGTTCGGGCACATAGCCCTCCAGCATCACCGTGCGGCTGGACGTCGCTGCCTTTTCCATGCAGCGGTACTTTTCGCTCTGCGCCGCGTAATAATCCGCGAGCATACGAATACTGTCATAATGTTCGGCATATTTTGCAATGGCGGCATTCAAGGCGGCGATGCGTTCCTCGTCCGCTTTGATGGCCGCTTCGCACTGTTCGATCGCACGGCGCGGCAGCGTTTTTGCCGGGTTGTCCGGCCGGACGAAGCCGATGGCCTTAAGCGCATGTTCCACGTCTGCCGCGTCGGATCGGTGGCAGACGATCACAGCGCAGGTCTGCAGCTTTTCGGCAGAAACGACCTCGGCCGAGATCCCCTCGGTTTCCGGCAGCTCCACCGCAAGGCGCGACAGGATCTCCGCAGCCTCCAACTGGCTTTTGAACTGGCCGATGAAGATCTCCGCGCTTGCGGTGCGCCGGGTGTTCATCGGAAGATCCAGCGCTTCCCAGGGGCGGTAGTAGTCGATCTTTGTGCGCCGGCGCAGGATATCCTGCTTCGCCGCGTCGATCTCCTCCTGCAGCGCGTTAATATGTTCGCAGAGCTGCATCACGTTGTCCGCGTTTTCGCAAAGGCGGCGGTAATCGTAATACGTAATGTCTGTCGTATCGGTGAACTGCTGCACAAAGGAGCGTTTGATCCTGCAGGAGCGCTCCAGCGTTTCCACGGCGGCGTTCACCTGCTGCTGCTTGCGCGTAAAGGTCTGCACCAGGGCGGAGGTCTGATACTTCGTCAGCGTGCTGTCCGGGTCTTCCACATCGGAAAGCTCCGCGATGCCCAGCCGCTGCAGATAGTCCATCAGGCGTTTGCTGTCTTCCAGCATGGCGATCAAGGAGAAGTGCAAAAGTTTGATTTTTGCCAAATTATGACACCTCCTTTTCCTTTGGAATCCAAAAAATCACTTGGTAATCGCTGATTACCTTATTCACTGATGGCGTGCAGCACTGCTGCGATCGCCGCGTCATATTTCTTTTCGGTGTCGCCGATCACCTTTGCGCGCCGCATTCCGGCAAGCTTTTCCGCCTGCTTCAGAATGCCTTCGGCGGTCTGCTGCGCTTCCGAAAGGATCAGCCTTGCCTGGCTGTTTGCCTGTTCGATCTGCGCCGCGGCCAGGGTTTGTGCCGTTGCGGCGGCGTCGTCGCGCATGGACTGGG
The DNA here is from genome assembly GCA_902774035.1 of Oscillospiraceae bacterium. Lineage (GTDB taxonomy): Bacteria > Bacillota > Clostridia > Oscillospirales > Acutalibacteraceae > UBA6857. Next base: position 16,818 of record CACYHA010000007.1, on the reverse strand, counting down.
CCTGTTCTTCGGCGGCCTTTTCGTTGGCGGCTGCGGCAGCCTCGGCGTTCAGCACGGTTTTGATCATATCATAAGCCATAGGGTCTCACTCCTCTCCATCACAAAGAGCATGGCCGCGACCGTCTGGTCAACCAGAGTCGGGGTATCGGAATCGCCGAAACGCAAAGCCAGCGAAACCACGAGCAGAATGATCAGGCAGACCGCGATCGCCAACAGCAGCAATACGCGGCGCATGGAGACCGGCTTGCGTTTTGGTTTTTGTTTTTGCTGCGGACGCGGCCGGGCGGAAACCACGGGCTTTTCCTTTGGCGGCTGCGGCGCGGCGGGTTCCGGCTGCTTCGGCGCGGCGGCCGGGGATTCCGGCTGCTTCGGCGCAGGCGTCACAGGCGGGGTCGGGATCGGCGCGGCGCTGAGCGGCGACGGGATCGGTTCGATCTTCGGCGCGTCAGCGGTCTTCGCCATGGGATCCGACATCGAGTAGATATCCTCAAACTGCATATTTCCCAACGGGCGGTTTGCCAGCGCGGCTTCGAGATCCGTCAGCATTTGCTTCGGCGAAAGATAGCGGTTTTCCGGCAGGAAGGCGCAGGCTTTGCCGATGATCAGGCACAGCGCTTCATCATACAGCGCCGGGGGCGGAAAGGCCACGCCGTCCAGGCGGTTTTGCTTGGAGCGGTCGAAGGACGCAACGGTCAGCTCCTGGGGATAGGGCTCTGTGAACGGCAGCCTGCCCCGGTTGATCAGACTGTAGAGCACCAGACCGAGGGCGTAGGTATCCGCCGTGCAGTTGATCTTCCCCGTGCGGATATATTCCGGCGCCATATAGTATTGCGTGCGCTTATAGGCAACGGAGGTCTTGGAGGGCTCCAGACAACTGAACGAGCCGAAGTCGCCCAGCTTGCAGCGGCCCTGACGGTCAAACAGAATGTTTTCCGGCTTCAGGTTCGGATAGATATAGCCGAAATCGCGGCAGCGCACGAGGGCGCGGCAGATCGAGATCCCCAGGCGCAGCGTTTCGTCGCGCGTGAGCGAAAAATTGTCGAGCACATCCGTCAGCGAACGCATCTCTTCCAGACGGATCAGAATCAGCGTTCCCTTGCCGTCGGAGGTCTTGCGTTTTTCCCAGGCTTCATAGCGCACGAAGTGCTTGCCGCCGTCGGTCTTCCGGATGATGTCGATATTATCGGTGATGTTGCTGATGATCTTTTCGCGCACCTTGTCCTCCCCGGCGGGAGCGGGCGCTTCGTTCAGCTTGTTGAAGGATTTCTTCTCGTTGCGGTAATCGCCGACGCGAATGGTCTTCAGCACCGCGCGCTGGGTCGTTCCGTCGGAAAGGGTGCGTGTAATGGTATATGCTTTGCCGTCCGTGCCGGAGCCTAGCTGGTTTTCGGTGTACCAATCGCCGAACACAGGGTCAAAGGAATGGGGCATGATTTCATCTCCTGTTCCGCCAAAAATCAGGCTGTGATCTAATCTTATTTAGTATAACACAAAGAACCAAAAATTACCACGCTTTCCACGGATTTTTTTTGTAAAAATTTGATGTCCTCTTTTGTTGATTTTGCGGTGTCTTTTTTCCGAAAAGCCGAAAGAAAGCTCTTGACTTTCCGCCGGAAATCAAGTAAAATAAAGACAGAAAGACAAGCGGAGGAACCTTTATGGACGACGCACTTGAAATGGAAGATATCGTGACCGTTGTTGACGACGACGGCACCGAGCACGTTTTTGAAGAACTGGACCGTATCGAGCTGGACAACGGCTGCCGCTATGTGGCGCTTCTGCCCGTGTATGAGGATGAGGTCGCTTTGCTGGAAGACGACGGCGACGTTCTGATTTTGAAGGTTCTGGAAGAAAACGGCGAAAACTATCTCGTTCAGATCGAGGATGAGGCGGAATTCAACGAGGTCGGAAGGATCATGGAAGACCGCCTGATCGAAAAATACGAGGCCGAGGATCAATAATCCGCCGGATCTCGGACAACCTAATAACATCTCCTGCTGTGTGCGACCAACCGGCGATTATAACCCAACACGTTTTTATACGGAGAGAGCTCGGGCAGCGGACTGCAGACCTCCCGCCCTTCGGCGGACGAAGGGAGCGCGAACCTGTCCGGCAATCACCACCCTGCTATGAGCAGGTTATACACGTCGGTCCGGCATGGCGGGAGTGTTTCTTTTTTTTAGAAAGGAACCCAAAATGAAAAACACGCTGCATATGCTGCAATCGCAAACGGACACGATCTGCAACAGCTTCATCGTCACCACGGAAGACGGCAAAGTGATCGTCATCGACGGCGGCTACGAAACGGAACGCCCCTACTTTGTCTCATACCTGCAAAAGCTTACCGGAAAACAGACGCCCCACATTGACGTCTGGATCCTCACCCACCCCCACGAAGACCATGTAAACACGTTTTTCGACATCTGCGAGCATCATCCGGACGAAGTCACCTTTGACCGCGTCTATCTCAACTTCCCCTCAAAAGGGCTGTTTGAAGGCGTTGACGATTCCGCCAAGGCGACGATGGACGATTTTTACCGGGTGCTGCCGCAGTTTGCAAAGAAGCTGCGGCTTCTCTGCGGCGGCGACGTGTTCACCGTTGGAAAAGCGAAGTTTTACGTGCTCTCCTCGCAGGATTTTGCATTCAGGAACTGCAACAACCAGTCTCTTGTGTTCCGCATGGAGCTGGGCAAAAGCAGCGTACTGTTCACCGCAGACTGCGAAGCCCCGGCCGGAGAAAAGATTTTACGCCTTTGGAAGGATTCCGGGCTGCTGGACTGCGACATCTGCACCATGGCGCACCACGGGCAGGGCGGCGTGGACAAATCGTTTTACGAAGCTGTCATGCCGAAGATCTGCCTTTGGCCAACGCCGGAGTGGCTTTGGACAAACTGTGGCGGCGACGGCCCGTTCAAAACCCTGGAAACCAGAAAATGGGTGCAGGAGCTGGGCATCGAAACCCATTATGTGATGAAAGACGGCACGTGCGTACTGGAACTGTAAAACCGCGTTGTCGGGGGCTGACGCTTCTCGCGAAAACCGTCAGAGCAAAGGAAAGAGAACGCGCTTTTCACGGAGTGATTCTGTGAAAGGCGCTTTCTTTGTGTTTCTTAAAAAACCAATCCTTCGTTATGGAACGTCCCCGAAATGCGTCAGCCTTTTTTCGCACGGCTGCGCCGTGCGAAGGCGGCGGGGCGGGAAACCCGCGCCGTCCGGCGCGGGTTCAAAGGGGCGCGGCGAACCTCCGTCCGACTTCACCGCGCGCGATTTTGCGCCCCTTTGCGCGCGGCGAAGCCGCGCGTCCCGCCCCGCCGGCTGCCGCGCAGAATCTGCGCGGCAAAAAACATGCCCGCCGCAAAGCGGCGGGCAGCGCAAAGCGCTTCAGTTGCCGAGGCGGAAGGACTCGCAGTCCACGCACTGGGGTTCGGTCGGGTCTTTTTCATGGGTGCCGATCGAGACTTTGTCCAGCGTGCAGAAATTGTCCTTGCCTGCGTGATGGGCGCACTGCTGCACGGTGCAGCCGATGCAGCGGTTCATGTGTTCCGAATGTTGCATTGTGAATCTCTCCTGAAAAGAATTGCCCGAACAGCCGGAACCGTTCGGGCTTATCTTTAGTTTGCGCCGTTTTTTCGGAACTATTACAGGAACTTTCTGATTGCCTGATAAATCTTATCAAAGAAGCCGTACATGGCGTCAAGGAAACGGCCGAAGAAGCCGAAGAGCTTATCCTTCACATTGTCCGGCGCGGAGGAGATGATCTCCATGGAGATCGCCGAAAGGGTCGGCTCCACTTCCGCAAACTTGCCCTCAAAGAGCATACCGATGATGGCGTTCAGACGTTCTTTCTGCGTGTCGTCAAATTCGCCGGAGGCCCGGATCTTCTGCTTGAAGTTCTGGATCACAGCCTTGTTGTTGCTGTAGCCGGAGACATTGTAAGCGCCGACCAGGTTGCAGTAAACGATGAGATACAGGAAGTTTTCGACCTCGTCCTTGGTGATGGCGAAGCGGTAGCTCGGCGGGGTGATGAAGTGAAGCTTCGTCATGTCGGTCTTGTTGCAGCCATTGAAGATCACGTTCAGAAGGCCTTTGAAGGTCAGAAGCTCTTCTCTGGTGGTTCTGTTGGCGTCAATGAACTTCTGGAAGAAGGGAATGATTGCCTTGGAAAGGTAATGGGTATAGGTCACCGTGAAAGCGCGAATGACATCGATCAGGTGCGCGAAGGGACCCATCGCCTTGTATTCCACGATGGATTTGACCAGCAACGGCGCAACGCGGGAAGCGTCTCTGATGTCTCTTTCCGGCGCGGGAAGATCATCGAGCTGCATACCGAGGGTCTGGCAAAGGGCGGGATAATAGGTATCGGCGACGGAATCGATCCACTGTTTCTGGATCCAACTGGTCAGACCGCTGCGCTCGCAGACCGTTCTGTAGAAGATCTCGCTGGTCGTCGGGTTGTTGTCAAAGCTGATCTTGATATCCGTAAAGTTCGGATCGTACAGATGGCCGATCAGATTGCACAGTTTCGTGGCGTGGTCGTTGGTGTAAAAACGGTAGTCGTTCAGCTTTTCCTTCTTCATTCTCAGAAGATAGGTGTTCAGGTTGCCGTAGATCAGAGCAAGATCGGAACGGGAAACCGTCAGCGCCGGCCAATAGAGCGGGTCGGTGCTGTTGTACATATAGTCGATGTCCAGACCCATGAAGTTCACGTTCTGCAGCATCGCCTTTTCATATTTCACTTCGCTGTCCGCATTTCTGAGCTGCTCATAGGTACTCAGGTCGGGATTGTTCAGCGCGTTGCTGAAGTCGATGCCGACCATCTCGTTCAAGGTTTCCGAAAGCGGTTTTTTCGTCGTGCTTTCCTCTTCTGTCGGATCTGCCGCAAGCGCAGTCAGCGCGCCGAAGCAGGAGAAGACCATCAGAACGGCCAAAAGAAGGCTGATCGTTTTTTTCATGGCAAAAACTCCTTTGCTTTTTAGTCATGATTAGTTTATCATTTTCTTTTCCTTCTGTCAACAGAAAAAATGCACAAATCCGCCTCTTCAATAAAAGTTAATAAAAATAAAAAATTCTTTACGTAACCGCAAAGGAATTCCGGTTTTCCGGAACGCGCAGATTTTCCAGTCCGAGGCTGACCGAGATGGCCCGGTCGATCTGAAGCATCAGCGGCGCGTCCAGCGCACCCATCCGCTCGCGCAGGCGGCGCTTGTCCAGCGTGCGCATCTGTTCCAGCAGCACGATGGAATCCCTCGTCAGGCCGCAGGTGGAAGCGTCCACGAAAATATGCGTCGGCAAATCGTTTTTCGCGGTGCGGCTGGTGATGGCCGCAGCGATCACGGTCGGGCTGTATTTGTTGCCGACGTCGTTCTGCACGATCAGCACCGGGCGAACGCCGCCCTGCTCGGAACCGACAACGGGACTCAGATCCGCATAGTAAATCTCTCCGCGTTTGACAATCATCTGAATCTCTCCTTCCGAGCATAGTATGCGCCGCTTTTCGGAGAATAATCATTTTGCGGAAGCTCCCGTGCGATTTATCCGACAGGAAAATTTTGAGCAAACACAAATTGCACGCCGCCGACGTCCACGGTCTGCGGCCGGGAAAGCTCCGGCGTGAACGTGACCGTCGCCGTGCCGCGTGCGGTCGAAACCTCCGCGATGTGTTCGGCCGAAAGCGGCGTCGGCGCGGCGCAGAGGGCGGAAAGCGCTTCAAAGAGCGCATGTTCCGCTGCCGCGGGCAGAGAGAGCGACTCGGCGTCCGGGAGCGAAAGCGCGACGTCGCCGAGGCGCAGCGCGGCCGTTTCCCCTTCGAACACAAAGCACAGCCCCTGCAGCTCCGCCGGTTCGCGCAGCAAAAGGCGCATCGTCTGTCCGTCCTCCAACGTGAACACGCCGGAAAAGGAAACGCCGTCCCGCGTGTAGGACACGTCGGCAGAAAACGGAGAAAGCGGCAGAGCCTGCGGCGTTTTGCCGCAGGCGCAAAGCGAAAGGAGCGAAGCCAGAAGAACGAACGCGAAAAAAAGGCGGTTACGCATAAGATCACCCGAATTTTGGCGCGGACGGCGCGCGGGCAAAGAGAAACAGGGCGCGGAGATCTTTTCCACACCCTGTTTTTTCACAAAATTCTCTTTGCGCAAGCCGAGCGCAGCGCTCAGTGTTCAAACGCGGCAAAGACCCGGGCGAGCGCCTCGATCACGTCGGTCGGCAGCATCCCCGTGCGGCTCAGCTCTCCGGCCACCACATCGGCCGCATGGCCGTGCAGATAGACCCCGGCGCAAAGCGCCTGCTGCAAAGGCAGACCCTGTGCGCAAAGTGCGCCCAGCATTCCGGCGAGCACATCGCCGCTGCCGCCCTTGGAAAGGCCGTTGTTGCCTGTACCGTTCACATAGACCGCCGCGTCCTCGGGCGACGCGACCACCGTGTTCGCGCCTTTGAGCACAAGATAGACCCCGTGGGTCTGCGCCGTGTGCAGGGCGATCCCGACGCGGTCGGCCTGCACGTCGCCGGTTTGGATCCCCAGCAGCCGGGCCATCTCCTTCGGATGGGGCGTCAGCGCCACCGGGCAGGCCGCGTTTTGTAATATATCTATGTTCTCCGAGAGGATGTTTATGCCATCGGCATCCACGACCACGGGAACTTTTGCGTGTTCCAGCACTGCCTGCAGCACCGCTTCGGTGTCCTCGTTCACCGAAAGGCCGCAGCCGATCACGACCGCCGTGTATTTGTCGCTTTCCAGCTCCCGCAGCAGCACCGGGATCGCAGCGCGGGAAAAGCTCCCCTGCTCCGTTTCCGCAAGGGGCAGCAGCAGCGCTTCGGTCAGCTTGAGCGCCATGGTGTGATACAGCGAGCGCGGAAACGCCGCCGTGACCAGTCCCGCGCCGCAGCGCAGGGCGGCCTTTGCCGCCATGTAGGCCGCGCCGGGCATCCGGCGGCTGCCGCAAAGCAGCAGCACATGGCCGAAATCGCCCTTGTGCGCCGTGGCCGGACGATGGGGCAAAAGCGAACCGATCTCGGCGGCGCTGTAGGTGTAAAGGGACTGCCGAACCGACGCAAAGCACGCATCGGGAATCCCGATCGAAGCGATGATGATCCTGCCGCAAAGGTCGGCGGCAGGGTGCAGGATGTGCGCCGGCTTGAGGGCGGAGACGGCAACGGTGTAATCCGCTTTCACCGCCGCGTCGTCGCAGCGTCCGCTGTCGCAGAGCACGCCGGAGGGCACGTCCACCGCCACGGTCAGCGCCTTTGCGGCGTTCATTTCCGCAAAGAGAGAAACCAGCGGTTCGCGTACCTGGCCGTAAAAACTGAAGCCGAAGACGGCGTCCACAAGAAGATCCGCCGTTTCAAAGGCCTCGCGGCATTTTTCGCGGTCGCCCTCGAACCAATAGGTCGGCATGGCGAGATTCGCCATCTGGCTGTAGGCGATCCGCGCCTGTTCGCTCGCAGGCAGACCGCTTGCGAGCACCACCGTCACGCGCCAACCGCTCTCATGCAGCTTACGGGCAATGACGAAGCCGTCGCCGCCGTTGTTGCCTTTGCCGCAAATCACGACCGCCACTCGACCGGGCAGGTTTTGCTGTTCGGCGAGCAGGCGGATGTTGCGGGCAACCGCCGCCCCGGCGTTTTCCATCATGCGCTGATAGCTCATGCCGAAAGCAGCCGCGTTTGCTTCAACAGCTTTCATTTCGTCGCTCTTGCGTAATTGCATTGCACTCGTCCTCTCTCAGAAGAAAAAGTGGCGTTCCAGTGCGTCGCGCAGAGGACGGATCAGTCCGATCACGATCAGCAGGATGCCGACAAGCCCGAGGCCGAACAGATAAAACTGGCTCCAGATAAACATTTCGGAACCGACATAGAGATGCTGAAACAGCTCGAGCAGGGTCAGACCGATGCCGAGCAGGATCAAAAAGCCGCCGTAATAGAAGATTTTGCCGCGCTTGACATATTTGAGCACGCAGATCATGTAGGTGATGAGAATGCAGCTCATCACAAGCACCGGCAGCGCGAATTTGATGAACCAATGGCCGCCCGTCCAGTTGCAGACATACAGCACATATAGGGCGATCGCCACATGGTCGATCACGGAAAACAACGGCAGGAAGGGCCGTTCAAACCAGAACGGCAGCACAAACAGCACATAAGCCAGCAGCACGCCGAAAGAGATCAGACCGCTGAGCCCGAAATTGCCGAACACGCCGAAAAAGATGGACTGCAGCACCGTGATCACAATGACGGTGAGCACCGTGACAACGATCAGCAGCGGCAGACGCGATTCCCGGTAGTGCCGCGGCTGGATATCGGAATAGGTTTTTTCTTCGGGCTTTGCCGTGCCGGTGTCCGGGTTCCAGACCGGCGTTCCGCACAGCGGACAGCTCTGAACATTTTCCTGCAGCTTCACGCCGCATTTCACACAATACATGGGATTACCTCCTGTTGCTTTCGATCTCCACCGGAACATCCAGCTCCACAAGGCGGGAGAAGAAGCGGCGCTCCAGTTCCGCTTCCCGAATGTTGCGGATCATGTTGATATAGGTCTTTCCGCCGAAGGAGAGCACCGAGCAGTTGTTGGGATAGCTGCGCTGGGTGCCGATGATGAACTCCATCCGGTCGATGTAGGGCTGCAGGATCTCCGGCAGCGCGATGCGCGTGATGTTGGAGATGTTCAGGCAGCTCACGGTCTCGCCCACGCTCTCATAGACGAGGTTCATGCCGAAATCCTTGAGAAACAGCGGCGTCAAACGCAGGGGCACCAGCTCCTGAAACTGCACGTTCGCCTTGATCATGCCGGCCAGATTCTGCTTTGTGGCGTAAAGGCCGAGCTGATGCGAGATGGACTTGCAGATCTCCTCCAGCGTGTAGTCGCCGAAGCGCGGATCCACGCCGGTGTTCAGCGCAAGGGCGAAGTTGCGCAGCGTTTTGCTGCCGAACATCCGCCGCAGATCGACCGCCAGAGAGATCTTGACGGGGCGCTGCTTTTTGCGCGGCTTTTCCAGATCCTGCATCGCGATCACGCTCTCCGTCATCACCGCCGCGAGGAAAGACGTGACGGAGACGCCGAACCGGTGGGCGGCGTCAAGCAGCGCCTGCGTTTCCACGATGCCGGTGGTCAAATGCTTGAACCCGTCGGGTTCCCGTGTGCCGTGCATCCGGTAGACCCGGGGCTCCTTGCGCGCCGCGGCGCCCTCGGCCGCGTATTTGAAAAAGCTGTTTTCCAGCTCCTCCTCCGTGGGCGTCCCGGAGAGATCGAAAATGGTGTCCGTGCGCGGGCAGGTGATGCCGTGCCTGAGCTCCATATAACGCGTCACGAGGTTGCTTAAAAAGATGCTGCCGCCGTGGCCGTCCGTGACGGAGTGAAAAATCTCCACGGCAATGCGGTTTTTATAGTACAGCACGCGCACGCAGTTGTGCTTCAGATCCTTTTTGCGCATAAAGGTGAGCGGATAGGCGTAGTCCGGCTGCACCTTGATGTGCTCGCCGCTCTGCTCCAGATAATGCCAGAACACGCCGTTGCGCAGCGCCACAAAGAACGTCGGGAACCGTCTTTCCAGATCGTTCACCGCCTGCTGCAGGATGTCCGGCGCGACCGCCTCCTTCAGCGTTGCCGAAAAGCGGAAGGTGTTGCACCAGTCCGGCCTCGCGATGGCGGGGAAAATAAGCGCAGCCGTATCCAGCCGATACCAGTTTTTCTGCATAGATGCTCGTTTTCCTTTCCTTTTGAATTCTTAAACGGTATTATACCACAAGTCAAAGCATAAATCAAACGCTGTTTTTGCGAACCTTCGACCGCGCCCTGCGCCGCGTGTGGGTCGCCCCTGCGCGATCCGGTCATTGCCTTGTCCTTTCCTTCAGGTTGACGGCAATGCGTCCAGCTCCAGGCGCATGAGCACCAGCTCCTGCCAGCAGCCGGTGCGCGGAGAATAAAACCCGCGGGGATTCCTGCCGAATTCCGTAAAGCCCACGCTTTCATAAAGGGCAATGGCGCGTTCGTTTTCCGCAACCGCTTCCAGCTCAAGCTGGCGGTAGCCCGCCGTTTTCGCGCAGCGAACGCAGGCTTCCGTCAGCGCTCTGCCGAGGCCGAGGCCCCAAAAGGCTTTGTCGACGCTGACGCCGAACGCGGCACGATGGCGCATCTTGGCGCCGCTGCCCAGCGCTTCGATCCCCGCCGAGGCGACGATCCTGCCGTCAAGCTCCGCAACGAGCTCGATCTCCCGGTCGCTTTCCGTTTTCTCCTGCAAAAACGCCCCTTCCTCCCCGGCGGTAAATTTGATCTCGTCCGGGAGGCTGCGCAGAAAATCCGTCTGCGCATGGGTCGAATCAAACACATCCAGCACGGCCTGCCCGTCGGCCTTTGTGCCGTTGCGCAGAATGCAGGCGCTGCCGTCCTTCAAGACGACGGTTTGGGAATACTTCATATGGTTTCTCCTGTTCAAAAGATCTGCCCGGGCAGTTTCGGCTTTTCCTGTTGTTCCGTCGCTGCCGGAAAGAAGACATCCGACAAAGTCTCAGATGCGCCGTTCCCGGATCCAGTTGTCCAGAAACCGCATCTGCGCCTGCGTGTGAAACCAGTGCTCGCCGTCTTCCATGACGGTCAGCCCTGCGCCCCGGCGTTCGGCAAACGCGGCGACGGATGCATAGGGCGTCAGCGCGTCCCTGCCGCCGTAAAGGATCTCGGTCGGCGTGTTCCAGCGGATCGGATGCTGCCGGACATAGCGCAGGTACGCCCAGGACAGCACTTCGCCGCCTTCCGTGGGGATCGTGCTCCGCGTTTCCAGTTCCGCGTCGGAAACGCCGGCCTGCCGCATCAAATCGGTAATGAGCCGCTCCATATCGACGATCGGCGAAATGAAAAACGCCTGCTGCAGCAGCTCGTCGATCCCGGCGTGCAGACTGAAAAACGCGCCGATGCTGTTCGCCACCAGCGTGACGCCGTCATGCCCCTCCAGCAGTTCTTCCACCGCTGCGCGGATCTGTGTTCCGACGTCCCACGGCGTTTCGCCCGCATACGTGAGACCGACCATGTCGCAGTCCGGAAACAGCGGAACATAGTGTGCGCTTTCGGCGGCACTTCCGCCTTTTCCGTGTATATAAAGCACGGCGTTTTTCATGGTCTCCCCTCCCGGCCGAAGAGTTTTGTTTTTGTGGGTGCGCTTTCCGCCTGGTTGGTCAACAGCAGGTGCTTTTCGACAACGTGCGGCTGTATTTTTAATTATATCATAATCTTCCGGAAATTTATAGGTGTTTTTCGTAAAAATCTTAAAAAAAATTAAAAGCCCTTTGTCTTAAAAGAAGAATCTTTCTGTCTTGAAAAAAGGGGTTGTTGCATTTCGGCGACGTTCCATAACGAAGGATTGGTTTTGAAGGCAATTTTCCCAAACCGCTGTGGCCGCCATCCTTGAAAACCAAAAGTACGCCGAGGACGAAAAACGTCGAGTCAAAGCAAACAATCCTACTCCTTTTGAAAGACACAAAGGAAAGAAAGCGCTGAAATCACAGAATCCCTCTGCAAAAAGCGCTTTCTTTTTCTTTTGCTTTGACGTTTTTTGCCAAATGCGACAGCCCCTTCTTTTCTTATAGGCGCAAAGTCACATTGATTTGTTCCTTTTCAATTTCTCACCCAAACACCTCGGCAAATGACTCCATGTTACACACTCGACGTGTCTTGGGACAATAGCGTGAATAAAAATGGCATTATCTACGCTGACCACACGGCCCTCGACGTCAGGAATATGCCATTGACCGGTTGAGTCAAGGCAGCGAATCTAAATTACTATGTATGCGTCTATTACACCATCACAGTTCATCAGCAAAAAAATCACTATCAATCCGCTTGATCTCATAAGTATGCTCAACGGAAACGCCAACATTGTGCTTAATCATCAATTTTGTTAGTGTCGTTCCATCAACTAATACCACCTTAACCCCCAAAAGGTTATCAGCATATTGTACCGCTCCTGATGAAAACTTTGCAGTAGTAATAAAGAGTCCTTTTTGAGCTTGCTGTCCTTGCAGTGCTCCAACGAATTTCTGTATCTCTGGTTTGCTGATTGTCAAATCAGGTGCCCATTGCTTTGCTTGGATATAAATATTACTAAATCCGAGTTGATCTTCTTTGATGATGCCATCAATTCCACCGTCATTTGATTGTTGCGTAACCTTACCTGCTCCCTCAATTCCATTCCCGTATCCCATGTTAAGAAGCATTTTTACTACAAGTTTTTCAAATCCTGAAGGAGATAATTTCATTACTTCATCCATAATCTGGCTTGCAAGTACTGCATTTATCTGCTGATATGCTTCATCCAATATTTCAATTGGAGATTCTTCCTTTTCATCCGTGTCAACTATTTCGTTGTTAGAAGCAACGCTATGAAATTCCTTAAAAGATTCTGACCTTTCAAGATATTTCAAATCAATTTTCTCGCCGGAAGACAGTGCCCTTTTTCCTTCAGCGGTAATACAATACTTACCTCGTTGGGGAGTTTCAATTAGCCCGGCTTTATCTAAATATGTTCTCGCCCAAGCAACACGATTGTCAAAAGTGCTTTGTTTTCCACTTGGAAGCATTTCTGCTCTATCTGAAGAAGAGATATTCATAGATGAAGCAATAATCTCTCTAACTTCTTTTGCAGAATGGATTTCCCCATCTTCAACAGCATGTAAGAAGCCTTCAAAAAATTCAAAAAACTTTGGAACTGCCATATTTTTCTCCTTATCTCCTTAATTCAATGTAAATGATGTTTGCATTCGATCTGTTGGCTCAACTTGGGTCCTCGTCATCAATACTACTGTCTCGACCATTGCATTTTCAGTTGGAACAGAGATGTCGACTTCTTCCATCGGATTCCCGTCAACAATAACGGGAATCCGAAAGTGAATGCTCTTTAAAATCTGACCGTTCTGCAAGGGTTCTTTGTGAAGCTCCACACGCTCAATAAAGCTGTTCATGAACTCTTTCTTTTCCGCATCGGTCATCTTGTCATATATTATATCAAACAAAAGCAGAAATTCATAGACCTTTTGCTGCGAAATTTGATTTCGGCGAATGATTTCCATCTTTTCCTGTAAGTCGTCAATCTCCCGGTCGGTTTCACTGATGGAGAGATACAATGCATCCAGCCGTTTTTGAAGGTCTTCATATTTTTGATCATAACAGGGATCGGAATAATCCATACTGTCCATCTGCCGCATCAGCTTGTCCTTCGCAGAAACCATCTGACGGCTTTTCTTTTGCTGCTCTTTGATTTCCGCCTCAATCTCAGCCGTGTCGATCCGTTCCTGAATCTTCGCTTTGGTCGCTTCCTCGAACTTCGGATCGTGAATGATGTTGCGGATTACTTCTTCCACGGCGGCGTTGATCTTTTCCTGGTGAATCTGTTTGGAATAGGTACACTTGTGTCCGTCTTCATCCAGATAATGCTTGCAGGCATAGTACCAGTAATCCTTGTAGAATGTGCCGTCCTTTTTACGTTTTCGGTTGACACTGCCGTACATCGGGTGGCCGCAGCCGGGGCAGCAGACGATGCCGGAGAGTATATGCTGGTGCTCCATGCTGTATACCTTCTTGTTCTTGACTCCGGTGCGTTTGCGCTTTTCCTGCGCCAGCTTCCATTCATCCTCTGAAATGATTGCCTCATGGATGCCATCATAGATCGGAAAATCCGTCTGCCATACAATATGGTATTGATTTCTTTCGCCGTTGATTTTTTCGGTTTTCCGACGACCATAGGAAATCTTGCCGCAGTAAACCGGATTGTCCAGTACCAGTTTCACAAAATGTGCGGAAAAGGAGGACAGCGTTCCGTTCTGACGTTGCTTTTTGACATATCCGTGGCTGTTCAGATGCTTCGCAACAGTGGCAGCCCCCATTGTTGTATGGCAGAACTTATCGTAAATCACGCGGATCACCTCGGCTTCGTCTTCAGCGATTTTCAGTTCACCTTTTTCAAGATAATACCCATATGGTGCAAAGCCGCCGTTCCACTTACCCTCCTTTGCTTTTTGCTTGCGTCCAGCCATAGTTTGTACCAAGATGTTTTCACGCTCAATTTCTGCAACTGCAGAAAGCACGGAAATCATTAACTTGCCGCTGTCACGCGAGGAGTCGATGCTATCTTCAACACAGATCAGATTTACGCCGTAATCCTGCATGAACTGCAGGGAGCTGAGTACATCGGCAGCATTTCTACCGAAACGGGAAAGTTTGAATACCAGCACAAAAGATACATTGTCTTTTCCATTTTTGATATCTTCAAGCATTTGTTGAAACTGTGGTCTGCCGCCGATGTTTTTGCCGGATTTTCCTTCATCGGAGTATTCACCAACAACTTGCATTTCCTGAAATTCCGCATATTTACGCAGCTTTTCCCGCTGTGCGTCCAGGCTGTAGCCGTCCACCTGCATGACGGTAGAAACGCGTGTATAGATATAGCAGTTAGTCTTTTTCAAAGTAATCATATCCCTTCTTTGGTGTTGTTTGATTGTACCACCTTATTCTGAATATGACGAATGTGCGGAGCAGTGTGTGCCGCCCCGCACATGTTTTCAAACTTATTTGCGTTTCCCGCGTTGTGTTTTGAACTGTGGGAAATCATCCAGTATTGTCACATCTTCAATCAAAGGCCCATATTTGACCACCAGCCGGGAAAGCAGATCCACAATGCTGTCATAAGCCGCCTGCTGCGTTCGGTTAAAGGTGGTTGGATCAATCGAAAGCTTCACTTTTTCTCACCTCGCATCTCTATCCCGCTGTCGCTGCAGATAGCGGCAGTAGTGCTCTACGGCCTTCAGCAGAAAACCCTCCACGACCTGCGGCGTCGGCTCTGTGCCGGCATAGCGGCGGATCTTGTCCACCGGCAGCTTTTGATACGCCAGTGTGACCTTTTCCTGCTGGTTGGCTTTCGGCTTGGTCATCATTTCGAAGATCGCGTCCATGTCAAGCTGACCTTTCTCCGACAGCTTGCGCATCTGCTGGGCTTGCGCCAGTGACGGCGTACAGTCTTCACTTTCGATGGTATCGAACAGGTCGCGTTGCTCGTCCTTGGAAAGATAGGAAAGCTCCACAGCAGGGCGCAGAGCGATTTTGCCCTCGTCCACCAAATTGAGCAGACAAGAATGCAGCTCGTTCAGACGGATATAGCGACGAACTTGGTCTTGGCTCTCACCAACGATCTCGCCCAAAATCTCTCTGGACGTTTTGGACTTCTGTGCCACTGGCACAGAAGTTAAATCTGTCCGTTCGCCTTGTCGTTTCATTGCATCCAGCCGCAGCTTGTACGCCTTCGCTTTTTCGCTAGGAAGAATATGTTCCCGGTGCAGGTTGCTGTCCACAACCATGATCGCGGCTTCGTCGCGGCTGACGTTACAAACAACAGCAGGTACCTTTTTCAGCCCTGCCTTTTTCGCCGCGAACAACCGCCGGTGTCCGCTGATGAGTTCAAAGACGTGCGCATCATCCGGCTTCGGCAGCACGGTCAGCGGCGACAGAATCCCGCGTTCTTTGATGCTTTGCACAAGCTCGTCCATTTCTTCGTTGTCAAGTACCTGATAAGGGTTGTCGGCAAATGACAGGATCATATCCACGGATATGTTGATGGGATGATGCTCTGCTCTGAGCTTTCGCAGCACTTCGCTTTCGATAAATGCGTGAAGCTCCGGCGTCCGCGCCGCCGCATGCTCCGGCGGAACGTCTGCCCGGATCTCATCCGGGGTTCGTAAATCTTCTTTCAGTTTTCTTGCCATTTATCTGGCTCCTTTCATTTATAATAGTTTTGTTATCTTGCGCCGTCGTCTCTGCGACGGCCTTTGTTTTGCTCCTGTGTGCGGGATGGGAAATACCATTCCCGCATTTGTTCTTTTTCGGCTTCGACCTTGCCCAGGAGCATGGGTTGGTCGTCGATGATCCGCTGCGCCAGTTTGAGCTTGTTGCGAAGTCCGGCCAGTTCCTCGGTCATCGTGTCGCGTTGTTTCATGAGTTCCGCCAGTTTCGCCGGGTCTTTGCAGCTGCGGATCTTGTTGTAGACCTTGCTGCGCTCAAACTTGAGCTGTTCCATTTTCAGGGACGTATCGGCGATAAACCGTTCAACGTCGGCATAGTTGTACAGCTTTTCATTCACGGCAAGGTCGATCTGCTCCTGCATGAACGTGATTTGCGGACGCAGCGACTTCATTTCCAGTGTCATCGGGTGCGGACTGCTGTTGTGTGCCTCGGCCAATGCGCCGACAAAGATCAGCGCCAAAAGCAGCAGAGAGATCACCGGCGCACCGACAATGGCACTGCCGATGATACCCTGCACACAATGCCCGACCATCTTGGCAAACGCTTCTTCGCTGCGGTACGTTCGCCACGATTCTTCAAATTCAACATTCTTGTAGCGATAGACATACACGTTGTTGACGAAATAGCGTTTGTAGTTGTTGTAACCCATGATGTTGCCGTTGACTTCGTACCGATCCTGCATCCGGATCCGGTTGCGGATGACTTCCGGCGTGTAATCAGCGCCGAGGTTTGCCAGCCGCACACCGTGCTCGTCCGTCCGGCTCTTGATCGTGGCATAGCGCTCGGGGCTGCCGAAGTTCGAGATGAAATAGCCCTGTTCGTGCATGACCTGCAGAAAACGGCGGTCATCGGGCGAATGTTTGATGGCAAAGTCGATGGCCGCTTTCATATAGTCATATTTGGTTTTGATGCCTTTTTGCTGTGCCATATAGACGTTGTACGGTACGCGCTTCTTTTTCGGATGCGCGATCACAGACAAGCCGCGTTCGAAACAAATCCGGTCGGCAGTCTCACGGAAGCGGTTATACATCGCCTTGTTTTCGTTCATC
>CACYHA010000006.1:202778-248977 GCA_902774035.1 Oscillospiraceae bacterium | reverse complement strand
CTTGCCGAGCAGCATCAGAATCGTTTTCGGTTCGCTTCCGGCCTGTTTCAAAAACCGGTTCAGCACCGACGAGAACGCATAGGCAACCAGCGGATACATCACATTCGATGGGGCAACGGTATCCAGCAGTTTCGGTACCAGCCGGAGGAAGGACTTGTCGTCCTTCCGGCAGAGGCCGTAGCCCTGCAGACGGTTTTCCAGTTCCACGGTATGTTCCGGGTCGCCGGGCGAGAGATAGACCCACTTTCCGCTTAGTTCCCGCCAACCTGTCGTGACGTAGTGGCGTTTGCGCTCGGCCCGGTCGGCGGTCTCCTGCAGCACATAACGCAGCCGGCGCGCAGCGTTAAAATCGGGCGCGATGTTGCAGATCATGCCCCAGTTCTGGCGCACCCACTCCATGCGGTCGAAGTCCTTTTCAGCAATCGTGATTCGCGGCAGCAGACAGCCGTTTTTGTCGATGCCCTCGATCTCATAGGCGCGGTCGGTTTTGCCGCCGCTGTCCAGAATGATCTCCGACACAACATAAGGAATGAAATTGCACAGCAGCACTTCCGTCGGTTCGCCCTTGCCTGGCTTCAAAAAATACAAAGCGTTGTCTTTGATCCTGTAGCCTTCGGGCAGCAATGATTCAAGGTTTTCCGTAAAATTCACCTCCCTTCTGACATTGAAATATTATGGATGGTAACGCTGTCCCTGCGTGTTCTCACACCTCCTTCGGGCAATAAAAATAGCGCCTTTTCGTTTGGAAAAGACGCCAGATGAGGGTCGGAAGACACGAATTTTTGTAAAGTACGCTTTTTCGTACAGCAAAACACCGTTCGAAAAGGGTTTTGCTTGCAATTCTTTTTGGAATGGTATATGATTGTATCGAACAGATGTTCTCGTTCGCCAATTCGGTTTCAACCCTCCCGGCAATTTAATACGTACTTTTTCAAAAAATCGTACATGAGCCGTTACAGGCAAAAAAACACATCCGTTACAAATCCATGGGAGGTGACAGCCTTGGAAGCCCTGTTTCAAAACTTCACGGCGGAGTTTACCGATCGCCATCTGTATCTTCGCGGCAAAAAGTATCCCCTCGGCGCTCTGTGTGTGGAAATGCTGCGCCACAGTGAACTGGTTGAAAAAGGAGAAGCGTTTCTACCAGAGGGGCGGGCGCTGGAATTTGAGGTGCGCCGAGGTGCGTTCACTTCCAACGACCTTGACGCCATCCGCACATATATTTTCGACATTCTGAAAACTTATCGGGAACTGAAGCCGCTGCAGATGTTTCAGACGCCGGAACAGATCGGGAATTTGAATGCGCTCTTCAACGAAGATATCCGCACTGTCCTTCAGTCTGTGGAAGAAAAGCCATTTATGGAGAGCGAAGAAGCATGGGAGCGCAAGTTCCCGTTCGTCAAGTACCCGGCGTATCAGACCTGTTATGAAAACACGGTGCGTGCGCTGATCCACATTTCACGGATGCTGCTCGGTCTGCCGATGGACTTTCGCTTTCTCTTCAACCACATTCATCCGATTGCCGACGCATATTCTTGCGACGAAAAGCATACCACCGAGATGCTTCTCCGGCCGGTATTCAACGATTTGAAAGCAAACGCTGCCAGCAGCCTGCTTTCCTATACGGAGATTCAGACAAGCAAAGGCAAAACCGAAATCGGCAGACGTATCTGCTTTGAGACCTATCTGGATCTGGTTTTCACGGATTACTATGAAGGCCTGCGCTGCGGCCATTATCCGCGCAAATGTATCGTCTGCGGCAAGTACTTTCTTGTCACCTCCGGACACGAGCAGAAGATCTGCAACGGCTATTCCGGCTTTCGTCCGAAGAACGGCGGCAGAATGTACAGCTGCAAGCAATATGCCGCGCTGAAATACAAAACACGCGCCGAAAAAGACAGCCCGGTGACGAAGATCTATACGACCCGCCGGGGCGGCATCCGGCAGGATGTGAACCGCGGCAATATCACGGAAGAGTTTGCAGAACGGGCAAAGCTGCTGGCCGAAGAAAAACGCGACCGGGCGCGCAGAGACCCGGAATATGCGAATCATCAATACGAAAAGGAAATGCGCAAGCGTCCGTTTTATGCGGAGGTCGAGCGGCACATGCAAGCACAACGGGAGGGGTGACAAGTGAAGGAATGGGAAAAGGAACTGTATATTCTGCAGGCCCGTGACTATCCGCATGAGGATGAGCCGAAGTTTCAGTCGCTTGTCATGCTGTATCTGAACACAGGCGATGAAAAATATTTTCGCTGGATGCTGGCAGCCTGGGAGAAAAAGCTGAACGACATCGCGATGGGTGCTGTGCAAAACTATTCGATGTTCGGCCACTTCATCGACTTCAAGATGACAGCCGTGACCGGCATGCTTCATGCATTGGAGCAGTATGACCCGACGCGGGGCGTTCCGTTTGAGGCGTTCATGCGTCCCTATATGAAAAAAGAGATCCTTGCCTATGTCCGCACCATGCGGCGGGGATTCACCGTGCCGAGCGAGGGCCGGGATTACATCCTGCGCAAGGCCATGGCGATTTACAATCAGGAGGACTGCAAGAACGACGCTGCAACGATAGAGAAAATTGCCGGCGCGATCGGCCGCAGCGTCAAAACCACGCGCGAGATTCTTGCTGCCGGTTTGCGCAACACGAAGATCGACGACATCCATCAAACGGTCAAGGACAACGATGGCAACAAAAAGGAAATTGACCTGACGCGCGATCTGACTTACCGGCCGGAGAAGGTGTTCTTCTCGTCCAACCGCTCCAAAGCGCTCTGGGATGCCTACCGCTCTCTCACATGGAAGGAGCAGGAAATCCTTGGAGAAGCGTTCGGTTTTTGCCCGGCATGTCAAGGCCTGCACGAGCTGGAAGGCGGAACCGTACAGCGCCGCCGGCCGCTTGCGCTGTATGAGATCGCTGCCTACCATCAGATTGCCAGCGAAGCCACCGTTCGTCGGACGATCAACAAAGCCCTGGAGAAGATGCGGAAACAGTTGATTGCCTCCGGCTGGTTCACGCCGGAATGAATGTGCAAAAACAAAAAAGCCGCCGACAGACCATAAAGGCCAATCGGCGGCAATGTTCTTTTTCGGCGGGTAAAACAAACGAAGGTATGTTGGGAAAAGGTGCCACAAGTGCCACAGGTGCCACGGAAACCCGGTTTGTGGCAGTTGTGGCAGGGAAATGCACCCATACAGAATGTTTAGTTTGTTTATACGTTTGCTGTTGTATCTTCTACGAGCTTAGATACATCAAATTCTTCAATTTGACCGGTTTTCTCAAATGCTTCTTCTAACCCTTTTGAGGTCCAAATCAATTCAAAAATCGGACCAAAGCCATACAATCCCTCTATTTCTCCGTTCCACCATTTCAGGTTGAACTCTTGGATTTTTTTATAGCCTTCATTCCAACCATCTGCAAACGGCCACTTTTTCAATGTGCCGTGCTGATTCTTATAGATTAGTTCCTGAGCATATGCGAAGCCGTCTTCGTTAAGAGAAGCAAGTATTTCAATGCTTCCCTCTGATTCGGCATCAATGACAGATTTGTTCTCTTTCAAAAAGCAAATCAAATCTTCCACTGCTTCCGGATCGTTTCTTTCGCTCTCGTTATATTCTATTTCAAATTCTTCTCCATAGTCACGGTAATTTTCAAGGTAATCTTCAAGAATGCCGCACAAACTCATCGAAAAGCTCCGATTCAATTCTGTTTCCAAAAGCAGCCCATCCTCATATCTCCACTTAACGTGATTAAAGATATTCATCAAATTATGCTGCTTCAAATACTCATTTAATGTGTTGCCTTTGACATTTATCGCAACAAAACAGCTGCTGCTTGAATTGGTCACAAAGTCAGTTCTGATTTTCATAGTTTATCCTCCGTAATTCTATACTGTTTTTCTTTTTTCATGACATGGTAAAAAACTCAATGAAGTTCTGAACTTTCAAGCATTTGCTTCAAGAATTCTTCTATGGTGAGTTTGTCGTCATAATAGGCTTCTTCTTGTTCTTCAGTCCACAAATGATTCGTGTTAAGTATAAATGTATAGCCGTTTTCAAGGTATGCCCGCATACATTCTGGACTGCACAAGCAGAATTCTTCCCCTTCTCCAAAATCCCATCGGCTGCTATTGTAAAACGTATCAGTTTCAAGAACCTCTCCACAAACAGCACACTGCTGCCATTTTTCAACAACTCTGAGGGCTTTATCGGAAGGTTCGCAGTGGAAAAGCGGACCGATTGTAGTACCACTGACGGTTTCATAACAACAACATATGCCGAAAATCCCAATATTCGGATACTTGCGTTTTAATTTTGAAAAAACATTTGTTACTGCAAATACATAATTCAATGTGAAGCCATATATCTCTCCCCCGGGGAAATCAATGTACAGGCCTTCTGGTGTTTCCTCGATTGAAACATCGGTTTCATCGGCATTTATTAACTTCAATAATTCTATCAAAGACAAATTGGTGTTTGATGGTACTCCGGAAAGATCATTGATAATGCTTTGTTTCAGTTCATCAGGGCATTTAATTGTTGCTGACATAACAAGTTTCTTCCTTTATATTGTCTTTCTTTTTTCACTGTTGCAAAATACAATCTCCGGCATCAGCGGACAGCCGCCCAGACAGAGTGCTTTCTTTTCACATTCCGGGCAGGCACCGCGCAGTTTGCTGCGGAAGCGTTCAAATGGTTCGCTGTTCCACGCATCCTCTATGCACGTGCTTTCATTCAATTGCACTTGATAAAGCTTGTGCTGATCAAATGAACATGGCACCATGATCATATCGGCGCCGATATAGCAGCTGAACCGTGCGCCCTCGCAGGTATCCAGCGACTCCGGCAGGATATGCTTGCAGTAGTGGATTGCGCCGGGTACGTTGCAGGAGTCCATACCAACTTTGAACGGATGACGCTTGTCCACCTGATCAAAGAACCGTGCCGCACGCGGGTCGGTGAAGTCCAGCACATTCGCCTGCGAGCCCTGACCCGCCGGCTTGTGCAGCAGGAAGATGACCGCGTTGATTCCGGCGGGGAAGTCATTGCGTTCCAGCCGGTCGATCGCCTCATCGATGCTGTTTTTTCCGAGCACATAGTGGATATTGGTTTTTACCCCTGCATCCAGCAGCATCCGGATTGCATTCAGCGTATAAGTGCTTCGATACCAGCTCACTGCCACAGCGCCGCAGTACTGTTTGCACAGTGCGGCAATCTCCGGCGTCATACCGTAACCGGAAGTCGTGAAGTTCGGCACCAGGTTATTTTCCCGGCTGATCTGCAGCAGCTCTTCAAAATGCTCATGCTGGTCGGGATCACCCCGACCGCCCAGTGCCAACTGATTGCATCTGCCTCTGCACTGTTCCGCAATCCAGCGGAAGTGCTCCACTGTCATATTCGGCTGTTCAACTAGGAGCCCGCTCTGATAACAGCCGATGCCCGCCTTTGCACACAAACCGGTCTTTCCGTGGATACAATGCCCCATTACGCCCACATCAATCAGATGCGGAAAAGATGCCATGAACGGATCCACCCCGGTATCCTTGCCGTTTTCATCCAGAATTCCGGTACGCACATAGGCCCCGGTCTCTGTATCAAAAGCGGATTTGAAATGGAATTTTTCGTCGCTGATGATGTATCTCATTATGATTCCTCAAGCACTTCAGTAGTGTTTAGCCCTTGTCCTTAACCCACATGCCATTTTGTCTTTTATATATTACGGCGGGGAAGTGTTCCTTCACCAATTCAACAAACTCACTATAACTATCCCAATACCATTCTTCATAGGAATCATCATCCAAGTCTTCATATGAATCATCATCTAAGTCTTCATAGGAATCATCATCCAAGCCGCTTCCTACTCTGTACGACGCTTTGCCGTCTTTAACCTCAACGTAAGCATAATCAAAGTCATCTCCGCCCCAACTACTGAGATACAGGAAAGACGCTTCTTCAATCAACTCGTCCAATTCTTTGATTCTTTCTCGTTCTTCTTCTGGAAAAGATCGGTCGATGATTTCCTTTGCCTCCTGGCAAAAGTCTAAACATAAATGCTGCTTATCATTAAACCTTTCAATCATATATTCTTCGCCCACATCAACAAGATGGTTTATGAACCATTCAACCAATGAATCGCCTTCCTCCATCCCATGCAACCATCTTGGCATACCACCTTCCTCATCGTCATACAAGGCTTGTTTTCCTATGTGCTTGGCAATACTATCATCATCATAGAAAAATGCTTTGTCCCCAGACGGCAGCGTAATATATGACCGTTCCGTGAAAACTCCATTTTCAGAATCGATGTCAATACCGATTCCTTTAAAAAACACCACAAGCTTTGGTGCTTTAATCGAAAAAGTAACTCCAATTCCCATAATGAAGACTCCTTTTTTAATTTATTGTGATTGGTGCTTCTTCTCTCAGCAACAACTCCGAAGGATCTATTTACCTTTCAGGCAATAGGACTCTCCTGCAATTCTTGTTCCAGAGTCGTCCGAATAGCAGGATCAATATCTTCCGCTAAGTTCAGCAGTCTTTCCAAGGTATCGTCCTGAATATATGGGACGTACACTCTGAAGAAATCCAGCACCTCAGCAAAGTCTTTCTCGGGGCTCCATTGCATATTTTCCTTCATCGTTTGCCAGAATTCTTCCGTCTTCAACGCAGAAGACAGCTCTTTTCCCAAAATCTCATTAACTGGAGGCACCTCCGCTCCTGAACTATATTCCTTGTACCACATCTCTCCGCCTCTCGTGTTTTGATAGATATAGTTTTCTACACCTTGATAACAGATTGATGGAAAGCTATACAAAACAGCAGATGCAGCCTCTTCAACAGGATCTTGCCCGCCCGAATTCAAACTCATATGTACCCATTGAACATCATCAAGATTTTGAAGCATTCCGAAAGTCGCTATAAAACCGTCTTCGGTCAGTGTGGTTAAACACCAACCGGTCCGAGTTGTCGCGCTCCTATCGCATTCTTCATCTCTCCCACAAGAACGCAGCGTCTCTTTGCGAACAGCATCGAATGCTTTCTGAAAACACTTGCTTGCTTCTTCTCGCTGCATCTCCTCGCAGTAAAACTGAAGATAGGAACAATTAAAATAACCGTGTAGCGAATAATGAATCGCCCAAGCAATAGCGTCAGGCGGTTTCACCGTTGCCCCCTTCACCGCATGAAAGAAGTCTTTCATTTCGCATTCGTCCTTGCTGTAGAACAAATAGTCGCCAACACCAAGTATATCCTTTACTGCTTCTAGCGGTGCGCCTGTTACTTTCGCAATCCTTTCTGGTGTATATCCATCATTATACATACGCTTGAATAAATCGCCAAACTCTTTTCTGCCGTTTCTTTTATAGTACTCATCACGGCAGTTTTCTGAGCAAAAGCATATTCCGTAATATCCTGCGTATTGATGCACCTGATCTTTTGTCAGCGGTCCTTTGTAGCAGGAAAAGCAGTAATCATCCCAATCAGCTTCCTCTAACAGAGACATCTCACTTTTCACCTTCAAACCGGTCAAAAATTGCATGATACGATTGAACGATTTCATCCTCGCTCATGCCGTTCAGCACTTTGTTCCGGTAGTCAGCAAACCCGGCCGCCTCACCATACTGCTCCAGTTCATCCATCATATCCTCAAGCGGAATCAAATCTTCCGGGTCGATGTTCGCTGCTTTGGCCATTGCCAACAGCTGTGCAGTATCTGCCTGTTCGATGTTTTCTTGGCTTTCGCCGGAAAAAGCCAGTAGTTTTCTCAATTCCTGAAACGTCATGATGATTTACCCTCCTTATTGTGTCATTTGTTTAATCTCTGCTGCAGCCGATCCAAATCGTCCTGTGTAAACAAATCTGACCGAATCCCGCAGCAGCGGCAAGCGTCGTCAAAATCCGAGCGGCTGATTTCGGTCTGTCCTGTGGCAAGTAAACAATCCGCTACCTTCTCAATGTGCTCGTCACGAATTCCGTTGTATCCGGTTTCGTCAATCGCGCCGAGCATCCAAGGTCGAAATGTCATAAGGTAAACCTCCGGTCAATTATATAAATTGTCAGTTCTCTCAAAAAAGAATGCAGTTATAATTGCTCAACTATGCTACCAGTTGCATTTAAAGCACTCGCAAGTGTCCGCTTAGGATTGCGTATTTTGTTTGTAAAGTTTAGTGCGTTTTTAAGAATATCTACACAGTTATCATCCGACAATTCCGTTACTATATCCAGTCTAAGCCGCGCACGTGATGTACCTACATAATAGATCAAAACATTTTCAGAATTAAAGGTTTCACTATCGACATCAATAAGAATAACCGCATCCGCCTCCAGGCCTTTAAACTTGCGACAAGAAGTAAACCTGAACTTATTTCTATAAACACCATTTCTAACCCTATCAGCAAGGACACTAGTGGATTCCGTTTTACAAGTCAGTAATACAATGTCTCTGTAGCCTTCTGCTTTCAAAGCATCTATTGTCGCATTTATGCAAGAAACAGTCACTTCAGATGTTGAACAAAAGTGAATTTTAGCAGGAGTACCTTTTACACATCCTTCAAAAAGCTTTGGTCTTCTCTCTGAAACCGGTCGAAGCGATGTCATTGCAATATTCTCGGTATTTCTGCAATTTCTATATAGAGTTAACTTGCAATCAGCGTCTTCGATAAACTTCGGCATGTGTTTGGCTTGAATTAATTGAAGCTTATCATAAAAAACATAAAACGATCCGTTTAAAGACTCGTTGTCAATGATTATTTCTTTCATTTGTTGAAGCAAATCCGACTCGTCTATTGCATCAAGACCGAAATCTTGCCCTTCATCGATGATAATATGCTGATAAGGGAATGATTCAGAAAGATACATATCCTCAAGAACACTTTTGAATCTTGAATAATCCGGTGAAGTGGTTAAACACATTTTGCATGCAAGTCCTGAAATAGTAAAATACGAAATGTTGTCGTGAGAATAGTTTTCCTCTAAGTAGCTTTTTAGCTTTACATTAAAGCAAAGAAACAGGACTTTTTCTCCGTTCCGAGCATGACGTTGAGCCTTTTCAACAGCGATCATCGTTTTACCGGTTCCGGCTGCGCCATTTATAACCGCTGTTCTCTGTTCTGTAAGATAATCCAGAATTGCAGATTGCTCTTTCAAAAGTCTGTGAAATACGATTTTCTTTAAATCATTGTCAAATGAAGATGTCGGGAATATATTAAACTGCGGACAAAAAATCTCTCCGATTAGTTTTTTAACCTCGTATTCGCTTAAATCTGTGCAGATACGATTGGGAAGCTCAATAGAAAAGATACGTTCCAAATACTCTTCGGGATTCTCTAAAGCATCCTTTGTCAATACTATTTTTTTATCTGCTTCGGAGGGTAGTTTCATTGTCTTCAGAACGGCATCAGATACTGAAGGAAACCACACAGCATGAAGCATTTTACAGCGTGGTATAATATTCGCCAAGACGCTCTGCTCGATAAGTTTTTTTAATTTATACTTGTTAGATGAAGCCTGAGTAAATGGCCCGCCATTATGCATAGGCCTTCCGCTTGCATAGTACCAATATCCTGCCTCGTATTTGACCAACCCTGATTTGGCTTCCAGGCAAAGTATGCCGTATTTCCTGTTGAAGACAACAAAATCAGTTTCACTCTCATAAAACGTATTGTCCGTCACCGAGGTAATTCGGAACGAATGGAAAACATAGTACTCGTCCGGAAGCTTAGTCAACGCATCAAACATCAGCCCTTCTTGGCTGGCGGGATCGAACTCATGAGGAGTGTTCGGAATCATTATTGCCATTTTATTTCTCCTTCAGTGCTCTTGCTATAATATCCGGTGTCAAAGAGTCGTCATCACCACAGAAACATTTCCAATCGGAATGTAATGCAGCTTCATATAAATCGTGATCTTCCGCAGAGAAGTAAATCACCTCGGAACATTTCCAAATCAAGGTGCCAACGTATTCTTCAGCATCGTCGGACAGCATATATTTACAATCGTAAATCGGTTTCTCTTTTGTAGTAAACAAACCTACGGAAGATAATAAACTGTCGAGCAAGGTTTTCTCGATAGGGCTACTACTCCACTGACGAACTGACTTCCATATTTCAACATAATCAACATCTCGCATATCCGTTCCTACAGTCGGAATCAACATTCGAATACGATCTTTCGGGTTTTCCGGATTATCGGGCTGAATTGGTCTGGACTGTATCTCCCAACGTTCATCTCCGTAAATCTGGTTATAGTAAAAACCGAGAGTCGGATTATTGAATGTGCCCACCACGGTTCCTCTATCAAGAAAGATATTAAACTCCTCACAGCTTGTCTCGGGTATCAAGGCACACGAATAGCACGCTGCAAGATTCAGAGAATCTCTGCCTTGGCCCAAGCTGAGACTGCATACTGGATCATTGGAGCATGTCATTCCCGATTCAATTGCCTTTTTGAAAATACTCGGGAATGTGTCAGAGCGACCCT
The DNA here is from genome assembly GCA_902774035.1 of Oscillospiraceae bacterium. GTDB lineage: Bacteria > Bacillota > Clostridia > Oscillospirales > Acutalibacteraceae > UBA6857. Next base: position 238,501 of record CACYHA010000006.1, on the reverse strand, counting down.
GTCGTACCAAGCCACCCATTGTACCCTCCGAGTCACCGCTGGCAGTATAAATCAAAATTCCGGCCATGTCTTTTCCTTCGGATGCCTCGCTACAGTAAATCCTTTCTCTCAATGATGCAATACTGTATCCGCACTCGAAGCTTAACTGCTTAATCAGAAGGTGAGACAATGTGTGGAGCAAAACAAATTTCCCTGATACCATCCTCGGATTGCTTGACCCTATAAACGACTTGGCGTAATTGTCATTCAGTATGCTTACTCTCCGCTGAAGCTCCGCATTCTCGTTTCTCCATTTGTCAATCTCGTCAGAGTCAAATTCAATGAAAATACCTTCGCCTCGCACTTCATAAGCAGGATACCAGTTTGTTTCGGGATCTTTTACTGAAACCACATCGCCCTGCTTTCCGATCGGCTCGGACTTATCTGCCGGTTTTATTCTTGAAAACCCGGTTAATGCCTGAACCTCTCGGACTTTATGTATCAGGGATATCCTTTTGACATACGGAAGTCCATACTCTCGGATATCTGTCTGCTCACGCAGAAAATCCCCATAGTCATCATTTCCGAAGGATATTTCGCCGCTTAAAGCATCGTATTCTTCCGCTTTGTATTTTACGCTTAATGTGCTGTATTCTTCATCCGACGGCTGTCTCCACTTGCGAACCAGCACAGATTTTACCTGATCTTTAGATATCCCGATTTCTAACCCGATTCGCTCGGAATAGGCTTCGATCTGAGCAACAATAAATGCATCCTTTATTTCCTGTGTCATTCCCGGAGTGCGCATAAATGCGGAAATAGTATTCCTGCATTCAGCAAAGGCATCGCTGTTCTCAATCTTCGTTGTAAGGATACTGGAATACGGCGGTATCACCAGAGAATTTGCAGTAACAGGGAAGTACACGGACGAACTACCACGCTGTAACACCTTCGGATACAGCGCACAAGCTTCTTTTTTGTTCTTCCACGGATGTCTGCCGGTGCAAGTGAAATCGTACTCATATCCGTGTTTCTTATCCAGTTCTTCAAGCTTACCTGCATCGAAGGCTCCCTTAAGAGTGGCCTTAGCGTGGCAAGATTCACAGGTCACGACAAGACCTTCCAATCCTTCTGTGGAAGATGCTCCGGTTTTGAATGTCAATGACGGGTGTTCGCAAACTTTTTTTGCTCCGCCGAAACTTTGGCAATGAACCCACTTGACCCAAGGGAAATCATCAATGTGACCATGTTCACAGACGGTAACAATACGGGCAACGACCAAATCCTGATTACACGAAGGGCATCTCATATGCTTGATCATGTAAGGATCAATTTCTTTAGTGCGTTGACGCGCTCTTCTTTGATAATCCGCCACCCAAGCCTTTATCGGTTGAAATCTTCTGCATTTCGGGCAGAAATACCACTCCGGAAAACGCGCATAGGAGATTCCCTCTTTGCAATGAGGGTCGTCTTTTCCACCGGGCATGCCGAAATAATCCACATGAAGCGCTTTTTCGAGACGTTCATCATGGATCTTCACGACTCGCTCCTGCCAATACTCCGGAGCCGCTGTCATTAATGTCTGATCCGGAAAATCCACCATGGCTCCGACTCCGTATTGCAACACCGCTTGCGATGCTCTTACGGAATGAGTAATACTATTAAGTTGTATCTTTTGAGCCGAATCCAATTCCATCTTTATTCCTCCCAGATCAGAACATTGCCCGCAACCGAAGCATCAACATTACGCATCGACGTCATCGTGTCAAACGCAGTATCACTGCGATCCGTATTAAACACTTTCAATAACCGCCCGTCTCCCTCATCCGGTCGTTTCACCATGTATTTTTCACCGTAAATGAAATGATCCTCATCGAAGTTCTCGGCGATGCGCTCCCACTCCTCCGTGGTTTTATCTATTTCGGCAGATATTGCTTCACCGTCATCAAGCATTCCCGAGTGTATACGTCTGACAACCGATGCGTCTCGCTCCGTTATGTATTTTTTGATTCTTTCTATCTCGTCAGCGTACTTTTCTCGCGTAAACTCCGCCGCTCCAGCCTCTGCAGACAACTGCGGGTTTAAGTGTCTAAGCAGAGAAATTACAATTGCATGCAGAGCTCTGTCTCGTGCGGGTTTCGAGAACGGAGTTGCGCCGGTCGGTTCAACGTATTTATAAAAAGACTCATGATATGACTTGAATTGTTCGTAATGCGAACGGTCTCGGCTCTTCGACCCGTCATACATTGCAAAAGCTACTCCGGGGAAAGACCGCCCGATACGGCTTGATGCCTGGATATATTCACTCGTTAGTTTTGGTTGTCCGACAAGAAGCATCGCATTTAGTCTTGCAACGTCAATTCCGACTGAAATCATATTGGTTGCAAGCAAAACATTGGAAGCATATCTTTTGTTTTCAATGTTTTCTTTTGAGTATGCCAACTTTTCAAGTTTATCCAGTGTTTCATTCAATTCCGTTGTTGATACACGGCTGGTTAGTTCGTCCGCACTTCCGATCATACGAGCATCCTTGGCTGTACCCAAGCGATATGCAGTACGCTTGATAAAGTCTTTAACGTCATCATCAACTAAAGTCGAGCACTTTCCGAGATCTTTTAAGCTATTGAAATATGCAGTCAGAGTCCAATACTTATCCTTGATCTCATCCGGAAGGTTCATGGAATTAATCTTTTGGAGCAAAGCGGCAATGGAACGCACCTCCATCATTGCCTTGGTCTTGCCTGAGGGCATTAATCCGACATAAAGTCTTCCGTATTTCCCCGTATCATGGTTTATTGCCGACTCTCTGGCAAAAAATGAATCCTCAGAATCCAATCCGGGATGCGGGAATTGTGCGACTTCACGATCATATAAGGCGGAGCATTGCTCGGCAGCTCTTCGAATAGTGGCCGTTGACGCCACGATTTTAGCCTTTGAGCCTTTCGATGCACAAAGTGCGTCTATAGCGGTCTCATACAATCCTACCATTGTACCGAGCGGACCGGATATTAAATGCAACTCGTCTTGAATAATCAGCTCCGGTGCACGGTTTGCAGAATTCAAACCGAAGAATGAGCCGATTTCTTTCTTCCAAGGCAGCATTGCAAATTTATCAACGGTTCCGAACAGCAATGTCGGCGGCGCTTGATACAGTTCATCATCTACGATCTGAATCGGCAGCTTACCCACTTGGTTATAGAAACAGCTTTCCTGCGGGCAGAACAACTCAAAATGTCGATTGTTCTTCATACGGTATCCGAATGCTCCGACAAGCCTTCCGTCAACTTTATCCTTAACCAACTTTGTCCCGCACCACGGGCATTTTAAAACCTGAAACTTGTTGTGCTTATCTTTATTGTCTCGAAGATTATCCGCTGTAGAATTAGCAAGTATCTGCAAGTGCTCTTTTGCTTTATCGTTCTTATTAGGCGTGTGATCTCCGCCGATCCACAACCCAATAGATATCTCCTCTGTACCAAGCGGATAGGCCTTATACTTCGGTCTGCGCTCTGATGAATCCCTGCGAATGTATTCACATGCACATATAAGTGTTGAAGCACGAGTAAACTGCTGTGCGGCCAGCAGTCTGAGCGTATAACGCATTATTACGGTTGTCCCTGCAGATGTATTATTGTGAGCCAATCTCCTGTAAAAGATCGTGAACGCGCTCAGTCCGAGATATGCTTCCGTTTTGCCGCCACCTGTCGGGAACCAAATCAGATCCACGATATCACGATCCTCACTGGTATCATCGCTTACGGAATCTACACTCATCAGCAAGAATGCAAGCTGGAACGGACGCCAACCGTATTTATCTCCAGTCAAGCCGGAATCAGCGGTATAGTCTATCGAATCAAGTATTCCTGTAAGCTCCTCATCATAAGGATAGCGGTCTTTGCTCGAGGTTTGGCTCTGAAGCGTCAAATGAACCCGCTGCATAAACATTGCACGATTTGCCAGTTCAAAAGAAGACCATTTATTCTGATCATTGACAAGCGATTCAATACCTTTCTCCATGCGTAGATAGGATCTCAGGCACCCTTCAATATTGCTTTGTCCGATTTCGTGATACCGCCGATCATACTTTTCATCTATATCTCTCAGCTTTTGTACCAATTTGTCGATCCACGCCTTATATGCGTGGACAAAAGCACGGAGCAACGAAATTTTCTCTCCTTTCACGGCGGCCGAAAGATCAGATAAATACTTCATCGAAAGGCTCTTCGGATCAACGTTATATTCCGGAGGGAGTTCGAAGTCCATTTGCGGCACTTCAACCTGAGGAAAGAAATCATTATACAATTCACCGTTGCCGTTACTGTCAATATTCCATCCGAGTGATGTACCGAGTCCTGTACCGTAAACCTTTTTATTGCGATATTGCAATTCAAGAGATTTTTCCTCGTCGTCAAGCAGAGAAAAATCCGACATCCCGGAATACTCGGAAAAAGTGAACTGATTATCCTCGGTCAATACCCGGATTTCCGGCTGGAATAAGCATCGGGTACCATTAGATTTATCCTCCCTGTCATTAACCAGCATTATGGTTATCGAATAAAGATCTTCTTTGATTCTTCTACGCAGAGCCGTAACTTTTGCCGATGTTTCATCCAGTTCTTTATTCTTATCGATATAATCTGCGTCGCCGAACTCAATCACAACATCAACGGCATGGGGGATGCGTACAAAACCGCCTCGCAGCTGATCGCTGAGCTTATACATGGAATTGAAGATGCCATATTCATCAAAATCGAGAACATCTCGTTCTTCCAAATCTCGGACCGCCTTTTTGCTTACGCCGCCGTTTGCAAACTTCAGACAGCCTTCTTCTTTATCAAATTTGATAAATGAAGCCAGCTGTTCGGGAACCTCGTATACTTCAGGGTCACGTGGACAAAACGGAATCCGGCAATCCGGAGCTTTCGCATGTCTGTACGTTGCAAAGCTCACATGACATTTTATGACCGATGAATCGCCTTTGGAGAAGAAAGTAATACCCATTGAGGAGGGCATGTTTTGGGCAGCTAAGCCGATTTCTTCATCGAGATTATCCTCATCTCCCAGATTTACGGCTTCAGGTCTCTCGTTCCCGCTATCGGTTTCGGTTACTTGTTCTTCAAGGGCATCATTGTCTTCGTCTTCTGCCGCGGATTCTTCGACCCTTGCACTATCATCGTTATCCGCGTTGATTTTATTGTTTCTAGGAAACAGTATGCCTATAGAGTAACGCACATCAGGAGAATTCGTAATAAGCTCATGCTGCTCATCCGGGATGGATATTTCAGACCCCGGACCGAGCAGTTCATCCTTTATCAGCGCAATATACTGACGCCGCGTTTCAATATACTCCTTTGTTTTCTCGATATCAGCCATTCTATCCTCCTACATGTTGATCGGACGATTTGTCAGATTCATTGGGACATTGCGCTCAATACTCATTATGCTTTCCAGACGCAAGATTTGAGCGATTGATCCGGTTCGTTCGTAAATATCTGCCATAATAGTACCTGCCGCCGGTTCTCGCCCGCTAAGCTTGTCGATTATGGCTCTGCCGATTTGCGACAAGATATCTCGTCTTATTCTTCGAATGGTGGCACACGCTTCATGATAAATGTTTGCATTCTCAAACATATCAGTATCTTCAACCAGCAATGCAATCTGCCGAATCGAATCTTCGTGTCGAGGGCCGACCGTATGGGAATCCTCATCAAGCCATCCGCGAATGGTAATCTCCTGAACATTTACGCCATTAGCAATCATGGTTGAAGCAATTTCTTTTTCGGGAATATTATTATCCAGCATGTATTCTCGCAGGGCTTGCTTCCAGCGTTTTGATTTTCGATAGCATTCAATTATGTCGTCACCGACTTTATGCTCATCGACCAGTTTGCTGAGCATTGTATCAACTATGTCTCGAGTCTCATCATTGTTTCTGGTAAAAACAAGAGAGTCTCCTTCGTTCAGATCTCTTACGCTGACTTCCTTAACTGTTCCGTCTCCATCGTCAAAAACATAGGCCTTGTACAGTTTGGTGAAAAATATCTTTTCGCCGCTGTCAAAAGTTCCGAAAGCAATTACTTCGGCGCTTTGACTTGCACCTTGGGAAGCTCCGTATGATTCTAACCCTCTGAATGTTGCAATCTCATTGAGGTGAATAAGATAATCATCAACTTCACTATCTATCTCGGCAATTTCGGCCACATCATCTTCATTGGCGCCGTCGGAATAATACAAGTCTTCCGAATCGTCATCATCCACTACGAAAGCTGCTGTGTTCAGGGCATTAAGCTCGGATTCTGTCTTTTTTGCACCCCGCATCCGGTATTTGTAGATATTTGACTCAAATTCATAAAGCAGCGTTTCGATTCTTTGTGATGCCATACATCTGAAGACATCAAATCGTTTCCCGCTGAAATTTCCGACTATGACTATTCGATCATAGACAACAGAGTTATCGAAGCGGTTGGCCGTAGTAACGGTCAAAAGTTGCTCCGTATCCATTAGATCGAAAAAGCCACATTCCCTCATTACTGTCGCATAATATGACTTCGGCACGACCACTGCAATCTTCTTGTCGCTGTTTTCAATCAGAATCGTTCTGAGATAATCTTCTTTTTCCGAAGTTTCGGTTAAACATAAATAGGCTGTTTCTAAAGCGGAGATAATACTTTCCGTCTTTTCTTTCAGTGCCCCAGGCATTCCCGATGAGGCGTTCCGTAGCCTTTTGAAGCGTTCTTCGACGGGAAGAATATCCAGGATACTATCGGCAATGCATTTTTCAAGTTCGCTAATTCTGAAAACCGCCGTCAAAAAGATGTTCATCAACGAGCATGCCGTTACGATAAAATCTTCCTTTTCATCTGAAACGAAATCAGAGTTTTTAATAAAGAATATCGCTTTCTTAAAAACCTTATATTCAGGCCAAGTAAAGTATCCGTCCAGAATATGCGGCTCAATATCTCTGTTAATAATTGCATCCACCTGCAGAGACAGCTCATCCGTATAAACATTGCTATTCACAGTTGGCAGTGAATTAGAAAGCAAGAAATCTTTTGAACAAAGAAACACATTCGGTTCTTCGGTATTCCGGATAAGCGACAAAGCGTTCTCATAATCCATATTCATCAGCAGATATACATACTGAAGCGATTTTCGGTTTATAAGCTCTGGTAGTTCTGAAATATTTCTGGAAATAATCTCATTTCCGAAAACGATCAACCCGATATGCTTATTGCCGTTGCGGGACAATATCAGACGTCTTGCAATGGAAATTTTGCTTGTAACTTTAATTATCGGTTCGGTCTTTGCCACATTCCCACCCAAGGGGTACTCATCGTTTTCAGTAAAAAACGAAACAGTAACTAAATCAGTCAACTTGACCGTGCTTTTGCCGAAACGGATAGTCAGTTTCTCCACAAGATCATTGATTCTCTCCCGAGACATCACGATAGCTACGGATACATTCAATACAGACGGAATCTCTCCGGGACCGTATCCCAAAATCTCCGAATACAGTATGCTGCGAGCATTACTTTTAGTCCGGATTCCGCGACCGTCCATCGCTTTTGAATTGCCATAATACGGAACAACATTTCCCCAAAGCGGTTTAGGAACACAGGTTGATTCAGTGTCACTCTTCCATAACTGGATATATTCAACTCCCGGGCTTTCACTTACAGTAGTAAAGCCTTTAAAAATATATCTTGCTTTTTTCTTGTCTCCGTATAACACTACATCTCCAGTGTTCAGTGAATAGATAACATCATCAACATGAGCGTCATTATATACAAGGCAAGTTGCGGCAGAATACATGAGAGCAAGTGCGTCAAAGCAAATTGATCCCGTATGCATCACAAAACCCACATTATGCGTTTCGCGTTCCGTTGTTGCAGAAAGGAATTCGGCAAAAGTACGCATAAGGAGCTCTTTTGAAAAGACTTCGTCGTCCAAAAGCAAATCGCATTTTTCGATTATCTTTGTGATTGCTTCAATCGCATTCATGCTTTTACTTCCTCCCAGCTCTGCATAAATCAAATTATAAAGACGTATTCTCTTCCGGTCATTTTCTTAAGGCATCCTGCATCAGATAATTGAGTTATTATCTGAGAAGATCGCGCAGACGTACAGTTAAGATAAGCGGTCAAATCTCTGTTCCTGAACGGTGTATTGTATTTAAAATGAAATACAACATCGAAATATCTATTAATCGTATCATTTCTTAAGGAGCTTCCGAGTTCGTCCCATATCTTTTTACACACTTTGAATTCACTGCAATACATGGAATACAAACGCCGCTCAATCTCTGTAAATGAATTTGTCATATCATCCATGCATCGTTTAATGAATAAAGCCATTTCTTCAATCACTGGAATAGTAACGGAATTCCCCAGTTGCTTATATTGTTGGGTCATAGGTATGGAATCAGGAAAAGAAAACTCATCTACTCCCTTATCATCTACAAATCCGTACCCAACAAATCCTTGCAGCCGCCCCCATTCCGTCGGCGTCATTGTTCGGATGTATTTTGAATTAATAGGTGAATATTTTCCCGTAACTTCCGTTCCTGCATATTTTTCACCGTTAACGGGATCATATATCAGGTTTCTCTCCCTACCGGAACCACCCGTGGCAAGCAAGGTGTTTGCAACCGGGTGTTCAACACCTTTTTCGTTGATTATCCTGTAACCGAACCCATAGCCGTTTTCTTTTTGACGAATTCGATGATTCTCCAATGTTTTCAAGTATCCTGAGGATAAGAAAAACCTTGCAGACACATCCTCCTCAAGCACGTCATTGATATCTTCATAAATGGCTTGTCGGTCTCGCTTATCAGGCAACGAGTCGGGTAATGCAGAAATATGCTGGCCAAAATAAGCTCTGCTGAAAGCAACAATATACACGCGAGGACGGTTTTGCGGAACGCCGAAATAACGACTGTTTCTTATAAATGAACGAGCATAACGCTTCAAGTTCTCGCTCTCGCCATGCGGAAATCCGATAATCTCATAATCCAATTCCTCATCCAACGTCCTGATGATTGTCTTAAAAGTGTTGCCTTTATCATGGATAGTAAGATTCTCGACGTTTTCAAGGAAAACCACCTTCGGTGTAGTTTCTCTGATAATTTTGGCTATTTCAAAGAAGATAGTTCCTCTCGTTGTATCTTCAAAGCCTTGTTTTCTTCCAACGCTACTGAATGCCTGACAAGGAAACCCTGCAAGCAGCACATCGTAATGCAGTTCTGATACTTTTTTCTTAAACTCATCAGTTGCAATATCATTACGAGGATCATCATGGAATAAGTGCTCATATGTCCTACAGGCAAATTCATCAATTTCGGCAGCTATTACATTCTCAAATCCACTGGCAAGTTCAAATCCTCGGCGAATTCCTCCTATTCCCGCACACAAATCGATTGTCCTATACGGCATTATTCTTTTCCTCCAATATCCGAACAATCAGATTTGCGCAAGCTTCTGTATCTTTTTTTATCTCCTTGCCCCAAAACCGTATTACGGTCCATCCTTGTTCTTCTAAGTGTTTGTTGACTTCTTTATCTCTTTCGATATTTCTTTCTATTTTTGGAATCCAAAAGTCTCTGTTGGATTTGATTTCCGCATTCTTGTTTTCCCAGTCATAACCATGCCAAAATTCGCTATCACAAAAGACAGCGACTTTTTTACCAATAAAAGCGATATCGGGATGTCCGAAGACGCTTTTCACATTTTTCCTATACCTGACACCCCTACTCCAAAGCGCGCGCCGTAACAAGATCTCAATTTGTGAATCTTTGTTTTTTACGGCTTGCATATTTTTTTTGCGCTGCTCCAGGGTTAATCTATCCATTATTCCACTTCCGTCCGAACTCAATTGCATGTAACGATGTTCTGCATTTCACACTTTTATCATCAGATAATTTGCAAATCCTTTTTGATGGCTATAATTATAGCACAATATAATACATTTTTCTACTTGTCTACAGGATTTTTTGACAAATACCTGCAACAAATAATGTGGATTCGTGTAACAAGAATCTTACCCGGATTCTACAACATGGGCATCCTCCTTGTTCCATAACTGCGGGATGCCGTCTTTTTGCGCCGCAATAATTGAAGGAAACCGCTGAACAAAGTCCGAATCAAAGCTGCGCCTCCCATAGCTGTATTCGGTATGCAGTGAATACTCCAAATTCGAATGAACGGCGGTTGTATCAAAATGAGCCGCATATTTTTCTATTCGCAGCGGTATACTTGGAAGGATATGTCCGCGCGTGGTATTTGATCATCTCAAAAATTGTCATAACACAGAGCACCGACGCGGCGGAGAAAAACGTGCAGTCGGCGCTCAGTATTTCCAGAACATCCTTGTCTTTCAGAAGATACTCGGCCGCAAAATGCTTCGTTATTAACTAATATGCTCTGCATTACTGATGATCATAAAAATAATCCTCAGCGTCATAGTAGTCAAAGAAATCATCGTAGTGGTCATAATAGAAATCCTCGGGATTCCAATAATCATAGACATCGTAGGGATCGTCAGGATGTGTCGTTGTTGGTTTCGTAGTTGTCGTCTTTGCGGCCGTTGGTGCTTTGGTTATTGCTTTTTCAGTGGTTGTACCGTAGATGCTTCCTGTGATCCGAAAGCCCTGACTGCCCTTGGTGGTCGCCGGTTTGGTTGTGGCCGGCTTCGTCGTAGTCGGCTTGGTTGTGGTCGGTTTTGTCGTGGTCGGCTTGCTCGTTGTGGATTTCGTCGTGGTTGTGGCGCTTTTGGTGGTCGATTTCGCAGTCGTCGAAACGGCCGCCGCGGTGGTTTCGTCGGCCGGTTCCTTCGACGAATGTATGAAAGCCACAGCAACGGCGAAGATGATAATCACGATCAGCAATGCGAGGACTTTTTTTGTCGTGTTCATGTTGAAGCTCCTTTCTCATAACGGAACGTCGTTTTGGGTTCACCGATCCTCATACTTCGTATTGGCCACGCCTTTCTCGTTCAGCCGCTTCACCATCCGGTCCAGCCTCCTGCGCCAGAAGTGCCGGAACAGCTTCGTGCCGCCGAAGCGGCGGACAAGCGTCGGACTGAGGGCGTAATAGATGCGCACGAACGCACGCCCCGGCGCGGACCGTTTCAGGGTATCGTCACGAAAGCGGCGCAGCGTCCAGACCTGCGGGCAGTCGTAGGAACCGTAGACGCAGGTGGCGATATAGCAGCCGCCGGAATTGTCGGAATTGGTGTAGCCGCCGCCGAAAAGATTCGGATCGCTCGACCCGGTTTTGTTGCCGTTGCTGTCATAGTGGGTGTAACCGCCGCCGAACAGGTTTTCATCGGAGCGGCCGACCTTGTTGTGTTTCGTGTCATAATTCGTGTACCCGGTGCCGAAAAAATTCGGCTCGCTGGTGCCGATTTTGTTGCCCTTGGAATCGTAGGTCGTATATCCGCCGCCGAAGAAGTTCGGTTCACTGCGGCCGATCTTGTTCCCTTTTTCGTCGTAGTGTGTGTAGCCGCCGCCGAACAGATCCGGCTCGGTATGTCCCTTGTTGGCCAAAAAAATCACTCCTTATCTTCAGGTTTCTCTTCGTAACCAACCAACTCACAAAGCCGATCAAAGTTATATGGAAATGCGTTGCTTCCTTCGCGTTCGATCTTCCGACCATCAGCATATTCAATGGTGAGCGTCCACGATGTTCCGTCCAAAATGTACCAGCCATAGTCGACTGAATTGTAGTGTCTCCGCCATTCGCCTATGTGGAGATCTCGGAGCCCGTCGAGGAACTCTTCCTTCGTCAACAGGTAATCGGGCTCGATATAGAAATTCGACGGTTTGGGATACATTGAGTGCTCAACATCCAGTCGCAGGTGATCATCTGTCAATGTTATGGTGTGCGTTTCGAACCCGTCGAAATGTCCGCCGAGCGTAACTGTAATTCTTGTGATCGTCGGAATGGCTTCGTCGAATGTGGCTGCACGCTGTTCGGCCTTGCTAGGTTGGTAGGTTTCACCGGTTTCCTCATAGGCGGCGACAGCACGTTCAAGATACAGGCGTGCAGACCACAACTGAGTGCGCATATCTGGATAAAAACCCGTTTTGCTGCCATAGTGCTGGACTTCAATTGCTTTTTTCAGATGGCCGATTTCATTTTTCAGGCCACGGATCTTCTTGGCGATTTCTTCTGCAGATTTGCCTTTCAGTTCCATTTCATAGTAGCCCTCAGGGCTGATCATCATAATCTCTTACCCCTTCCATTGTGCTTTGCAGTATTTTCGCACCCAGTCCGGATTATCATTCACTGCGACCCATCTTGTTCCCTTTTTCGTCGCAGTGTGTGTTGCCGCCCAAAATGTGGCAGGCTGCAGCCTTTCTTTGAAATGGCCGGGCCGCCTTGGCTCCATTCAGTTATTCTCTGTTGTTCCGTCTGTTCGCCAGCCGATGCTTTATTTGTTCTCTCTTCGAAATAAGATTAGATAGCTTTTGTTCTTCTTTTTTAACATCCTCTGCGTTACGAAATACTTTCAAAAGACGCTCAGATCTGTTTTCTTTTTCCATATTTTGTTTCACGCCATATCCTAAACCAACGAAACAGCAAGCGGACAAGGAAAGCCAAAAGCCAACCGTTGTTATTTCTGAAAAGTCAAGTTCTCCCCATGTAGTCAGCGAATAAACAACAGCTAAAAGAAAACTAATTCCAATTGCCGCGCCAAACCAGGCTTTTAATCTGGTCGTTATCTTTTTATTAGCCTGTTCATTTTCTTCTTGAATCATTTTAAACTGTTTCTGAAGGGACTCCAGCTTTTCCTGACTCTCCCGGATCTGACGATTGATCTCTTCTAAAGAAGCAGCAGTCGCCGGTCTTTTATACTCGTTCACAGCCTTATTGTCCTTCGGAGCAGCCACTCCGGCGTCATCTTCGTCTGAGTCGTGCCAGATGTACTTTGCTTCCTCCAAATCAGCTTCGAACGCCTCCACAGAATCATAGTTCTCCGGATAAATGCAATACTGTTCACCCTCTTCAACCAGAGAATCAGGAATTTTCGGTTTCGCCTCATCCTCAAACTCATTTAACCATTCGTCATCACGAATCATGGTTTCAAGTCCTGAAAGTTCTCCGTCTCCATCGAGATCGAACAGACTGTCAAAGGGCAGATTTTCCGGAAAAAACCAGCTATCATTCTTCATGAGTTTCAATTCCTTTCACTGATTCCTATTATATGTCAGACTCTTCTCCACGACCAACTTTTTGCACTAGGCCAGCACTCTCTTGTCGACTATCCAATGCTGCTGTAATGAGTTTTGCCGTCACCGAACAGATCCGGCTCGGTGTGTCCTTTGTTAGCCATAAGATTCACTCCTTAAATGACTTGAATATATCCTCTGTACCATTCAACTCTGCCCATCGAGCTGTCAGCAATCTCACATATAGTGTAGCTTCCAACCCATAAATGCTCTCATTTTTTACTCCTTGGAATTTTGCACCTTCCACTGCGCCCTGCAATACTTCCGCACCCAATCGGGATCTCTATAGGAACTGTATTCGCTCATTTGGCAACCGCTGCAGAGATCGTTCGCCATTTCAAGTATCACGTCATACAGTTCCAGATCCCTTTTCCATTGATCGTCGATCGCGTCAAAGCCGAGCCACGCGCCGAGGATGTTGCCTGTAATCGCACCGGTGGAATCGCTGTCGCCGTTGTGGTTGACTGCTGCGATAATGCCTGCCGAGAAATCATTTTGATAACGCAGGGCGCAGTAAATGGCGATCACGAGCGCTTCTTCGCCGACCCAGCCTTCGCCGAGGGTGTGGATATTGTCAAGGTCGATTTTGTCGTTTTCGGAGAGCGCGATCGCTGTATCGATCAAAGATGTCAGTTCATTCAAGTGTCGGTCGCCCACAAAAATCTCCGCGACTGTATCGCGCGCTTCCTCCACGATCTCTTTGAGTGTCATCCCACGATTGGAATAGACAATTTGATGGACGATGTGCGTCAGCACCGCCGCCGGCATATAGCCGAGGGAGTGCCCGTGCGTGATCGCTGCGAGCTCCGCGCCTTCGCGGTCGATTGTTTTTATATCGGCATACAGATACCTTTTAAGCCCCATCGGCGCAACACGCATCACGCCGCCGCAGCCTTTACTGTGATTCGGCGGATAATCAATGAAATCGCAGCCGTTTTCATCCCGCCGTCCGGAAAGTGCGGATAAACAGGTGTTGCCGGGCGCACGACGGTGATAGAGCTCCAGCACATCGGAAAGCCAGGAGATGCCACGGTTCTGTTTTTTATCCTTTTGCGCCTGGGCAAAAGTCATGTCCTGCGTGCGCAGCCAGTCCTTGTACGCGTGGAGCATGTACATGCTGGGCTGACCGCCGATCCCGCGCATAGCAACGCGCGTTTCCGCAAACAGCAGACCGTTCGCTGTGAAAAGCGTCATTTGCGTATCGTCGGAAATGAGCGCTTTGCCGGAGCTAGGGTCAAGCGCGTAGGCACGGATGCCGCCGGAACCGTACTTTGCAAAGATACTGCCTTCGCTGTCAAATTCAACGGCATAGCCAAGTGCATCACCGGCAGCGCCGCCGATCAGACAGCCGCGGATCTTATCGAGGTGTTGTTTGTTTTGCTGTTCTTTCATAGTATATGTCTCCCGCAAGTTCAATCCTGCAAATAAATCCCGATCTGAATGCGCAGCCAGTTGCCGCGCTTTTCTTTTTCCTTGATGCGCCCGAACAGCTGCTTGCCGGCGTCCATCAATCGGGCGAAGACCAGATTGTCCTTTTCCGGCACATAACCGATTTTGGTGCCGGTCTCCGTCTGAATCATGATCGCTTTCGGATCGTATGGATTCTCCGGCTCGCGGAAGAACAGGAGCTTTTCACCGACCTCCAGGTGCGGTTCCAGTTCATCGATGCCTTCAATGTGCGTTGTGCCGGCAACATGGGAATCAAACAAATGGATCTCACGCTCAAAGGGCTTCGGAATCGCCAGCCCGCCGGTGCTGTGCAGCAAACCGACTAGTCCGCTGCCGCCGCCCGTTGTTGTTAAGTCGCCCATGTTCTCACCTCATCATCTGGTTGATTTGTTTCTGCATGTCCGTGATTGCTTTTGTATATTCGTCGATCAGTGTCTGCAGATCCTCGCGGCGCTCTGCGATCATTGCCTCATTTCGCAGCAGTTCCCGCTCCGTGTATGGGAACGAGGTCTTGATCGTGTCGATCTCTGTGCGGACGGTCTCGGCCAGTTTCCGCAGCTGTTCCCGGCGGTTTTGCAGTTCCTGCACGGCGTTCTGCTTTTCGGCGGGAAGGTCCTCCTGACAAACCATATCGTCGATCATACGAAGTGTCATCAGGTCGCCGTTTTCATAGGCGCTCACTGCCTGATGGAACAGATCGATCTGCGCCGGTGTCACGTCGGGATTCAAATCCGGATGCAGCGCTTTCACAATGCGGCGGTAGCGTCTTTTGACTTCCTTCGTCTCTTCATCCGTCAATTCCCTGGCGTTTTTCCAATTTGCCGCATCCCGCATTTTCCGAATCTGTTCGTCCAGCTTAGCCTGATAGGTTGCGAACTCCTCGTCGAGCATTGCGTCGATGAGTTCCAGATCCACCTGCTCCCGGCGATTCAGACGGGCACGGATCATCTCCGCCTTCCGCTTCAGCCGCAGATATTTGCATTGCAGCGAAAACGCCTGATGTTCCAACCCGCCGAGGCGAAGCATGTATTCCATTTCGATGTTTTTACAAACGACAAATTGCAGCTCGTCGCGCTGCGCCATCAGCATGGAAATCTCGGTGCGCAGCCGCTCGATTTCCTTTTCCAGTTCCTCAATTTCAGGGAATAAAATGATGTCACCCATTAAAGCACCTCCCGTCGAATCGTTTCCAAGGATTATCATACCACTGCTTGAAAACATTTGCAACAATTATCGTAACCGGGCTTTCTCAAAGTCCGTGAAACGGGAGTTTGCGCTGAACATTTGTTCTTTTTCGTGAAAAAAGCTTCTTCCACTTGACAAACCCGGCGCAGACTGATATGATAGAGTCAACCTATAAAGAGTGCGCGAGGGACAAGCCCGTTGACCGCACAGCAACCTGCCGCAGGGCAAGGTGCTAAAGCTTGACCGATGGGTGACTGACTGCAGCAGACACCGCATCGGGACGATGGGGTGTTTTTTCGTGCCGCTCTTTTGGGGAATCTATCATCAAGAGAGGTATTACTCATGAAGAACATCCTGAAACAACTGGAAAGCACGAACAAACCCATTTATGTTGAACTGACAGACGAAGCGACCGGAAAGCAGTTCCTGGCGGACGCGGAAAACGCCGGATTCCGCTTTGAAGACGGCGTGAAACCGACCGAACGTGCATGTGCCCGCATTATGGTTTTGAAAAACGACCGCACGATCTGCTACGCCGGCGCTTACGGAACGATGGCGTTCGGCTGTAACGATGATGGAAGAATTTGTATACGGTATCAGAGCCAGACATAAAATGCGTCTGATTGGCCGACAGGTAATCTGTTCAAACTGTTTTTCGGCAGATTTATGATGACTTTAAAAATCTGCCGAAGGTTTTAGCACACCTACCACGGTCTTCCCTTTCCGTTCGGCCAGGTCTTTGAATTTCGCCGCGCCGCCGGGGAAACGCACATAGGTCACGACGATATCGCTGTGGTCAATCATCCAGCGGTTGCGGTGATCGATGGCGAAGCGCGGCGGCACCGATTCAAAACCATCCGGCAAAAGCGTATGCGACTCGTCAAGCGACGGGTCGTTTTCTTTCGGCAGGTAGGCGAGTACCGCATCATAGCGGATCGGATAAATCTGTGCCAGCTCGGCGAGCAGACTGCGCGCCATGGCATCGAAGTTGCCCTGATTGCCGACATAAAAATGCGTAACGCCGCGCTGTTCGATCAAGTCAATAATCACTTGCCGGAGGATGGGCCTGACGGTTGCAGGCGTATTTCTGTGTCCAAAAAAGGTACAGGTCATACGGACAACTCCCTTTAAGATATACCCATATTCGGGTAATGCTTATTTTAAAGGAAGTTTATTTCATTTGTCAACCCGTATTCGGGTAATCCGTATAGAAAACCATACTATGATTATATCAACCCATAAACGGGTAATACTCATAGTGAGGGATTCATGTGGATTATTCGGAGCTTTTTGTTGCCAGAATTCGTTCGCTTTGTAACGAGCGCGGTATCAGCATCAACAGACTGGCTACCATGAGCAACATCAACCAGTCAACGCTTGACAATATCGTTCGCGGGATTACGAAGAATCCGCGCGTAATGACGCTTCACAAGGTTGCCAACACCTTTGGAATGACCTTGGCAGAGTTTTTGGATTTTGAAGAGCTGAACGCCTTTTCGTTTGATGAAGCTGAAACAAGTGAATAACAAGCCAATAGCCGCGACTTTTTCAGATTGCGGCTATATTTTTTTGCTCAAAACTCCCATTGACAAAATAGGCATATTCGGATATAATATAAATGGAATATGACTATGCAAGGGGGGAAAAATAAATGACAATTCGACCGTCTGCTGCAATCAGACAGGGATACAACGATATCGCTAAACTGTGCAGAGATACTGCCGAACCCGTTTATCTGACAAAAAACGGTGAGGGCGATCTTGTGGTTATGGACATCGAGAGCTTTGAACGCAGAGAGAAAATGCTCGCACTGCGTGAAAGGTTGCTTGCAGTAGAAGAAGATCGACTGGCAGGCAGAACCGGTGTATCTTTGGATGCTTTTGAAGCGATGCTGAATGAGGTCGTAGGCGAATGATAAAGTATACTGTAATTGTTTCCGATCTTGCGGCAAAAGAGTTTTCAAATCATTTGGCATTTCTGGCTAATGTCAGCAAACCCGCGGCTGTTGATTTGAAAAAGCGGATGGTGGAAGCACTCCGCAAACTGGAAACCATGCCAAACCGCTTTCCCTTTTTTCAAGAGCCGTATGTCCCGAATAACAAGTATCATAAAATGTATGTGCAAAACTGGTATCTCGTTTTATATCAAGTACGGGATGAACGCGTTTATGTAGATTACATTCTTGATTGCAGACAAGATTACACATGGCTGATAAAATAACCATCCATACAACACGGCAGCCGCAACCCATTGGGATTGCGGCTATGTTTTAACATTCAAAATCTTCTTATTATTTGAATGAATCTTGATTGCTGTATATGTGGCATTTGGAACCTGCTGGCAGTGCAATAAAAATGAACAGAATTTAGGAAGGTACTTTACAATGAATATCAATGAGATGCTGTTTAACATGAGATCGGCTTTACCTGTGCTATTGTCTTCATGTTGCATAGTAAACGGTGAAATATTTCCGTTGGCTGAAATTGAAAAAATGGGATATGTAGAATTCAGTCAGAGATCTATTAAAAATTTGCCGTTAAAACTATATAAGTTTTTTCCAAACACAACAAAAAAGGATAAAAGCGGGGAGTTTGTCAACTTCTCACAGTTGGCCTTGAAAAATAACACGGTCTTCTTGCAATCGCCAACCGAGTTTGACGATGTATATGATTCGGATATTAATATCAACTATTCAGAATATGTTATGTTGCGTTTGAGGGAATACTGTAACCGTTGCAAAATCGAAATCAACGAGGCTGCATCCGCTGAAGAACTTGGAAGCAGTCTGGCACAACACTGTTATATAGTTTATTCTGAGACAGGGTCTTTTGATAGTGTCTTTAAGCGAAACCCAACGTCTGAGCTTGAAAAACTATCAAACCAAGTTTTCTGTTTAAGATTGCAATTAGAACATACAAAAGGAAATGATTTGAACAAATCAATTGAAATGATTATCAATTCCGATTACGATTCACTTGTTTCAGATCTTAGACAAACATTCCGGGTTTCTTGCTTTGCTACATCGCCTTATTCTCAGCTTATGTGGGGTGGTGCATACGCGGACTTCCATAAGGGATTTTGCCTTGAATACACTGTTTTGCCTGATGATGAACAATACAAAGAAATTCTTTACAGTCTGTTCCCTATGGTATACTGCAAAAGCCGCCCCAACATGACTGCAAAACTTAGTGGATTAGAAGATCAGCCTCCAACGGAAGAAAAGCTGTGGGACATATACTTTCATGGCGCATTGAGAAAAAGCATTGACTGGGCTTATCAAAACGAATGGAGACTGCTTCTGTATATGGGAAAACAAAAAGACTCCGCCCAATACAATGTCAAATTTTTCCCCGTTACAAAAGTATTTCTCGGGAACAGAATGCCCGCAAAGAATCGTAAAGAAATAATTGACATATGCAAACAAAGAAATATACCCTATGTTGGAGTCACACGAAATCCTAACATGTTTGAAATGTGCGACTGTAAAACTCTTTGCGAAGATTGCCTCACCTTTAGAAACGGCCTAAATAATGAACCCATCTAAAGCAATCGTCACGTTGATATGTTATCACGATTTTTGGCAACTATGTATAATACAGCCGCGACGTTCAATGATCGCGGCTGTTTTGCTTATTTGATCTTATTCTTTTTCAACTGAAGCTTTTGGGCTTTTTTGCTGTTCGGGCAGCCGTAATAGTCTACCACTTCTTCACCCTTCTTTTTGGAAAACAACGTAATTAGCTTTTGGAACAACGATTTCAAAAAAGCGACAACAGATGCCATGATGCAATCACCTCTTTCATACTTCTGTGATGATTATATCATCGCCCGGGCAGCCTGTCAATCTTCATAGGATAACGGATAGAACATGTCTCTCCTAAGTGTGTGTTTGCAGTTCGATTCCCGTCGGATGTGCCAACAACTATATTACACGCCGGAGAAGTGATTCAGCAGTTCCGTGTATACACATATTCCAGGTTTTCTCTTGCCTCCTTCGCCAGCTGGTTACATGTACACCACATCCCGCAGCACAAACTCTTCCGCGCAGTGCCTGTAGTTGTTCATCAACCCGACCCACTTCATCTGATCGGTCGCCTTGAGCTCTTCCGTCACGCCGTCGATTTCTGCCATTCGCGCAACGATCGTGTCCACCATGGACTGTGCCTGTTCATCCACCTCACGCAGATGCTGCCAAAGCTCTCCGCGCGCTTGGAGTTGAATGTAGAATGCCTTTTGGTGCTCTTTCAGATACGTCCTGCGCATCCTGCCGTACTTGCCGAGGGGTTTGCTTTCGTTTGTGATTGCCATAAGAATACCTCCTTTATTTGAGTTCATGCAAAGTGTAGCATAGAATCAAAAAGGAGGCAAATGTGCGAAATGCTTTTTTGCTTTTTTTATTGTAATCAGATTTTTAATCCGTACCTTTCAAATAATCTTTGCTTGCATTTGTACGCCGAACATGCTATACTAAATTTTAATAAAGAACAGAAAGGTTGTGAAGATCATGAGCGTGCAAATCAACAGAGATATCCTGCAAAAAGGATGGGATCATTTTGATATTATGCACTTGGATCGTCATGTTGCATCTGTATATGAAGACGGTCGCTGCAGTATCAAGTTTTCTTCTTTTCTTCCTTACAACCTTTATCTGAAAAAAAGCGACGACATTGACGAGCGAGTCAATAATCTGAACAATTTCTACTATTGGTGTGCTTCTCGGGTTCTAACCCTTGATCGTAAGTATGCAAAAGAAATCATGAACAGTATTGGTGCTGCGCAAGCGGCAACCGATAAGGATCGCGCAAAGATTGCGCTTTCCTATCACGGCCTGAGTCTGACTGATGTTTATTGGATTCGTGCAAAAGGAGAGCGCATCCGGTTCGCAGATATCAGCTTATATCGGCATTCTCTTTCAGATACTTTTTCAGCCGTGAGTTTGCGAGGGAAGCAATTAACGGCACAGAATGCAGAGCTTTTGAAGCCCAAAGACGCTGCGGGAGATGTTGGAACATCCGGTGTTGCCCCGAAAGCATGGGTGCGCAGAGGCGACAGCTTCTACTTGCTCAAAGACGGAGATGTTCGCGATGTGAAAGCCGAACTGTTAGCTTCTAAAATTGTAGATTGTTTTGATATCAAACATGTTTCCTATCATTCGGAAGCATTTGACGGAACTCCGGTGTCGTGCTGCAAAATCATAACGGACGAAACACACAGCATCGTTCCGTTCGATCATTATGAGCTTTGGTGTGTCAATCACGGAAAGGATTCCAAAGCGGCTGTTCACAAATTGGATGCCTACGGTTATAGCATGATGAACGTGATCGACTACCTGATCGGTAATACAGATCGTCATTGGGGCAACTGGGGCTTATTGATAGACAACAAAACAAATCGCCCTGTTTCTCTCCATCCTCTGATGGACTTTAACAAAGCTTTCCTATCCTATGATACAGTGGAAGGTTCTGTATGTCAGACAGCGGATGGTAATTTCTCCCAAAAACAGGCTGCAATCAACGCTGTTCGTGAAGTCGGCTTAAACCAAAGAAAACCCATCGACGAAGCCTGGTTTGAAGATGAGAAAATGAAAGGAATGTTCTTTCAGCGTCTTTCAATCTTGAAGAACGAAGCAGTTTTCTGATGGTGATCCTATGAATTGATGGATAGCAAAAACAAGTGAATTATCCTCACGCGCAAAAACTCCGCCGGATTTCTCCGACGGAGTCTTTTTAGATGAACAAATTGATGGTGATGTCCTTCCACTGATTCACCCTTCGCCTCGGGTCGCGGGCGCGAAAATACGTTTCCGCGTCCGATTTTGTGAGGGTAAATCCGGCAAAACGGACATATTGTCGGGTGTCGCCTAACGCGTTGTCCCTCAGTCGTCGCCATGCAGGGTGTAGTGCAGTCCGTTTTGTTCATTATAGATGTGTTTTTTCATAAAGAATGCCTCCTTGTTTTGATTTCACGCAAAGTGTAGCATGAAACCGCAAAGGAGGCAAATGTGCGAATAGGATTACTGCACCCTTTCAGCTTTCTCCTTAAGTTTTAAGATCCCTAATCGTTGTGTTCAACAGTAACAGTATACTCTGTTGTGGTAAAGTTGTAGTTCACACCATAATTTTACCACAAACTTTGGCACCAGCCAACCCTTTCGGGTGAACTGGTGCCTTTGTTTTCGGATTGTTTTTTTGCAACGCGCCCTTGTTTATATACTGAAACCAACGCGGTCGCGTGATCCTCAGAGCTTTCTATTCTCATCAACCTTTTACAACGGTGTTTTGCATTGTGATATAATATGCGCCGTCGGCAGGCACCTTGACCGTATAAGTTCCGCCGTTCAACGTCATTTCCGGCGCGGTCACTGTTTTGTTCACTTCAATGCTGTAGGTCTTTCCGCGGTATTCGTATTCCCTGACCCCCGCATATGTCATATCGGAGGGCAGGTTCGCTTTGATTTCAAGTCCTTTCACTTGCGGTGTGA
This sequence comes from Oscillospiraceae bacterium, assembly GCA_902774035.1. Lineage (GTDB taxonomy): Bacteria > Bacillota > Clostridia > Oscillospirales > Acutalibacteraceae > UBA6857. The sequence goes on along the minus strand of CACYHA010000006.1, from coordinate 216,179 downwards.
TTCCAACGATTTCTGAAACGAACGAATACGGTACAAGACCAGATTCCGGAAACTCGCCGTTGATACTTACAAGGTAGGTGCCCCATTTTGTGCGGGGGTCGCGGCGCAGAGCATCCTTGTGGAATTCGTCCATGATGATGTTGAAGCGTTCGATCGCGTTGTCGCTGGAGAGACTCGTCCGTCCGGCAATATCGTAATAGGAGATGTAAAAGATCGTGCCGCCGTTTTGCATCTGCTGACCGTATAAGCCCCAATGCCCCGGCAATACGTCGTTGAAATCATGCCCGTTATACCACCAATAGTGCAGCCCGTCTTCTTCGATCGTTTCAACGGCAACGGTATTTGACCGTGCCGCAACCTTGAACGCGTAGATGTCTTCGCCGGTGGAGGTGTCGCCTTCGATGATGCGTGTTCCGTCGATCCAATCGTATATGCTTTTCGACTGTTCCTTCGAGGCGAGGCCGGCAGACGCCGCCATGAAATTGACGAAAGTGATTCCAAAGTCCAGCCGCTCGCCTTTGATGTTGATCGAGGTGATATAGCGCCCCTTTTCGGCGTCCCAGAAGGTCTCGTTGAAGACTTGTTTGATTTTGGATCCAAGAAGCGTGTACCGTTCGGCTTCGGCCGTGTTGCCGAGAAAGCTTTCGATATCCGCCATCGCCAGCACCGCCTGATAGAAAAACACGTTTTCATAGGCGGACTGATAACCGAAAAAGTTCAGGCTGTCCCAGTAGTTGGAGGAAACGCCGTGCACCGTGCCGTCGTTGCGCGGGTCATAAATCGTCATCAGCCCGGATGCGCCGTTTAAGTTGACGAGCATATAGTCCATCGCTTTGCGCAGCTTGTCGCGCATGACCTGACCGCGCCGGTTGACCATGGAAAGGAAGCCCTCCGGGTCATCCGTAGAAAGAAGATAGTCGCGCGCGGCAATGATCAGCGAAGAATTGTTGGTATAATGCGTCTGCGCGTCCAGATGCTTTGGCGCGGCTTCCGTCGCCCAGATAAAACCGTCGTCGCGCGCATTGGTCTCATACTCCGATTCATCCACGAGATATTGCCCCGTTTCTTCGTCGTAATACCAGCCGTCGCCGCCGTACACCGCCCAATTGAGCGACTGCAGATGGATATCTTTCGCTTCGTCGAAGCCAGACCAGTTGAGTTTCATCCCGTTCCATGCCAGCCATTCGATGGAAGCGATCATCGTCATCCCGGAACGGAAGGGCTCCACGTTCGACCGTGCGCCGCGCAGAGAATTGTACATGCGAGGTTCCGTCTTTGCCGTGCCGAAGATCGCCCACATATTGCTCAGATCGGCGTTGTAACAGCCGTCGTTGGACGTGTAGAGCAGCGTGCCTTTTTTGCCGTAGACGCGCATCTCGCTGACGCCGAAGCTGTACCCGACATAATCGGACGCAAGATAGTCGATACCGCGGAAGCGAACCCCGTTTGCCGCAATTCCGTCCAGCGGCAGTGACAGCGTTTTGCCTTTGGGATTGGGAAAGTTCATCACGCAGGCATACAGCCCTTCGGAATTCGGCAAAACATAGTAGTAATGCGGCAGCATATACCAGGTCTTGCCGCCGTCGGTGGTGTATTCTATCGTAACATTTGAGGGGAACGTCGTCAGATCCTTCGGAAAGTCGATTTCCAGCAATTCCAGCGTGTAAACATCGTCAAACAAATAGCCGATATAGTCGGACGTATCTGCCGATTTTGCCGCCGCGCTCTGCCAGCGGGTACACGCTTTGCCGTCGGCAATGTTCCCGGCTGCAAACAGCCGGCCGCCGCTTGACGAACAGATCGGTGATCCGTCGGCGATCGGGTGCGACGGCTGCACATCGCCGCCCACATCCAGCGTCTGCGGTTCAGTCCAGCCGTAAAACGTACCTGCCGCCAGATTGACGCCGCAGGCTTTGACCGTGTAAGCGCCGGGCTGGCGATAGGTATGATACACTTCGCCGGTGATACGGGCAGAGTCGATATACACATAAGGGCCGTTATAGCTCCATGCGCCGTCGCCCCAATCGACGATGTAATATTCATAGTCCGTCATATCGTCGTTCACGCGGACCTTCGCGCTGACCCGCGCGCCTGTGACGGCGCCTTCTTTCGGCAGCTCGAGCGTTACGCCGCTGTTGCTGCTGCGCTGAAACAGCGATGAAAGCTTTTTGAAAAAAGCAAGGATCCGATTGACAAGGCGGCTGAAAAAAGAGTACAAATCACTTTCTGCTTCTTCGATCTTCTGCACTGCGGCGGCCTCTGTTCTCGGCGCGTTCACCGCAAGCGCCGGTAAGATGTCTGAACAGAAAAGAACAAACGCCATAAGGATCGACAGCAGCTGTTTCATTTTCATGATTATACGCCTTCTCTCATTCATTTGGAAGCCCACATCGCGGCTCTCTTTTTTCTTCTCGTCCATGCGTTGCCTTCTTGAAAAGCATTTCAAAGCTTCGACGGCGTATTGTTTGCGGATGGTCGGGGTGTGCGCCGAATCGAAACCGGATGAATCTTTTGCTTTCTTCCGTTTTATTGTAACCTAAAACCAAAATAATTGCAAGACTGAAACCTGCCCATTGACTTTTGCCTTCGAATCTCATATAATAAGAATACCAGATTACGGGTAGAGATACTCGAAGGCAAAGCATTGCAACGATTGTGCCAACAATCAATGCAGTGCTTTTATTTTGTTTAAGACAATCAAAGGACATTCCTCCTTTTTATATCAGTTAAAACACACTTTCGTATCCGTAGTTGTTTCACTCCTCATCATCGAAAATATCATCAAATGCTGCCTTGAGTATTCGTTCAGCTTTTTTCAGTTTTTCAGAATCCAGCTTTCCAAGGTTTCGTTGCAGATACAGAAGCTCTTTGTTGTTATCACAATCGTCAGCATCCGATGTCCCAAGCAAATAATCTGCACTCGAGCCTAGTTCCTTCGCTATTCGAGCAAGGATCTCACCGCGTGGAGTTCTGGAACCTTTAACATAATAGGACATGGCCGCCTCTGTTACTCCAACTCTTATCGAGAGTTCTTTTTGTGAAAGACCACGACGATTCATCAACGCAATCAAGCGATCGCTGAACACAGACATGGTAATTCCTCCTTTCTTCCTATGTATAGTATATCGAAAATTATAATTTTGTCAAGTATTTTTTCAGAATATTGTGGTTAATTATTTGAATTAGTCATTATATAGGTATTTATGTGTAAAAAAGTAAACATTTTTATATTTTCTAACTCATTGTGCCATTACTCACGGGAACACACATCACTCTGTATCTCCGCAGTTCTATATAAACAAACGGCAAGTATTTCAACAGCACATTTACGAAGGCAAGGCAGATCACGCGATAAATCTACAAAAACCGTTTCCTTTGTTTGATTTCGAATAACAAACAACCACGTTATGAACACCGCGATTTTGCGTTCACAACGTGGTTCCTTTTTTATGTTAAGTCTTGAAACTTTGTTAAATGCCTTCCCAAATGCCCACCGTAAGCCTCAAAGGATTCGTCATTCTGCACAACGAATCCCCATTCGCTCACCAAGTTTTAGGACACCGAGTATAAAAATTTCGTCGTTCGTCAATGTCATCAGTAGCGGGTCGATTTTTTGGATATATCTGGATCTTCTAAAAACAATAGATTCCATTTATAATAACCGCTTAAAATAATAATAGCGTTCGAAGATGCGCAATATTATTCTGAATATTGCTTGCATTATTCCGAATTTTTCTTGCATTATTCTGAAAAATGAGTTATACTATTCTTGAGCCTGAATAGGGAGGGTTTTGTATGACAGATATGATGTCAGTAAAAGAAGCATCAGAGAAATGGGGCATTTTTGATACAAGAATTACCAAGCTGTGCCGTGAGGGAAAAATCCCCGGGGCACAAAAACACGGGAAAGCATGGCTGATTCCTAAAAATACTCCTCGTCCTACCGATAAAAGGTATAAGAATCAGCCACACTCAGAAACAGGCGAAGATCAAATTCTGCCCCTGCCTATTGGCATTACAAAATATCAAATTGCATCAACACAATACTATTATGTTGATAAGACAATGATGATTAAGGATTTCCTCGATGAGCGTCCAATGGTCTCTCTGTATACGCGTCCTCGCCGCTTTGGTAAAACGCTGAACATGGATATGCTGAAAACATTTTTTGAAAAAGCCGATGAAGATACCTCGATCTTTTTTCAAAACAGAGCTATTTGGAAGTGCGGTGAAAAATACCGTTCCTATCAGGGAAGGTTTCCCGTCATTTTTATAACTTTCAAAGATATAAAATTCGACACTTGGGATAAAACCTTTGAAATGTTGAAATCAACTATAGGAAATGAGTTTTCGCGGCACAGCGAATTGTTGAATTCAAGTCGGTGCAGCGATTTCGAAAAAAAGTGTTTTCTCGAGATAGCAGAACGAAAAGCAGATCTTGTGTCTCTGTCCGGAGCACTTGCCCTTTTGTCTAAACTGCTGTATCAGCACCACGGAGAAAAAGCAATTATCATCATAGACGAGTATGATGTTCCGATCCAACAGGGGCACTCGAAAGGCTTTTACGACGAAGTTGTTGACTTCATGCGAAACTTATTCTCGGGTGGATTGAAAGACAATCCCTGTTTGGCTTATGGTTTTTTAACAGGGATCCTTCGTGTTGCAAAGGAAAGTATTTTCAGCGGTCTCAATAATCTTGTGATTTATTCGATTCTGGATGAAAAATACAGCACGTATTTTGGATTTACACGCGCAGAGGTTGAGCAGCTTGCTTTATACTATCATGCAGAAGATCAGCTGAAGGAGTTGTGTGAATGGTATGACGGTTATCGCTTTGGTAATACGGAAATCTTTAATCCCTGGTCAGTCATTAACTATTTTAATATCGGATGCAAGCCACGCGCTTTTTGGCAATCCACCGGCAGTAACGATATTATATCAGAAGTCATTTCTAATGCGAATGAAGAAATATATGAACGTTTGGAGAAGCTGCTGCAGGGCGATAAGTTTTTGACTTTAATTGATACCGGTGTCATTTATCCGCAAATTCAAAAAAACCCATCGACAATCTACAGCTTTTTGCTGGTTGCAGGATACTTGAAAGCAGAAAATGCCGCCATCTCCCCCAACGGTGATTTTATGTGCGAGGTATCCATACCAAATAAGGAGATCAAATCGGTTTATAACAAAGAGGTACTGCAAAAGCTTGACAGTATCGTTTCGCCATCCTCAGCGGTCGCGATTCAAGAGGCAATTTATACCAACAATCCGGAAAAACTGCAAGTTCATCTCCGAAATCTGTTGATCCGTTCTGCGAGCAGTTTTGATACAGTTGGCGAGCTGTTTTTCCACGGTCTCTTCCTCGGAATCTGCGCAATGTTTGACGATCAATACTATGTGACATCCAACAGAGAATCCGGCGAAGGAAGATTCGATATTCAGTTAATGCCGAAAGCAAGCAACCGACCGGGTGTTCTGTTTGAATTGAAAGCGCAGAAGAGTTTAACAGACGAGCAATTAGAAAAACTTGCACAGTCAGCTTTATCTCAGATCAATGAAAAATCCTATGATACTGAAATGATAACAAGAGGTGTGCTGCCAGTATTCAAATTCGGGGTTGCGTTCAGCGGAAAGCATGTTGAAATCTGCACACAATCATAATAGCCCATTATTTTGTTAAATAAGGAAAGGAACATATGAGCTTACTTGACCTTGCCAGTTATGCTTCCGCTTGGCGCGGCTATGAATACTACAAAGCGAAAAAAGTAAAAGAATGCAAAAAGATCGACAACAATCGTTTCGAGGGATTGGTTTCCGGCACAAAATCAACGCCATATCTTGTAATCATAGACTTGGCGCATCCTCGCAGTTCCCAATGCGATTGTCCTCACGCTAACGGGAAACGGATTATTTGCAAGCATAAAGTCGCGGTTTATTTTCAAGCGTTCCCAAAAGAAGCAGATCGCTACTATCGGGAAGTCATCGAAGCAGAAGAAGAGGCAGAACGCGAACAAGAGCGGGTAGAAAACTTGCTGATTGATTATGTTTCAAAAATGACCAAGGAAGACTTGCGGCAAGCATTGCTGCAAACGTTGTTTGAAGGCCCCGAATGGCAATTCGATCGCTTTATTCGAGAACATCTGGATGAATACTAACCAACAACCACGTTATGAACCCCGCATTTTCGCGTTCATAACGTGGTTGCTTCTCTATGCACTATTTGAACGAAAACAGGTTTTTGAACCACTGAATCACAGTGTGCCACCAGTCAAGCAGGCGGTCAAAGAAGTTCCTGTTCGACCCGTTTTGCTGCGGTATGTCCGGCTGCGTCGTGGGTTTTGTCGTTGGTTCTGTTGGATTCGTCGGCTCGTCGGTCGGCACCTCCCGCGGCCGCAGGAGCTTCCATTCCACAATGCCTGCGGAGGCTTTGCTGACGTGGAAGACCAGACGCAGCGTTGTCACGCTGACCGGGGCAAACGTATAGGTCTGGAACGTGTCTGCGCGGTCACAGGTATAAACGCCGTCGTGCTGCACGGGGGCAAAGAAATCGGCCGGGCCGCTTTTGTAATAAATCTCAAAGCCGTCCGGCAGCTGCACGCCGCCCTGATCGTCGTACCACCAGATCTCGCAGCCGCCAAGTTCGACCGGCGCATCAAAGTCATATTGCACCCAGGGGTCCTGCAGAATGTTGCCGTAGTTGTAGCTGGTCCAGCGGTTGGCGGGGCTGTTGCTGCCGTCGTTGAGATGCAAAGGCGAGTCGCCGGGATAGGTATAGGACGCGGACGGCGTTGCATATTGATGCAGTTCGTGCGCCCGGAACGCCACCGGAAGGAAGACGTTCATTGCGCCCTTTGCGCGGTTGCAGCGGGCATAAAACGGAACCAGCGTCCAGGTGACCGGGAGCGTGCCGGCTTGATTCTGCTGACTGCCGGGGATCCTGATCTGATAGAGATCGCGCACGCCGTAGGGGTCGGCCTTGCCGTCCAGAGAATCTGTCCAGACAAGGGTCGCTTCGGCGGTTTCGTCAATCACGGAAAATGCGGTCTTGAAGTTGTTGTCCGCCGCTTCGGCGCAATAGATCAGCGGGCCGCGCCGTACGGCGGCATAACCGATGTTCGTTGTGACTTGTTCCGGCGTTTTTACAAACTGCACGGGCGTGGAAAAATCGAATTCGACCGTGTCGCCGTTCTGCCACGGTCCGGCGAGCGAAAGCCAACCGTTTTCGTCCGCAGACAACCGCAGCCGTTCCCCGTTCACCTTGATCGAATGGGAATCCGCCCAGGAGGGCATGCGAAGATGCAGCGTGAAATCTGCGGCTTCCTCCATGGAAAGCGTCAGGCTGCCGCTGCCTTTGTTCGGGAAGTCGCTGTACATCGTCACCTTGACCGGCGTGCCGCCGAAAGCGACCTGCGCTTCGTTGGAGATATACTGATTGACATAGAGCGCCGTGTCGCTGATGTTGTAGAGATAGCTGCCGAGGGAAAGCAGGGTGCGCGTGAGGTTCGGCGGGCAGCAGGCTGTGCCGTACCATGTGCTGCGCGTCAGTCCTGTGTCGGTGGCAAGATAGTTTTGATAAAAGAACGCGTTGCCGTCGAAGTTCACGCAGCCGAGCACCGCGTTATAGAGATCGGTCTCGATCTGGCCGGCATAAACGCTGTTGGGGTCGAGCTTGCTCATGGCGCGGTTCCAAAGCATGTTCGCAATGCCTGCACAGGTTTCGCAGTAGGACTTGTCGTTCGGCAGGTCATAGGAAGCGGAAAAGCCCTCCATGTGGTCGGAGTGACCGACGCCGCCGGTGACATACTGCTTGGTATGGGTCACATCGTTCCAAAGGGCGGCAAGCGCGTTTTCATAGAGCGCGCGCCGGGTCGGATTCACGCACGAAAGCTCCGCCATTGCGGTATACATATACTGCGCGCGCACCGCATGGCCGACGGCTTCGGTCTGTTCGGCGACCGGCAGATGATCCTGCCAATGGATCCACGCGCCGCAATCCACGGCGCGGCCGGCGTAATCGCCGCGCGTATCGAGGAAGAACGCCGCAAGCTTGCTGTAGGCCTGTGCCTTTTCGGCGTAATTTGTGCCAAGAGTTTGACAAAGCAGCGCCAGCTTGAGCAGCGCAAGTTCGATCTCCTGATGGCCGGGGATCTGTTTGCGCTGTCCGGCGCCCGTGCCGAAGGTCGCCGCAAGGTGATCCGCCACACGGATCGCTTCTACCAGCAGTCGGGCATCCGCGCCGTCTGTGCAGGCGTAATGCGCAAGCGCCGCTTCGATGAAGTGCCCCATGCAGTACAGTTCATGGTTGTTCACGTCGGAATACTTCGTCAGTCCCGACTGCAGAATATAGTAGGTGTCGAAATAGCCGTTCTCGTCCTGCGCGTCAAGGTAATAGGGGATCCATTCCTCCAACTTTTCACGGATCTGCCGCTGTGCGGAAAGGACCACGGAATCCCCCATCGGATCGACGGTCAGCGCATAGCACATGGATTCCAGTACCTTGTGGACGTCGGAATCCACATAGAGCGCGCCGGAAAAGCCGCCGTGCGCTTCGCCGCGGTGCAGCTTTGCGGCGTTGATGATATTCGGCATGCCGCCCGTGCCCTTTTCCACATTGGCGATCGCGGCCGGAATGATCTCACAGATCGTCAGGCGCTGGTAGTCGCGCCAAAAGCCGGACGTAATCTTGACGTTCTGTGTCGGCACGTTTTGCAGCGGCTCGGTGGGCTCAGCGCTTTTTTCGGTGCCAAAAGCAGTCACGCAGCAGCCCAAGCAGAGAAGCAAAGCCAAAACCAGGGCAAGGATTCGTTTTGTTCGGTTCATCATAATACCTCCGATTTTATGTTCTTAAGTCGCAGTAATTAACCGCTGTACTTGTTGTGCAGCTTTGCCGGTTCTTCTTTTCCATGGGTTTCTCTTACAGCATAAGCTCCATGCCGTCATAGGCAGCGCCATATTGGTACTTGTACGGTATATTCAACTGCGCAGAAAGCGCCTCAGCTCAGCGGCGATCATTGATATGCGTGTGCAAAACCCGTTTCGCCTTTGTACGGTCGAATGCGGCGATGCACGCCTTCGGCGAAGAATGCGCCAGCTCGCAGACGATCAGATCCAGTTCTTTTTCAAACGCGATCTGCGGAAAATCCACGTCCGGGCGGCACAGGTCTTCGATCGTCTGCGTGCCCATGTTAATGACGTATTAGCTGCCGCCGACATCCAAAAGGAAGGACGAACAACGGCGCTCTTTTTCCGGCACGCCGTGCGAGGTGCCGAGAAACAGCAACTTCATATAGCTATCCGCTTTTTTGCTGACAAACTCCTTTGTTTTTCTAAACAGATCATACTGTTTTTCAAAACGCTTGTCAAGTTTTTCAAAACGATTTTTGCTTGTTCAAAACAAATCTAAAAAAATTCAAAACGATTTTTGAGTTTTTTACTTCCTTTTTGTAAAAACGAGAAGCAACCACGTTATGAACACCTCAATTTCGCGTTCACAACGTGGTTGCTTTTTATGTATTGCCTGAAAAAATGCTTGGTCGCCTTCCCGAATGCCCACCGTGGGCCTCGGATATTTCGTCAATCTGCACAACGAATCCCCATCCGCTCGCCCAGTTTTAGGACACCAAGTATAAAAATATCCTCGTTCGTCAATGTCATCAGTAACGGGTTCCCGTTCAACGCGGTGGAAGTGCTGAACGACCCCGCAAAGCAGGAGGAATATATGATGAGCCTCAAGTTGCGCGCAAAGCAGTGCGAGATCGAAACAAATCAGGTCAAAGACACCATCACCGAGCTTCTGAGGGGGACGATCCATGGCTGAGTATCTCAAGCAGGAACAGCCCGCGCTTTTGCGCGCGGGCTATTTCAACCGCGACGCCTTCCGCCAGAAGGGGCAGATGCTGCTCGTGCTGCAAACCGGGATCGCCGGTCTGCAGTTTCATGTGGACCGCAACAGCGACGAAGGCCGTGAATTGCTGCAATCGCTGACTCCCGGCACAGAACTCAAACTCTTCCGCGACCCGAACAACGACCACGACCGCTGGGCGATCATGGTCTGCACGACAGAAGGAAAAGAGCTTGGCTATATCACACGTTACAAGAATGAGACGATTGCACGCCTGATGGATATCGGCAAGGTGTTCCACGCTTATGTGGATGAGCTGCCGGATGACGATGAGGACGACGAAGATGACCCCAGAAACGACCCGACACCGACCGAGAACTTCCGCGTTCCGTTTTCGGTGTATATGGAGGGATAATGAAAAGAAAAAACAGTTGCGAAAGCTCTGACTGTAGAGAAAGAATGCTTGCACTTCAAGAAAAACTACTTACAGTTGAACAGGATCGGATGGATGGCAAAACCGGTATAACCCTGAATGCATTTGACGCCATGCTAAGCAAAGCAATTGACAAGTCTGAATCATGAATACAACCACATTTCGAAAAAGTCTGTGGTTGTTTTGTCAAGTACGATTTAGTCAATCATACTTGACTATTTATATGTGTTAAGACAACGACTAGCCGTCAGATATTTCCACCACCGTTTTTCCCTTCCGTTCGGCCAGTGCTTTATATTCGCTGCGCCGCCGGGAATCGAACAAGGAGGGAGCATCCGCAGGATGCGGAAGGAAACAGTCCGACGGACTGTTTTCGCCGACGCGGCAACGAGCGCAGCGAGGCGATAGGCGCGGCAGCGCCGGATAATTCCCCCAGGGGGGGTGCCACCAGTCAAATGCCGAAATCCCCAGATTTTATGCGGGTTTTCGGCATTTTTGCTTTCTAAAAAAGCGAACGATGTTTTTCTAAAATCGCATCATTTTTTGTTAGCCCAAAAAGATTGTTGACTGACCGTTGAATGTGTGCTATTATCATTAAAAGAGCGGTTGACGCGTTGTGCGCGGCAGCCGGCCGGGGGAGGAAGCATCATGGAAAGAATACCCGACAAAAAAACTATTTTTGAACGTTCGGACAAGCCCGTAAACAACCCGTTTATCGGCTTTACAAGTTATCAGATGTTCCGGGACGACCCGCTCTTTGACGATCTGATCGTCGACCCGGCAAAAAAAATGATCGAGACCGAGGCGACGGAGTGCTATCCCGTCGGCGATGAGATCGGCCGGGGCGGGAACGGCCAAGGCTTTTACCCTGCCGCTGCTGTAGCGTACATCCGTCTGCCGTGGAAGGACGTTGAACCGGAGCGCGGGGAGTACGACTTCACAGTCATAGAAAACATCCTTGCGAGGGCGAAAGAAAAGGAACAGACGGTCATGCTGCGCCTTATGCCGCACAGCACGCGGGCGAGGGACGACGTGCCGGCGTGGCTGAAAAAGCTTATGCCTTGCCCGGAGAGGCCGGACGGCATGAGGGTGAAGGACTCGCCGGCGGACCCGGCTTATCTCCGCCTCTTCGGCGAAGCCGTCGCTGAGCTCGCCCGGCGGTTCGACGGCGACCCGATCCTTGACGTGATGGACATCTCCATCACCGGAGCGTGGGGCGAGGGACACCGCGTCGGGGATTATCCGCGCGCCGCGCTCGAGGAACTCATGGACGTTTACACCTCCTCGTTCAAAAACACTCGCCTTATCGGTCAGGTCGCGGCGCCGTGGCTCATCACCTATGCCTGCGGCAGCACGCCGTGCGGCTGGCGCGGCGACGGCGTCGGGGAGCCGCATCATATGACCGTCAAATATCCGAACGCCGTTGATACTCTCGGGGAGCTCTGGAAAAAGGCGCCGGTCTCGTTCGAGAGCTTCTGGTGGCTCGGCGAATGGGAACGCAAGGGCTGGGATATTGACGAGATGATCGAAAAAACTCTGGCCTGGAACGCGAGCACCTTCAACGCCAAGTCCTTCCCGATACCGGAAAAATGGCGGGACAAGGTGGAGCGCTGGGTCGGGAAAATGGGATATCATTTTGTGCCGCGTGCGTTTGAGTATCCATCGAGGGCGCGGGCCGGGGAAACGCTCATGTTCTCCCTTGAAGCGGAAAACGTCGGGGTGGCGCCGATTTACAACGCCGTGCCGCTTCGCCTCCGGCTGAAAAGCGGCGGGCGTGAGTTCGTCTTTGACACAGGCGTCGACGTGCGTAAATGGCTGCCGGGACCGGTCAGCGAGACGTTTTGCGTAAAACTGCCGGAAGATGCGCTTCCTGGGGAGTATATCGTCGGTCTGTCGATATCGAATGAGGAAGGTCTGCTCGTCCGTTGGGAGGCAAAAGGAGAGTCGGACGGGGCTTTCCTGAATGTGGGCAGCCTCAGGATCACCGAATAAAGAGAATAAAGAGAAAGCGGAGAAATAGAGTATGAAAACAAAAAAGAGAGCTTTCAGAATCATCCTTACCGTCATCTGCATCTTTGCAGCTCTGCTGATCGCCGTCGGCGCGACAGTCATCCTTGTTCCGAAGTCGGAAGTACGCTATGTCGCGCACCGCGGATACAGCGACCGTTACGTCGACAACACAGCCGAGGCGTTCAAGGCTGCGGCTAAAATGAGCTTTTACGGTGTTGAAACGGACGTCAGGGAAACGGCAAAAAACCGTCTCTTCCGCCACGTTCGAGGAGTTGACGGCCGTGCCCCTTTTAAACAAAAAGACGGACTCCGAGGTCAGAGTCTGCCTTTTTGAGGATTATCTGAAAATATGCAAAAACGGTGGAAAGACAGCCGTCATCGAACTGAAAGAGACGTTCAGCCGCGAAAACATCCGCCGTATACTTGACCTTGTGGACAAATACTATGACAGAAAAAACATTTCGATCATTTCATTTTACCTTGAGCCGCTGCTGTTCGTCAGGGAAGCCGACGAGTCGATAGATCTCCAGTACCTGTCGGAAAAAAGAAATGACCCTGTTTTTGAACGCTGCCTTGAGGAAAAGATCAACATCGACGTCCGCCAGACGATCCTGACACGCCGCCTCGTCGATTCTTTCCACCGAAAAGGCCTGACTGTGAACGTTTGGACCGTAAATAAAAAGTTTGACCTCGCCGTAGTTTGCGCAAAACAGGTCGACTACGTGACAAGCAATCTTCTTTGCGGAGAATGACCTGTTCGCCGCCGGCGAAGCCTATGACTGCGCGGTCCCGGCTTTTTCGGTCGTTCGCTGTGCGTTCAGCGGACGATCTTTTCCCCGTCAAAGACGATTATCCCGCAGCCGCAGCCGGTTTTTCCGCCGGAGGCGAGCCGGTCGGCGAAGGCTCTGCGCAGCGATGTGTCGCGCGGCAGCTGCTCGGGCGGAAGGGCAGCGTATCTTCCGAAAACGCGCCACGCGTCGTCAAAGCTGTCCTTTTCCACCCATGAGACGATCTCAAAGTCATCCAGAAAGCGCAGGATGTTCGATCCCTTCGGCAAGAACAGCCGGTGTTCCGGATAGAGCAGCCAGGAATGGCATTTGAAAACGATCCTGCCGTC